>JALVJE010000030.1 GCA_027028505.1 Bacteroidales bacterium
GTTGCTGACGGCGGCCTTGGCGGCCGAATAGGCTCCCACGCGGGTGAGGGGATGGTAGGCGCTCATCGAGGAGAAGTTGATCACCGCACCGCCTCCTTTCTCCAGCATGTCGCGTGTGAAGGTGAGCGTGGGCAGCAGAGTGCCGGAGATGTTGAGGTCGAAGACCCAGCGGAACCCCTCGATGTCGAGGCCGTAGATGGAGCGTTGCAGCTCCTCTTCCGTGACCTTTTCCAGCATCTCCACGTCGGTGGTGCCTTTGGGCGAGTTGCCTCCGGCGGCATTGATGAGAAAATCCACTGTGCCCAGCTCCTCATGGATGCGCCGGCGGGTCTCCTCCAGTGAGTCTTTATCCAGCACATTGGTCGTGAGACCGAGGGCCGGCCGGCCGGTTTCCTGATGTACGGCCTCAGCCACCTCGCGGGCACGCTCGCCGTTGAGGTCGAGGATGGCCATCTTCAGCCCTGTCCGGCCCAGAAAAAGGGCCAGCGACGAGCCGATAGCTCCGCCGCCACCGGTGAGCACACATACTTTGTCTTTCAGATCATCGAATGAGAGTGTTTTCATCTTCTTTTCTGTTTAATATTTGATCCTTTATCAGATATCGGAATAGTCCTCGTAATTTTCTTTGACCACGATCTCGATGGGCATCGGGTGTTCTTTGCTGACCTCTTTCCTGCGAACGAGATGATCGAAAAGAGCCCGCAGGGCTCCGTAGCCCTGGGCGGCTGGCTTCTGGCACAGCAGCACGTCGATGATCCCCTGGTTGAGGTATTTCACATTGTCGGGGGTCAGGTCGTAGCCGACGAACATCAGCTCTTTTTTCCGGATCTTGCGGATGCTGCGCGCTACCTTATGAGCCGAAGAGGTGGTGAAAAGCCCGCGTGTTTTGTGATGGATGTTCTCATACAGTTTGTGGGAGAGCAGCAGCTCATCCCGGGGACTGATGTTGAGGCTGCGGATGTGCCCTTTGTAGTTTTGTTCTTTCATGAACTGCCGCAGACCTGCCTCCCGCTGTTTAAGGTGCAGGTGGTTCTCCAGATCGGCCGTGAAGTTGACCACCAGCACCTCGGAATGTTTTTTCAGGTGGAACCAGATCAGACGTCCTGCCAGGTACCCGCTGCGGAAGGGATCCTGGGCAAAGTAACTGAGATAGTTGGTCCCTTCGATGCGGGAGTCGATGAAGACATACGGGATGTTGTTGAGGTCCAGCTTGCGCGCCAGGTCTCTGGCTTCCCGGTGGAAAATGGGGGCGATGAGCACCCCGTCGGGCTGGGTAACCAGCATGTTGAGTGACTCATGACGGAACGACTCTTCATCGTTGATGTCGAAGAAAAACTGCTTGACGGTCACCCGGTATCCGGCGATCTCTTCGGTGGCTTTGTTGATACCTTCCAGCGGGAACCTCCAGTAAGCATTGTCGCGCCGCGGTTTGGGCGTGAAGGTGGCGATGATATAAGCCTTGTCAGCTGCCAGCCGCTGGGCCAGCACGTTGGGCTCGTAGTTCATCTCCTCACAAATGTGTAAAACTTTTTTCCGGGTCTTTTCCGAAACCCGGCCGCGGTTGTGGATCACGCGGTCCACCGTGCCGATGGATACACCTGCCCGCTCCGCTATGTCCCGGATACTGACTTTCTTTTTCATGGATCTTTTCCTCCAATGTTTGTGAATAACAAAGATACAATATTTTAGGTTTGCGTGTACGTACACGCAAGTTTTTTTCTGAAGGGAGATCTTTTCCTCGCGGGGATTTGTATCTTTGAGAATACTAATGACATGTCAATCGTATTTTGATGCAACCATTGAACCTTTTACCCATCATACCAGAAAATTGGAATAGAGGAAAGATGGAAAGAAGGGAACAATGAAGCGATGAAGCGATGAAGAGATTATGCGATAATGTGAGGATCTCTATAACAACTCCAACCTCAAGGCACTCCAAACT
>JALVJE010000031.1 GCA_027028505.1 Bacteroidales bacterium
GCTGCCGGTAGGGGAGGACGGAGAAGATGTGATCGTCTCCCGGTCGGGATACCGCGACCGTTATCTCATCAACAATGATGTGAAGAACATCAAAGTGGGAGGGAGCCTGCATTACAGGATCACCCCCACACTCACTGCCCGTATCCTGGGGAAATACTCTCTGACCACCACTGCCTATACCGGAGACAACCGTATCTCACTCACCGATTTCGGCATCATTCAGGGTAAGGCCGAGCTCGAAGGCAAACATCTCTTGCTGCGGGCTTACACCGTACGGCAGCAGACAGGACAGACCTACGATGCCCGTTTCCTGGCTTATCATATCCTCCGTACCTGGGAGGACGATGAGACATGGTTCCGCGATTATAAAAATGCCTATCTCGGTCATCTGATACGCTTCGGCATACGTCCGGGTGATCATGATGTGGCCAGGAACTTTGCCGACAGGACCATGCCAAAACCCGGCACGGAGCAGTTCGAACGTATGAAAGACAGCCTGATCTCCATCAAGAATTTCCGCCAGGGTGCCGGGATGATCAATAACTCGGCCTTCTATCAGGGCGAAGGCAGATATCATCTGGGGGATCTCTTTCCGTTCGTTGATCTGGAAATAGGCGGTAATTATCGCTATTACGACCTGGATTCGCGGGGAACGATCTTTCCGGACAGCGCCGGTAATCCCATTTCCTATTTTGAATACGGGGCGTATTTCTCCGCCTCGAAAGATCTTTTTGACAAGAAACTGAAACTGAACGCTGCCGTGCGTTACGACCGCTCGGAGCATTTTACCGGCCATTACTCTCCTCGTATCTCAGCGCTTTATACCGTGAAGAAGAGGCATTTCTTCCGGGCTTCTTTCATGCAGGGCTATCGCAACCCCGGCGCCAAAGAACAATATGTCAACCAGGACCTGGCCACGGCCCGTCTGATGGGAGGACTGAAAGGCATCTGGCAGTCGTATGATATCGCCGGCAACAGCATTTATCAGCAAAACGTGTTCCAGTTCAACGATTCGGTGAAATATTATCTGCAGGATGCCGATCCCCCCTACAACCAGGAGCAGGCACGCATGAAGAACCTGGATATCCTGCAGGATGGCATTGTTACCGAAGATCAGCTGGGAGCCATCCGGCCGGAAAAGGTCAATACCTTCGAGGTGGGTTACAAGACCGATATCTCCCATGTGATCTTTTTCGATGCTGTATACTATTACAGTATTTACCGTGATTTTATCGGGCTGATGCGGATGGTCAAGCCCCATACCTCGCCGGCCACCGATCTGTATATGGCCTCCACACAGGTCAATTCCACGGACATGCGTGACATGTATTACGTCTATACCAACTCGCTGGAAAAGGTGGCGATCCAGGGATTTTCCCTGGGATGGAAATGGCTCTCGCCTCTGGGGACCATCATCTCGGGCAACCTCACATGGTCCGATCTGCGCTCGGAGGTGACCGACCCCGTAGTGCCGGGCTTCAATACGCCTCCTTTCAAGATGAATGTCTCCCTGACCAACCGCAAGCTGGACAAGATGGAGAATAATCCGGGGTTCAAAAATGTAGGGTTTAAGCTGAACTGGCGCTACCAGAGCAGGTTTTACTGGCAAAGCCCCTTCGGGGACGGATGGGTGGACACCTATAATACCTGGGACTTCCAGGTCTCTTACCATTTTCATAAACCGCGGTCATGGCTGAAGGCAGGGATCAATAACTTTTTCAACATAAAGTATACAAATACTTTTGGCGGCACCCAGGTGGGTGTGTTCTACTATATCTCCTACCGTATGGATGATATATTCGGAGGATTGTTCTGATGGCCCCGGTTTGTAAATAAATAATTAAAGTTTCGCACTTGTTATCAAATCACAAAACATCAACTAATTACAATTGAAGTAGATTTTCTATACATTTGTGTATCAACATTATATATTTTCCATT
>JALVJE010000032.1 GCA_027028505.1 Bacteroidales bacterium
CGCCCGCCTGCCCGCCCGGACGAATGTCCCTGCCTACCGTCAGGCAGGCGTTCGGACGGGAACGAAGTCATTCGGGCAGGCCCGCCCGGATGACCTGGTCGGACGGGGCTGACGCCAGTCGGACGGGGTTGCTGGTTGCAAGGTGCTGGGTGGATCTATTCTATATGCTATTTCCTACGCAATACGCTCTTTGCACTTTTCATACTTTTCTGACTTTTTAGACTTTTTGACCTTTGCCATTCGAGTCCCGCAACTTTTAGGATCAAGATCCAAAAAGTTGCGAGGATGCTCGCAGATCTCCGATCTGCGGCACTTCAAGCATCGCGCTTCCCCGCCCGGACGACCGCCGGTCGGACGGGGAGCTTCCTTTAGCCTCTATACTTTATCCTTCTGCCTTCCCTTCAAAAGTCTTCAACTCTTCCCCTTCCCCGTACTGATAGATCTCCCGGATGAGGTGCTCATATTTCTTGTACAGGTTGCGGCGTTTCAGCTTGAGGGTTGGGGAGAGCTCACCGGTATCGGGGCTCCAGGCGTCGCAGACCAGGCGGAAACGCTTGACCTGCTCGTGAAAGGCCAGGTCTTTGTTGATGCGGTTAACCTCCTGCTGGTACTGTTTGATCACCTCCGGCTTCTTCACCAGGTCTTCGTTGTCGCGGAAAGTGATGCCCTGCTCATGGCACCAGTTATGCAGATATTCGAAGTTGGGTGAGATCAGGGCGGATGCGAATTTCTCGTTCTCGCCGATGACCATGATCTGTTCGATGAAAAGCGATTCCTTGAACTTGTTCTCGATGACCTGCGGCGCCACATATTTGCCGCTGGAGAGCTTGAAGATCTCTTTCTTGCGGTCGGTGATCTTCAGGTAAAGGTTGTCGACCATCATGCCGATGTCGCCTGTCGCGAACCATCCCTCCTCATCGATCACCTCTTGGGTCAGGTCGGGTTTTTTGTAATATCCCATCATCACATTGGGTCCTTTCACCTTGATCTCGCCGTCTTCGGCGATCTTCACCTCTACTCCCGGGATCACGGGGCCTACGGTGCCCACCATGATCTGTCCGGTCACCAGGTTGTTCACGGCGATCACGGGGCTGGTCTCGGTGAGGCCGTAGCCTTCCAGCACCCGTATGCCGGCAGCCCAGAAGACCGTGGCGATACGCGGCTGCAGCGCCGCCCCGCCCGAGACGATCACCTTCACATTTCCCCCCAGGGCCTCCCGCCATTTCGAGAAGATGAGCTTGTCGGCGATTCTGTGCTTCAGGTTGTAGAGCGGCGAGTTGCCCGTCAGCTTGTATTTCAGGCCCAGATCGACCGCCCAGAAGAACAGTTTTTGTTTGATGCCGGTCAGGTCCTTGCCCTTGGCCAGGATGCCGTCGTACACCCGCTCCAGCAGCCGTGGCACTGTGGTGAACAGATCCGGCCTGACATCTTTGATGTCGTTGATGATGGTAGCCATGCTCTGGGCATAGTAGATGCTGATACCCTTGTACTGGTAGTGATAGTTGAGCATTCGCTCGTAGATGTGGCTGATGGGCAGGAAGCTGAGGGCTTTGGCCTCGGGGCCATTGGTATGGACGTGGATGGTGCCTTTTACGTTGGAGACCAGGTTGCGGTGGCTCAGCATTACTCCCTTGGGGAAGCCTGTGGTGCCGGAGGTGTAGATCATCGTCAGCCAGTCCTCGTCGGTGATGGATCCGCTGATCTTCTCCAGTTCATCCCTGTATTTCTCCTCTTCCTGCTCTCCCAGCTTCAGCAACTCTTCCCAGTGTTGCTCTCCTTCTAACTTATTAAAGGTATAAACACCCTCGATGCTTTTCACGCCGTCGATCACCGGCCGCAGTTTTTTGACCAGACCCTGATCGGCCAGAAAAATGAGCCGGGGTTCCGCATCTTTCAGGATATAGGTGTATTCCTCGACAGAGATGGTGGGATAGATAGGGACCGTGACGATACCGGCACGACTTGCACCCATGTCGATATAGTTCCACTCCGGGCGGTTATTGGTGATCACGGCGATGCGGTCGCCTTTTTTCAGACCCAGCGCCAGGAGGGCATAACTCACCAGGAGGGCCCGCCGGTGATACTCCTCAGAAGAGATCCGGACCCACCGGCCCTCCACCTTGGCGGCCAGCGCATCCTCCTTTTTGTACTCCCTGGCATGACGGTCCAGGATGTCGAAAGTACGTGTGATTTCCATGGTACGGTTTGATTTGGGGGTTATAAATTGAATGACAGGTTATATGGGTTGACAAAACAAACATATAAAAAAAATATTTCCTGACAATCCCGGCAAAAGGAAGCCGGGAAAATGTTTATCTTGCACTCTGTACTATAATCGAAAAAATTGTGAAGAAAATGAAAAAAATATTCCTCTCCGCAATGCTGGGCACGTTGCTTGTTCTGGTATCATTTGCTGCTGATAAACCCGCTTACCGCCTTTATACTTTCGGAGGTAAACCTGTCAGTTTTAAAAAGATGATCAAAGAACTGGGGGGAGCCGATATGGTCTTTTTCGGTGAGGAGCACAACAATCCCATCGCCCACTGGATGGAGTTTGAGGTCACCCAAAGCCTTTACGGTATCAGAGGAAAAGACCTGGTGCTGGGAGCCGAGATGATCGAGGCCGACAACCAGCTCATCCTGAATGAATACCTGCAGGGCTTGATCCCGGCGAAAAAGTTCGAGGAGGAAGCCCGCCTGTGGAAGAACTACAAGACCGATTACAAGCCGCTCGTGGACTTTGCCCGCGACACCGGCCTGGTGTTCGTGGCGGATAACGTTCCCCGGCGGTATGCCTCCATTGTAGCAAAAAAAGGTTTTGAAGGTCTGGATCCCCTGAGTGCAGAGGCAAAAGGCTATATCCATCCCCTGCCCATACCTTATGATCCGGAGGTGAAATGTTATAAGGATATGCTCTCTATGCAGGGCATGGGAGCCCATGTCAATGAGAATTTCCCCAAAGCCCAGGCTGTCAAGGATGCCACCATGGCCTGGTTCATCCTGAAAAACTGGAAAAAGGGGAAGCTCTTCCTCCATTACAACGGCAGCTACCACTCCGACCATCACCAGGGGATCGTCTGGTACATCGACAAGGAAAAGCCGGGACTGGTGATCCGGACCATCTCGGTGGTGTCACAAAAAGACCCGGACCAATGGGATAAGGAGAACGACGGCCTGGCCGATTTTATCATCGTCGTCCCCGAGGATATGACAAAAACGTATTAGTTCATAGTTCGTAGTTCATAGTTCATAGTAGCGACAAGGCACCGCCTTGTCGCTATGTTCATAGATAATCGATCGTCGATCCATTGGCGCATATTTATACAACATGATTAAAAAAAATACAGAGTTTTTTTGCAGCCGGGAATTTTCCTTTTATATTTGTCCGGTCAAAAAGGAAATTATGTACGGAAAACATCATCATCACCATCATTTTGTTTCATGCCAGAAGGCGTGGCAAGGGTGATGTATGTGTTCTGAGTGACCATAAAAGTTATGTAGCCTGAAGCCCGCCGATGCGGGCTTTTTTATTTGAGTAACTGTAAATGTATAATACAATGGAAAAAGACAAACCGGTCCTGCGCATGGCCCTCCAGAAATCGGGCCGTCTGCATGACGACTCGCTGAAGCTCCTCCACGAGGCAGGCATCCGTTTCAGCAACGGTCAGGGACAGTTGCGTATACGTACACGCAACTTCCCTCTCGAGCTGCTCTTCCTGCGCAACTCCGACATCCCCAACTACATCCGTGACGGTGTGGCCGATGTGGCCATTGTGGGGGAGAACCTGCTGGTGGAGAAAGGGGAAGATCTGCAGACCGTCCTCAAGCTGGGCTTTGCCCGTTGCCACCTCGCCCTGGCCCTGCCGCGTGCGGTCAATTACCCCGGCCTCTCCTGGTGGCAGGGCAAGCGCATCGCCACCTCTTATCCCAACACCTTAAGGAAATTTCTGCAGGAAAAAGGGATCGATGCGTCCATACACACCATCTCCGGATCGGTGGAGATCGCGCCCAACATCGGCCTGGCCGACGGTATCTGCGATCTGGTCTCCAGCGGATCCACCCTCTTCCAGAACCGGCTGAAGGAGGTGGAGAAACTCCTCGACTCAGAGGCGGTGCTGGCAACCCGTCCCGGTCTGGATGAAGAAAAACAGCAGGTGCTCGACGACCTCGTCTTCCGCCTGCGGTCGGTGCTCACTGCCAGCAACAATAAGTATGTCCTCCTCAATGCGCCCAACGACAGGCTGGAGGAGATCAAAAAGATCCTGCCCGGGATGAAAAGCCCTACGGTGATGCCCCTGGCCGAGAGCGGCTGGAGCTCGGTACACTCGGTGATCAGCGAGGATGATTTCTGGGAGGTCATCGACCAGCTCAAGGCCGTCGGAGCCCAGGGGATACTGATCGTGCCCATTGAGAAAATGGTGGTGTGAGGAAGGATGAATGTCGAACGTTGAATGTTGAACAATGAAAATACATTTTTATCCTTCTACTACTGAGCTTGACGATCTCCTCCAACGTCCGGCATCCGATGGTGTGCAACTGACGGATCTGGTGCGGGAGATCTTCGGGGAGGTGCAGGCCCGTGGCGATGAGGCCCTGCGCGATTATACGGAGCGTTTTGAGGGTTATTGTCCGGAAGACCTGGAGGTGAGCGCGGAGGAGATCCGCCGGGCGGCTGATGAGGTGCCGCAGTCCCTACAGGAGGCGCTGGAGCAGGCTGCCGGCAACATACGGACTTTCCATGCGGCACAGCTGCGCGATGAGGCGGTGGTGGAGACCGCTCCCGGCGTACGTTGCTGGCGGGAGGCCCGTCCCCTGGACAGGGTGGGGCTCTATATCCCCGGCGGCACGGCGCCCCTCTTCTCTACGGTGCTGATGCTGGCCATCCCCGCCGCCCTCGCCGGCTGCCGCGAGGTGGTCCTCTGCACCCCTGCCGGCCGCGACGGCCGTGTGGCCCCGGCTATCCTCTATGCTGCGACGGAGGCCGGCGTGCACCGCATCTTCCGCGTCGGCGGCGCCCAGGCGGTGGCGGCCATGGCCCTGGGCACGGAGAGCGTGCCGCGTGCGGACAAGATCTTCGGCCCCGGCAACCGCTATGTCACGGCCGCCAAGCTGTGGGCACAGCAGCTGGGCACCGCCATAGACATGCCCGCCGGTCCTTCCGAGGTGCTGGTGCTGGCCGACGACACGGCGCGGCCCTCTTTTGTCGCGGCCGACCTGCTGTCGCAGGCCGAGCACGGCTCCGACAGCCAGGTGATCCTTGTCACCTGGTCGGAAGCCCTGGCAGAAGCGGTGGAGCAGGAGGCGCTGCGACAGCTGGAACGCCTGCCACGCCGCGACATCGCCGCACAGGCGCTGGAGCATGCCCGCATCCTGGTGGTGCGCGACGCCGGCGAGGGCGTGGCCGTGAGCAACCGCTATGCCCCCGAGCATCTCATCGTAGCCACCGAGGACCCCCGTGCCCTCCTGCCGCAGATACGGCATGCCGGATCGGTCTTCCTGGGACATTACACCCCCGAGAGCGCCGGCGACTACGCCTCGGGCACCAACCACACCCTCCCCACGGGCGGCTTTGCCCGGATTTATGGAGGCGTGTCGGTGGACGACTACCTGAAGAAGATGACCGTGCAGCAGATCACCCCCGCAGGACTGCGCGGTCTGGCGACGACGATCACCACCATGGCCAGAGCCGAAGGCCTGGAGGCCCACGCCCGGGCGGTGGAGGAGAGGGAGGGGATGATTGAATGATTCCCGCCCGGACGAACGTCCGTTCGGACGGGGAATGATTGAATGATTGAATGTATGAATGTATGAAATATTTGAAATATAATTTGATGTTAAACTATACTGTACGGACAAGGCATTGCCTTGTCTTGTCTCTACC
>JALVJE010000033.1 GCA_027028505.1 Bacteroidales bacterium
AAGTACTAAATTGGAGGTTCCCAAGAGATGCCTTTGCGGAGCTTTTGGAAGAATCTGGCTAGCCAGATTCTTCCAAAACCAATGTTGTTTGAAATTAATAATGTTGCGTTAAATTCTTGAACCGAAGCAGTTAAATAGGTAATTAAATAGGTATTTTAATACCTATTTTTGGAGTACCTAAAGCATGGAGTTGGAAGTTAAACCCAGATTACGCATTAGGAAGCTAAAAAATAGCTGAACTAATGCGTTAGCTGGGGTTAACCCCGATCTAGGAGTTCACGGTTTTGGTGAATAACCAAAACCGATGAAATCCTTAATCGATCAGCAATGAAAAGCGCTTGCGATTTTCTATTGCTGATTTTGGGTTAAAAGTGCCTTGAAAAAGTTGGTGACTCTTTGCGAAACTTAGCGGATTCTTTGCGCAACTTGGCGTAATAGCAAGATTCCTACTTGGTTAAGCTGTTATGCAAAGCTCCGCAGAGATGCATGCAAGGTACACAGAGGGGAGGGTTGGGGTTTCAGGTTTCAGGTTCCAGGTTGAAGACCAGCAGCAATTTGAGGTTTGAGGTTTGATGATCGCTGCGCGAGCGTTTGAGGTTTAAGGCACTTCGGCGCATTTGGAAATGCAGTCCATTTTCCCCTGTCTGCAGCAGGCAGGCAACATTCCAGTCTCCCTTATTCTTGTCCTTTTGATCGTCTTTCCCATATTTCAGGATTACGGCTTGTATGCAGGACAGCAGAAATGATCACAGTTTTATTTTTGTCATCAACAACATAATGGATCATATAAGGAAAAATATTCAAAACCGCAGTTCTGACATTATCATATTTGACATTACAGGCTTTGGGATTTTTTTGAATAAAAAGTACTTTCTCCCGTACCTCCCGAACAAATCGTTTACCAAGTCCCTTTTGTTTTGCATTATACCATAAAGCAGCTTCGCGTATATCCTGCTTAGCCTGATGTAAGATCAAGGACTTGTACATCACAACCCTTTTTCAATATCATCCATGGCACCATTAAAATCCTCCGCCTGCTCAGGGTCGTTCCCATAATCACTGAGACGTTCTCTTACAATGTCTCGGTGCCAGGGAGGGACATCCACATTCTCCTCTTCCAGGCCTTTGTATTTGTTTTTAAGCTCATTCCACTCCTTTATCGGGATAAATACGCCGGTTATTTGTCCCGAACTGTCAGAAATATATTGCAGGTTCATGGTCAAATTTTTTTTCGGTTTTGTAATTTTTTAGATCTATACAAAGATACCGAAATCTTTATACAAATTCGAAAGATCAAGGTGGAGTTAAAAGTTGGGGACTCTTTGTACAACCTGGCGGATTCTTTGCGCAACCTGGCGTAATAGCAAGATCCCTACTTGGTTAAGCTGTTATGCAAAGTTCCGCAGAGATGCACACGAAGGTACGCAGAGGGGAGGGTTGGGGTTTCAGATTTCAGGTTTCAGGTTCCAGGTTGAAGGCAGCAGTTTGAGGTTTGAGGCTCGCTGCGCGAGCGTTTGAGGCAGCCCGCGACTGCGTTTGAGGTTCGTGCCCGCCCGGATGAACGGTTCATCCGTTCGGACGGGGTTCGTGGTTCACCCAGCACCCACTTTGTCCACCGATCCCGATAGCTATCGGGATTAGCGCAGGCGGAGCTCCCTACTCCCTACTGTTCCCACTCTTTGACTCTTAGACTTTTTGACTTTTAGACTCCTAGACCTTTCGACCTTATTCTCAGATCCGTATAAATATCTTCCGCTTGAACATGAACCGGACGATAGTGAAGACAAAGAAGAGGAAGAAAGAGGCCAGCATAAAGATCCCGAAACGCTCATTGAGCGGCAGGTCTGGGTTGAAGGACACATGGGCACTCTTGAGCCCTACGAACCGGTTGGCAAAAGCCCACAGGTCCACGATGTTCACCGTCATGTAGAGGGTGATGGGATTCATGCCGATCCAGATGAAGGGCAGGGCCCATTTCTGCCATTTCCTCACGTCCACGATGTAGTAGAAGATCCCCATCAGCATGGCGCTGTAGCCGCCGGCCACCAGCACGTAGGAGGAGGTCCACAATCTTTTTATCACCGGGAACTGCAGTCCCCACAGGTATCCCAGCGCCACCAGCACGGCGCCGCCGCCGATGAAGTACCACACCTTTTTCATATCCGGGATATTCTTATTGAGCAGGAGTATGGAGGTGAACACGCCCAGCAGGCCGCTGACGATGGCCGGTATGGTGCTGAGGATCCCCTCGGGGTCCCAAGTGCCCCGCCATTTCCGCAGGGGCAGGTAGTGGGCATCGAACCAGTTGGGCCAGTTGGCGCCCATCTCAAAGCTCGGGTGTCCCACCCCCGGTACCGGTACGAAGGAGAGAAAAGCCCAGTAAGCGAGGAGGATGCCGACAGCTGTAATGATCATCCCCCGCAGACGCAGATTGACGAAGATAATGCCCGCGAAGAGATAGACAAAAGCCAGTCGCTGCAGCACGCCAAGAAGACGAATGTTCTGCACTCCGTGGTTGATCCCGCCGTAGTAGATGATCCCCAGCAGATAGAGGATGATGAAGCGCCGGAAGATCCTTTTGTAGGCGGCTTTCTTCCCTTCCCGTTTCACCAGCTTGCCCAGGGAGAAGACCACGGACATACCGACAATAAATGCGAACAGGGGAAAAATCAGGTCATAAAAATGAAATCCTTCCCATTTCGCATGCTCGAACTGGGGCACAATGATCTCCCCCAGCTTCCCGCCGGCAAGATTAAAGAAGGCGGCAAAAAAAGCACTGCCCCCGACGATCCAGAACATGTCAAAGCCCCGCAGCACATCCACGGAGACGATACGGCCTTTCACCGGCTCAACAGAAGGTTGTTCCGGTACTTCTACATTGATCTTTTCTTCCATGATGAATTAGTTTATTAGTTTTGGGTTATGAGTTTCGAGTATCGAGTTAAAATGTTCATCCTTCGAACCTGAAACCTGGAACCTGAAACCTGGAACCTGAAACCTGGAACTTCCTTCTGCCTTCCCTACAGATTTTCCTCCACAAACTCCGTCATCCTGGTATAGAGGTGAAACCGTGTATTGCCGCCGCTGATACCGTGATTCTTGTCGGGGTAGATCTGCACCTCGAACTGCTTTCCTGCCTGGATGAGCGCCTCCATCAGCTCCACCGAGTTCTGGAAATGGACATTGTCATCGGCCGTCCCATGGATGAGCAGATACTTCCCTTCCAGCTCACCGCAGAAATTGATGGGGCTGTTATCGTCATATCCCTTGGCATTATCCTGAGGCAGTCCCATATAGCGCTCGGTATAGATGGTATCGTAATATCTCCAGGAAGTTACCGGGGCTACGGAGATGCCCATCTTGTATACGCCATGGCCTTTGAAGAGGCAGCTGGCCGCCATGAAGCCGCCGTAGCTCCAGCCCCACACCCCGATGCGGGTAGAGTCGACATACGGCAGGCTGCCCACATAGCGGGCTGCCTCGATCTGATCCTGCGTCTCATATTTCCCCAGCTGACCATAGGTGATCTTTTTGAAGGCCTCGCCGCGGGCGCCGGTGCCGCGGTTATCCACCGACACCACGATATATCCCCGTTGTGCCAGCAGCTCGTTCCAGCCATAGCTCCAGTTATCCCGCACCGTCTGCGAGCCGGGGCCTCCGTAATTATTGAAAAAGACGGGGTATTTTTTCGACGGATCGAAATCGGGCGGCTTGATCATCCAGCCGTTGAGCTCCACACCGTCAGAGGTGGTGAAGGTAAAGAACTCCTTCGGCTTCACCCCGTACTCCCCCACTTTCTCTTTCAACTCCCGGTTGTCTTCAAGCGTTCTTATCAGCCTACCCGTAGCATCATGGAGGGTTACCACCGTAGGGGTGCTGACAGAAGAGTAATAGTTGATGTAATACCTGAACCCTTTGCTGAAGACCGCACTGTTGGTGCCGGTCTGCTGCGAAAGCTTTTTCTTTGTCTTGCCGTCCAGCGACACCACATAGACGGAGCGCCGCAGGGGTGATTCCTCCGATGAGGTGTAATAAAGCAGTTTTTTCTTGTTGTCGATGCCGAGGAACCGGTCTACATCCCATTTGCCTTTCGTTAGCTGGCGGATCAGGTTGCCGTTCAGGTCGTACAGGTAAAAATGTTTGTAACCGTCTTTCTCGCTGTACAGAACAAATTCTTTTCCGTCATCCAGAAAAACGGGATAATTGTCATCGATCTCCTCGATATAATACTTGTTCTTTTCGCTGTACACCACAGAGGAGCGGCCGGTGGCAGCATCGGCCAGAAGGATCTCGATGTGGTTCTGCAGGCGGTTCTCCCGCACCATGGCGAGGATATTGGGGTCTTTGGTCCATTTGATGCGAGGGATGTATTGGTCAGTCTCCTTGCCGGTATCCATCTGCACTTTTTTGCCTGTGGTCAGGTCATACACCCAGATCTGGACGATTGAGTTTTTCTCGCCTGCCTTGGGATATTTAAAGGTATAGTTCTCCGGGTAGAGCCTCCCCTGGAAAAGGGTCATGTTGAACTGTTTGACCCGGCTCTCGTCAAAACGGTAAAAAGCCAGTTTCTTGCTGTCGGGCGACCAGGCAAAGCCCCTTGTGATGGAGAACTCCTCCTCGTACACCCAATCGGTGGAACCGTTGATGAGGTGGTTGTATTTTCCGTCGGTGGTCACCCGGTGTTCCTCTCCCATGTTCAGGTCCAGGTAAAAAAGATCGTTGTCCCGTACGAAAGCTATTTTCGTACCGTCGGGAGAAAAGGTTGCCAGACGTTGGGGGCCATTCTCCGAGAGTGGCATAAAACTGATCTCTTTCCTGTCGTAGATAAAATATTCAGCCGTAAAGGAGCGGCGGTAGATCTGGTGATGGTCCGTTTCGAAAAGGATCTGGGTCTCGTCGGGGCTGAAGGTATAGTTTGAGAAATGGTCAAAAGGGGGCTCCCCCATCAGGTCCAGGTTGAAGATCGTATCCACCGCCTCGCCGGTCTTGTATGAATACATGACGATCACCTTTCCCCTTTCGGAGGTCGTGTAGTGTTTCCCGTCGCTCATCGACCGCAGGCCGGAAACCGACTTGCTGCGGAAGGTTCCGCGGGTCGTAATGTCTGCTACGGTGATCTTCTTATACTTTGCGGCAGGCTGCGAAGCATTCAGGGAAGAGACAGAAAAAACGGCCGTCACGGCCAGGAAAAGGAAAAGCATCTTTTTCATCTGTTCAAAATTTTTATTTTACTGAAAATAAAGAAAATAAAAATTTCTTCACATTCAGGAACTACCGATGAATTTTGATCATTTTCCTGTGAGTATTTTAAAATGATAAAATTCATGGTTGTTTCATTTCATTACACTCTTTTGGATCTACAAAAGCCCAAAGTTGTTAAAAATCCGTCAGACGAACAAGAGAAGAAGCTCCCCGTCCGACCGGACGGTCGTCCGGGCGGGGAAGCTTGATTGGCAAAGCTTGAAGGGTCCAATGATCAGCATTTGTCATACAGTGGTCATTCGGTAGTCATACAGTTGTAATTAAGTAGAAATTAGCTCGCTTCGCTCGCGAAATTTATCCCGACGGGTCGGGATGAAATTAAGTAGAAATTAGCTCACTGCGTTCGCGAAATCAGGTAGTAATTAATAGTTAATCATAAATCATAAATCATCATTCAAAATTCATCATTCGGCGTTCATCTGATTCTCCACCCAGCACCTTGCACCCAGCACCCTGCACCCTGCACCAACCTGCAACCCCCAACCTGGAACCTGAAACCTGGAACCTGGAACCTGAAACCTGGAACCTGAAACCTGAAACCTGAAACCTGAAACCTTCTTTTGCCTTCTTCTTC
>JALVJE010000034.1 GCA_027028505.1 Bacteroidales bacterium
TGCGAGGATGCTCGCAAATCTCCGATTTGCGGCATGTGGAGTTGTATTCGCCTCACCGCATCATCTCTTCATCTCTTTATCGCTTTATCGCTTCATCGCTTCATCCTTCGCCCTTCGAGCCCCGACAAGCCGGGATCTCCGCTGCGCTCCGACATCGCGCTTCAAGCTTCATCCTACTTCCTTATCTGCCCGTTCCCGTAAATAATATACTTGGTGGTGGTCAGTTCTGTGAGGCCCATGGGGCCGCGGGCGTGGAGTTTCTGGGTGCTGATGCCGATCTCGGCGCCGAAGCCGAACTCGTACCCGTCGGTGAAACGTGTGGAGGCGTTGACATATACGGCGGCCGCGTCGATGCGGTTGAGGAACGCCTGGGCGTTCGTGTAGTTTTCGGTCACGATGCTCTCGGAGTGTCCTGTGCCGTAGGTGGAGATATGGCCGATGGCCTCGTCGAGGGAGTCGACGGTCTTCACGGCCAGGATGAGGTCGAGGTACTCGGTGGCCCAGTCCTCTTCGGTGGCGGCAACCGCTTCCGGCCAGAGACGCTGCACCGTTTTATCGCCGCGGATCTCGACGCCTTTCTCTGCCAGGGCTTTGCACACCTGCGGGAGGAAGGTCTCTGCGATATCTTTGTGTACCAGCAGCGATTCGACCGCGTTGCAGACCCCCGGCCGGTGGGTCTTGGCATTGACCGTGATGGCCACCGCTTTTTCGAGGTCGGCGGCCTCGTCCACATAGACATGGCAGTTGCCCACGCCGGTCTCGATGACCGGCACCGAGCAGTTCTCTACCACCGTGCGTATCAGGCCGGCGCCGCCGCGGGGGATGAGCAGGTCGAGGTAGCTGTTGAGGCGCATCATGGCGCGGGCGCTCTCACGGGTGGTGTCTTCCACCACCTGCACCGCTTCGGCCGGAAAGCCGCAGGCGACCAGCGCCTCCTGCAGGATCGCGCCTATGGCCTGGTTGGAGTGGATCGCCTCCTTGCCGCCCCGCAGCAGGGAGGCGTTGCCGGTCTTCAGACAGAGACCGAAGGCATCCACCGTGACATTGGGCCGCGACTCGTAGATGATGCCGATCACCCCGATGGGCACCCGTTGCTTGCCGATCATCAGCCCGTTGGGTCGTTTGACCATCGAGATCACCTCCCCCACGGGATCATGCAGGGCGGCCACCTCCCGCAGCCCTCCGGCCATATCCGCTATGCGTTTTTCGTTCAGCACCAGCCGGTCCAGAAAAGCTCCCTTGATATTGTTCTCCCGCGCTGCCTGCAGGTCCTTTTCATTGGCCTCCCGGATCTCATCCTTTTTCTCCAGGATCAGATCCGCCGCTTTCAGCAGCACTTCATCCTTGGCACCGTTGGATACTGTGCGAAGAAAAACAGCAGCCTCCCGGGCTTTCCGCCCTTTTATCTCCAGTTCTTTATGTTTCTTTTCCATAACACATCAATATTTTAACATATAAGATAATATATAATTTTCTTTTAACTCTGAACTCTGAACTCTGAACTATGAACTGTGAACTGTGAACTGTGAACTATGAACTATGAACCGTAAACAACGTCCCCTTCCTCTTCCCTGCCAGGGTCTCCCGTATCACCTCCGGGTCTTTGCCGTTGGTGATGATCATGTCTATGCCGGCCTCCATGGCGATGCGGGCTGCATCCAGCTTGACGGTCATGCCTCCGGTGCCGAAGGAGTTTTTGCTCCCGCCGGCCGTGGAGATGATCTCCGGGGAGAGTTCCCGGACGGTCTCAATGATCTGTGCCGAGGGGTCTTTGCGCGGGTCGGTGGTATAGAGACCATTGATGTCCGAGAGGATCATCAGCAGGTCGGCATGCATCAGTTCGGCCACATAGGCGGCCAGCACATCATTGTTGCCGAAGCGTATCCCGAAGGTGGAGACGGTGTCGTTCTCGTTGATCACGGGGATGATGCCCATCTCGAGCAGCTTGTGCAGGGTGTTGTAGGCATTGGAGCGTTTGACCTCTTCCTGCAGTCCGTCTTTGGTGAGCAGCACCTGGGCCACGGTCTCTCCGGTGGCCTCGAAGAATTTCTGGTAGATCTTCATCAGCTCGGCCTGACCAACGGCTGCCAGCGCCTGTTTCTCAGCCAGCGAGCGGGGTTTTTTCTTCAGTCCCAGCAGTCCTCCCCCCACGGCAATGGCTCCCGAGGAGACCAGGATCACCTTGTATCCCTGCTTTTTGATGCCGGCCAGCACGCCGGCCAGCTGTTCGATGCGTTGCAGGTTGATCTTCCCGTTGCTGAACGAGAGGGTCGAACTGCCCACCTTCACCACCACGCAGGTATCTTTCTTGTTTATCCACCGATAACTCATCGCACAACCGTTTTCATGACTGAATGATCTCAGGCGCAAGCACCGGAGGGAAAGGTTTTTCGAGATATGCCGGGTCGCTGACCCTCTCCTGCAGCGACCGTATCTTTTCCAGGATGCTCTTTTCGGTCAGCTCCAGGAAACCTGTTTTTTCATCGCGGGTGACCAGATAATAGGTTCCCTTGTCCCGGCCTTTGATGAGCAGGAGGTGGACCTTCATCAGCCGGGCCACATCCCGCACCAGATAATAGTTGTCATCCATCTCAATGTCTTCGGTGGAGACGCTGTCGTTTTCGTTGATCACCGGGATGATCTCCAGGGATACCAGATGTTCCAGGGTGTTGCGTGCATTGCGGCTTCTTTTTTTGTCGGCGAAAATATCGCCTGTAAGCAGCACCTGGGCCACGGTCTGGTTGTAGCCTTCGAAGTAGCGGCGGTAGAGTTTCATCAGCTCGGCCTGGCCCACGGCGGCAGTGGCCAGTTTGACGACCCGCTCTTCCGGCAGTGTGGTCAGCCCCATTTTTTTGGCACCCAGGTATATGGCTCCCGACGAGACGATGAATACCTGCATGCCGCTGTTGACCAGGTTGGAGAGGATCATCGTCAGACGTTCCATACGGCTGTGATCGAATACGCCCGTATCGTCCAGCAGCACACTGATCTCCACCTTCACTACCACTTTCAGAGGCTCGCTTTCCATAGGTGTCCGGATCAATTTTCGGGTTCTTTCAGTAAACTTTTCAGAGAGTTTTCCACTGCGGTGGTGTCGATCTCTCCCAGTACCTTCTGCAGATGTTCCCGGATAAGGTCATTCCCCGGGTTGCCGATGCTGCCCGTATGGGTGTAGTTCACCTTTTCGGGATGGGAGAAAGTGCCTCCGGCAATATCTTCCGCCACTTTTTTATAGGCTTCCCGGAAGGGGATGCCTTCGCTAACCAGACGGTTGACCTCCTCGACGCTGAAGAGATAACGGTAATTTTCGTCTTTCAGGATATCCTCTTTTATCTCAACTTTCTCCAACAGCAGGCGGGTGATGTTCAGGCAGTCACCGAGGGTGTCGAACGCCGGCAGGTAGGCCTCTTTCAGCAGCTGCAGGTCACGGTGGTATCCGGTGGGCAGGTTGGTGATGATCATCTGTATCTCAGTGGGCAGGGCCTGCAGTTTGTTGCAGTGGCCGCGTACCAGCTCGAAGGCGTCCGGGTTCTTTTTGTGGGGCATGATGCTGGAGCCGGTGGTGTAGGCATCCGGGAGACTGATGAACCCGAAGTTCTGGTTCATGAAGAGGACGGCATCCATGGCCAGGCGGGCAAGGGTGGCGGCCACGGCGGCCAGGGCCACGGCGGCGGTTTTTTCGGTCTTGCCACGGCCGGCCTGGGCATATACGGAGTTGACATTCATCCCTTCGAAGCCCAGCAGGCGCGTGGTCTCCTCCCGGTCAATAGGGAAGGAGGAGCCGTAACCGGCGGCCGAGCCCAGGGGGTTGCGGTTGGCCATCCGCCAGGCGGCATTGACCAGCAGCAGGTCGTCGGCCAGGCTCTCGGCAAAAGAGCCGAACCACAGACCGAAAGAGGAGGGCATCGCTACCTGGAAATGGGTGTACCCCGGCATCAGCATCTCCCGGTACCTGTCGGCCAGCTCCAGCAGCAGCGTGGCCAGGGAACGCACCTGTTCCCGTATCTGCGCCAGCCGGTCGCGTGTGAAAAGCCGTATGTCGAGGATCACCTGGTCGTTGCGCGAACGGGCCGTATGGATCTTCTTGCCCGCCTCGCCCAGTCTTTCCGTGAGCAGTTTCTCGACCTGCGAATGCACATCCTCGATCCCCTCTTCGATGCGGAATGTGCCGGCTTTAATTTCTCCATAGATCTGCCGCAGGCCGGCGGTCAGTTGTTCTTCCTCTTTCCGTGTGATCAGTCCTGTCTTTCCCAGCATTTTCACATGGGCCAGCGACCCCAGCACGTCATAAGGGGCCAGGTCGAGGTCGAGGAGGGCGTCCCTGCCGATGGTGAACTGCTCAATAGCCTTGTCGAGCGGTATGTTCTTGTCCCAGATCTTTTTCATCATTTCAGTTTTTCGATCTCATGATAGGAGGCCAGGATCCCTTTGATCAGGGCTGAGCTGAGGCCGTGGTGTTCCATCTCGTTCAGTCCGGCGATGGTGACGCCGCGCGGCGTGGTCACCTTGTCGATCTCCTCTTCGGGATGGATCCCCGAGGCGAGCAGCAGCTCTGCCGCTCCTTTGGCCACCTGGGCCGCGATCGTCTGGGCCTCGGAGGCGTGGAAGCCGATCTGTATGCCACCCTGCGAGATGGCCCGTATGACGCGCAGAAAGTAGGCGATGCCGCAGGCGTTGAGGATGGTGGCGGCAGCCATCAGCTTCTCTTCCATGATGTACGTGCGTCCCAGTAGGTCGAACAGCTCCTGTACCTCGCCGATCCGGTCCTGTCCGGGACCGTTGGCGGCCAGGCCGGTCATCGATTCACGCACAGCCACAGCCGTGTTGGGCATGGCCCGTACCACCGCCATCTCCCCGCCGGTGAAGCTTTCTATCTCAGCGATGGAGAAATTGGTTACCACCGACACCATCAGATGGCGGCCGGGGTCCAGGGCCGGCGCGATCTCCTGCAGGAGGCTGCGCACCTGTCCCGGCCGCACGGTGAGGATCACCAGGGAGGCCTCCCTGACAGCCGCCATGTTGTCCGTGGTGACCGTGATCCCTTTATCTGCCAGCGCCTGTATCTTTTCGATCCTGCGCCGGGTGACGGTGATACGGGAGGGATCCGTGCCGGGGGCTTCCAGGAAGCCTTCGGCCATGGCCGACCCGATATTCCCTCCTCCGAGAATAGCGATGTTGGTGTTCATGATGTGTGGTTTTTTTCCTGAGGCCCTGACGGGCAGCGATCAGTTGATGGTGTAGATATGGTTTTTCTTGTGTTTGCTGACAATGGCATGGTGGGCCATCAGACGTACGGCATTGATCTTGATGAAGCCCTTGCTGTCTTTCTGGTCGAAGCCCCCTTCGATGTCCATGCTCGAAAGGTCCTGGTCGTACAGGGAGCTGGGCGACTCGCGGCCGTCGATGATGACGTTGCCCTTGTAGAGGGTGACGTATACCTGTCCGTCGATCAGCTCCTGGCTTTTCCGGATGGCGGCCATCAGAAAATCCATTTCGGGGCTGAACCAGAAACCGTAGTAGACCAGCTCGGCAAATTTGGGTGTGAGCATATTGCGCAGACGCATCACCTCGCGGTCCATGGCGATGCCTTCAATGTCCTGGTGGGCCTTGAAGAGGATCTCGGCGCCGGGGGTCTCATAAATACCGCGCGACTTGATCCCCACGAAACGGTTCTCCACCATGTCCAGAAGACCGATGCCGTGTTTGCACCCCAGTTCGTTGGCATACATAAAGAGTTCGAGCGGCTCGCTCTTCTCGGTACCGTCTTCCCGGTTGGTGATCTTCACCGGGGTGCCGTCTTTGAACTCGATGATGATACTTTCCGGC
>JALVJE010000035.1 GCA_027028505.1 Bacteroidales bacterium
GGCGGCATATCCATTAAACTGGGAAGAGAGACCTACCTGCGCACCTCCGTGGGACAGGGATACCGTTTCCCCACCATCACCGAGCGTTACATACGTACCAATGCCGGCAGTATAGGCGTTTTTGACAGTCCCGATCTGGTGCCGGAAACCAGCGTGAATGCCGAAGTAGGTCTGAAACAAGGCTTTAAGTTCAGTAATTTTTACGGGTTTATGGATATCGCCTATTTCTATCAGACCTATGACAATACAATCCAGTACATTTTCGGTTTCTGGGATTCCACTTACCAGTTCGCCATTGCCGGTTACAAATTCGTCAATACAGGGAGATCGAGGGTAAACGGTGTGGACATATCGATCAACGGCATCGCCAAATGGGGAAACGATTTCCAGATCAGTTATCTCTTTGGTTACACCTATGTGATGCCCACCGTAGTGGATCCGGATTATGTCTATGCCACGGATTACAGTCCGGACGGAGGCACCGAGTTCAGCTATAACTCCACCAGTGTGGATCCTTCCAAAGGCATCCTGAAATACCGGTTCATTCATACGGTCAAAGCCAATGTAGACTTTACCTGGAAGAACCTTACCCTGGGTGGCAGCTTCAAATTCTTCAGCAAAATGGAAAACATGGATATGGCCATTTTCAAGTTTGAGGATGCCACAAAAGCCGCCGGAGGCACCTTGCAGCCTATCCTGTATAAGAATTACTATTACAACCACAACACCGGCAATCCGATCTTCGATGTGCGTGCCGGATACACGGTGGCCAGGATCCACAAGTTCTCACTTATTGCCGATAATGTAGGCAACAGGATGTACTCCCTGCGCCCGCTCAAAGCCGAGCCCATGCGCAAGATCGTCTTCCAGTACAGTCTAAAATTCTGAGTTATAGTCCGGGAACCGGCTATATTTTGATCACCCCGGTCATCTCGAGGAGCAGATAGATCATGTACAGCAGGATCAGCAGGATTCCTGCCCCGCGCTTTGTGTACCATTTGTTCAACAGAAAGAACAGGAGCAGGAACAAGATAGATCCCATCAGAAAAGCAAAAGAAAGCCCCAGATCCGTCCTCTCAACACTTATCTGCCCCGCTGAAAAAAAGTGATACAGGAAGAAAGGCAGACCCAACCCGATCAGGATATCAAAAATATTGGAACCGACAGCATTGTTAATGGCCATGCCGGCGCGTCCCTGACGGGCCACGATGACCGAGGATACCAGATCGGGCACGGAGGTACCCACAGCAATGACCACCAGCGCGATGAATATTTCAGGGACCCCCAGTCCCACAGAAATAACAATGGCCGATTCAACCAGCACCCAGGCCAGGAACGTGATCACAACAATGGAAAGGAAAAAGATCAGGAACAAATTGGGTGAAGGGAAAATACGACGTAAATAATGATTCAGACGGCCAACCCACCGCGGACCGGTATCCTCACTTTCACCGGAGGGGGTTTCCCGGTCCAGGTAAGAAAACCTCTTTTTCCATACAAGCATCGTCAGCAGGTACCACCCGTAAAGCAACAAAAAGGCCCCGGCTTCCCCTGCAGAGATATCCCCGTCCCTGAACGACCAGATCATCAGCACAACGGTCAGGGCATAAAACAACAGATCCCTGACCATGGGCTGCCATGACAATCTTGCTTTTTGTTTCACGATCATCACCACACCGGTGATCACAAAGAGGTTGAAGAGGGCCGATCCCACGATCGTCCCCACACCGATGGCCTCATGATGCCCTGTTTTCAATACCGAGATGATCATCACCGCCAGCTCGGGAGCACTGGATCCCGCCGCCATCAGGGTGGACCCGGCAATATCGGACGACATCCCCAGTCGCTGACTGAGACGGTCCAGGGAACGGATAAAATAGAACTCCGTAAAAATATAGAGCAGATAAAAAGAGAGAAGCAGCGCTATGGTATATAAAATGATCACCATCCGGTATCCCTGGATTAAACGCCTGTAAAATAATAAAAATAGTGCGTTGTCCGGTCCTTTTTCCGAAAGCTTCCCGGCAGGGAGATTCTCAGGTATTAAAATTTGCGAAAAAAACGTGTTCCAATATCCGTAAAAAAATGTATCTTGTTAACCCGTTTACACTCTGTTCAACACATTTTAATACAAGTTTCGCATGAAAAGGATATTTCTCCCTCTCCTGCTGGTCCTATTATTTTCCTGTCACCGCCAGCGTGAAAAAAAGACAGAAGCTCCCGACCAGGGCTTTGTCAATTATATTTCAGGTTATACCGCCGGTGTGATCTCTTCGGCCTCCACGATACGCATCCTCCTGGCCAGTGATGTGGCGGGCGTAAAGGAGAATTCCGAAGCCGGCAAGGATCTGTTCACTTTCACTCCTAAGATCGATGGTAAAACCTGGTGGGTCAATGCCCACACCCTTGAGTTCAGGCCTACGGCCGGACTCTCTTCGGGGACAGCATACAAAGCAGTCTTCCACCTGGGCAGGATCATGGAGGTACCTAAAAAATACCGGGACTTCTCTTTCGGTTTCCAGACCTTCCATCAGGGCATCCGTGTAGAACCGGGCGGGCTGACCGCCCTGTCCGACCACGATCTCTCCTGGCAGCAGTTCTCCGGACGCCTGATCACAGCGGATGTGGCCCCTGCCCTGCAAGTGGAGAAGGTTTTCCGGGCATCCCAGAACGGAAAGTCCCTGAAGATACGGTGGAAACATAACGAGAAAGGCACGATACATTCCTTTGTTGTTGACAGCATCCGGCGCACAGAGGAGAGAGGAGAAATAACACTCACCTGGGACGGGTCGCCCCTGGGGGTCAAAGACAAAGGAAGTATCAAAATTGAGATCCCCGCCCTCAGCGACTTTAAGCTTATGAGCGTAAAAACAGATCTGAGGGACGGGCAGCGGGTGGATCTCTATTTCTCCGATCCCGTCAGTATGAGCCAGTACCTCAGAGGCCTCATTTATATGGAAGGGGGACCGGAGGTGCGGCTGGAACGCAGCCGGAACATCATCAGCGTCTATCCGCGGCAAAGGATCACCGGGACGAAGACCCTCGTGGTGCTGCCGCAGGTGAAGAACGTCCTGGGGTACCGCCTGGGACAGCGGTACACCCGCACGATCTCTTTCACCGGCATCAAACCGGCGGTGGAGATCCTCGGCAAAGGCGTGATCCTCCCCTCCTCCAAAGGGCTCCTCCTGCCCTTCCGGGCGGTAAACCTGAAAGCGGTGAATGTCAAAGTGATTAAGATCTACGAAGAGAACATCCCGCAGTTCCTGCAGGTCAATCAGGTTGACGGTGACCGTGAGCTGCGCAGGGTGGGCCGCCTGATCCTGAAAAAAGAGATCCGCCTCGTCTCCGACAAGCCCATCGACTACGGCACCTGGAATGTTTTCTCCCTGGATCTGTCCGATCTCATCAGCACCGAACCGGGAGCCATCTACCGCGTGGTTCTCTCCTTCACGCGCAGCCAGTCGCTCTATCCCTGCAGCGGAAAAGCTCCGGAAGAAACCACGGAAACAGGCGGAGCCCCCGGAGAAGATCCGGAGTTCTCCGTTTACGACGGCCCCAACAGCGGCAACAGCAGTTACCTGTACTATGACAACTGGGATCCCTCCTGGAATTACACCGATTACAACTGGCGGGAACGGGACAACCCCTGTTCCCCCTCCTATTACATGTACAACAACCGGGGTGCTTCCCGCAATGTACTGGCCTCCGATCTGGGGATCATCGTCAAAAGCGGTGATGACAATAAGCTGCTGATGGCGGTCACGAACCTGGTCGATGCCACACCTCTGCCGGGCGTGAAAGTGGAAGCTTACGATTACCAGCACCAGCTCCTGGCCTCCACCACCACCGGCAGCAAAGGCATGGCCACCCTCTCGCTTCCGCGTAAGCCTTTCCTGATCATCGCCACCAAAGACCGCCAGAAAGGTTACCTGCGCGTCGACGACGGCTCCGCCCTGTCGGTAAGCATGTTCGATGTGTCGGGGATGAAAGTGCCCAAAGGGATCAAAGGCTTCCTTTACGGTGAGAGGGATATCTGGCGCCCCGGCGACTCTCTCTACCTGACCTTTATGCTGGAAGACAAGAACCATATCCTGCCGGCACAGCACCCGGTGATCCTGGAGCTCTACACCCCCGACAGCCGCCTTTATCTGCGGAAGGTAGCGACCCGTTCGCTCAACGGGGTATATGATCTGCGCACCCGCACGGAAGGGGATGCTCCCACCGGGCCGTGGCTGGCCAAGGTGCGTGTGGGGGACATCCTCTTCAGCAAGACCCTGCGCATAGAAACCGTCAAGCCCAACCGCCTGAAGATAAAGCTCGATTTCGGTAAAGAGATCCTTACACGCGACAGCGATAACCGCTGTACCCTGAGCGCCACCTGGCTTCACGGTGCCATCGCACGCAACCTGAAAGCCGATGTACGGCTGAGCCTCTCGCCGGCCCGAACAGCTTTCAAAGAATACAAGGATTATTCTTTCTCCGATCCTTCCAAAACATTTTACACCGACGAGCAGCAGATCTTCGAAGGAAAACTGGACAATGAAGGCAAAGCATCTTTCCTGCCCGACATCCATGTGGGCAAAGAGGCTCCCGGTATGCTGCGGGCCACTTTCAAGACCCGTGTCTTCGAACCTTCGGGCGATTTCAGTGAAGACCGCTACTCCATTCTCTACTCACCCTTCCGGAGTTATGCCGGCGTGAAAGTGCCCGCCGGCCCCGGCTGGAACGGTGCCCTCTACTCCAACGAGACCAACCTCATCCCCATCGTCACCGTCGACGAGGAGGGAAAACCGGTCGACCGCACCGTCACCGTGGAGATCTACAATATCTCCTGGCGCTGGTGGTGGGACCGCTCCTCCTACGATGATCTGGCCGACTACGTGAGGAAAAGAAGCCGCAACCTGATCCTCACGGAAAAGATCACTACACATAACGGCAAAGCCCTCTTTGAGATGAAGTTCGACAAAGAGCAATGGGGACGCCGTCTGATACGGGTCATCGACCCGGTGAGCGGCCACAGCTGCGGCAAGACCTTCTACCTCACGTATAAAGGCTGGTGGAATAACGATACCCAGGAGGGACCCGGCGGAGCGGAGATGCTGATGTTCACCACGGATAAGAAATCCTATAATACGGGCGAAAAGATCCGGGTACACCTGCCCGCTTTCCGCGAGGGCCGTGCCCTGATCACCGTAGAGAATGGCTCCGGCATCCTGCAGCATTTCTGGAAAGAGGGTGGTGGCGACTCCACCGTGGTGCTGGAAGCTACACCGGCGATGGCTCCCAATGCCTACATAAGCATCGAGCTGATTCAGCCGCACAGCCGCACCACCAACGACCGGCCCATCCGGATGTACGGCATTCGTTCCGTGAAGGTCACCGATCCTGCCACACGGCTGGAGCCTGTGATCACCATGCCCGGGAAGCTGGAGCCCGAGGGCAGCGCCGTCATCAAAGTATCCGAGAAGAACGGACGCGCAATGACCTACACCGTGGCCATCGTCGATGAAGGGCTCCTCGACCTGACCCGTTTCCGCACGCCCGATCCCTGGAGCCATTTCTATGCCCGCGAGGCCCTGGGTGTCCGTACGTGGGACATGTACAAGTATGTGCTGGGGGCCTTCAGCGGCCGCATTGCCGGCATCGTCAGCATCGGCGGGGATATGTTCCTGGAAAAATCGGGCAAGAAGAACACCAACCGGTTCAGGCCGGTGGTCCTCTTCCTCGGACCTTACACGCTCAAAGCCGGCGCCACGGTCTCCCACACCATCCGTATGCCCAATTATGTCGGGTCGGTGAG
>JALVJE010000036.1 GCA_027028505.1 Bacteroidales bacterium
AGAAAAACAACGAGAAGATCCCGGCCGGCATCATGGCCGCCACGACCATGATGTATCCGCGTCTCCTGCTGCTGGCCTTCATCTTCAATAAAAAAGTGGCCCTCCACCTGGCCATACCTTTCCTGGTACTGTTCGTAGCAGGAGCCCTGCTCTCCTGGCTGATGCTGAGAAAGAGCACCCGCCCCGACACCAGCCATTATGAAGTGAAAGAAGGCCGGAACCCCCTGGAATTTAAGACCGCCATCATCTTCGGACTGCTCTTTACCTTCTTCTCACTGCTCACCCATTTCGTTATGAACCGGTACGGCAACACAGGGGTCAACGTGCTTTCTTTCATCGTAGGGGTAACGGATATCGATCCTTATATCCTCAACCTGTTCCAGAGTACCGGGATCACCCTCTCGGTCAGCCTGATCGTCCGCGCCACCCTCATCGCCACCATCAGTAACAACCTGATAAAAATGATCTACGCCCTGATCCTCGGCGAGAAAGCGCTCCGGGTCCGTGTGGTAACGGGGTTTATGTTCTTTATCCTTCTCAGCGTTCTTCTTATCTTTTTTGTCTGACACCTCTAATATCCTGAAATGAAAAAACTTACTCTCCCGGTCATATTACTGCTCTTTATCCCCGTTCTTCACGCAGCCTCCCTGCCCAAAGATTTTGATGTAAAGGATTTCAACAGCAAGTTCAAAACGGCCCGATGGCTGAACGACTATGAGAACGTTACCTGGGCTACCACCGATTACCTGGGGAAGCAGGATCCTGAGAAGCTGAAAAAGATCGGCAGGGACTGGTTCTGTTACCAGGACCGGGACAGTGTATGGCATGCCGTTTACGGCAGTTTTGACGGCAACCGATATGATGTGGTCTTTTTCCTGCGTATCGACTCAACCTATAAGGTGACTGAGGAGCAGGACATCCCCTCCCAGTCTTTTTTGGTTCCCTACGCCAGGGCGATAGAGACAGCTTATGCACGCCTCATCCGGGACCACAAGGACCTGCAGGTGCAACTCTCCCTCTACATCAGAAAGAACGGGGACGGCACTTTCTCGGTCTGGTTCTTCCCCTCCATGCTGCAGAACGGTATGGCCGTCTATGGGGGAGAGTTCTCTTACCTGCTCGATGCCTCCGGCACAAAGATCCTCAGCAGCTCAGGATATTACACCGGAAAATTCAAAGGATTCCCTGTGGAGAACGGTCCGGAGGAGATCACCCTCGACTATACCGATATCGACCAGCCCACACTGGGAGGGATCCTCTTTGTCTGGGAATACAGAAAGTTCTTCAAAAAGATCATGCTGGAGACCTCTCGCAGCATCAGCAGCGTCCTCCGCGACCACACCGGCGAGTATTACTGGATACATGTGGAGAAAAAATAAGGATGCACAGTCGTGCATTTTTAAGTAGGGGCACAAAATTTTGTGCCCCTACTTCATCGCTTCATCATCCCCTCATCCCTAAGCCCTGTGTCCTGAGCCTTCACCCGGCACCTACATCAACCGTTATCCCTGGCGGAAACCTAAATAGATAAACCCAAAATCAGCAATAGAAAATCGCAAGCGCTTTTCATTGCTGATCGATTAAGGATTTCATCGGTTTTGGTTATTCACCAAAACCGTGAACTCCTGGATCGGGGTTAACCCCAGCTAACGCATTAGTTCAGCTATTTTTTAGCTTCCTAATGCGTAATCTGGGATAAAAATTTATCTGGTGTTAATATCAGATCTGAAAAATAAGGGTATTTTTTGAAAACGATCCGGAAGTTTCTTATTTTTGTTATGAGCATAAGGTTAATAATTAAAGTTTCGCACTTGTTATCAAATCACAAAACATCAACTAATTACAATTGATGTGGATTCGCTATATGTCTGTTTATCAGTATTATGTATTTTCCA
>JALVJE010000037.1 GCA_027028505.1 Bacteroidales bacterium
GTACCGATCTTTTCGCTCATCCCAAAATAGGAGACCATGGCATAGGCCTGTTTGGTCACCTTCTCCAGGTCGTTGAGGGCACCTGTGGAGATCGTTCCGAAGACCACCTCTTCGGCAGCTCGTCCGCCGAGGGCGGCACATATCTCGTCGAAGATCTGTTCGCGGGTAGTGATCTGCCTTTCTTCGGGCAGGTACCAGGCGGCGCCCAGCGATTGTCCCCGCGGTACGATGGTCACCTTCACCAGGGGATGGGCATACTCCAGCAGCCAGCTCACCGTGGCATGACCCGCCTCATGATAGGCGATGGTCTTCTTCTCTTCCATGGTGATGATGCGGTTCTTACGCTCCAGGCCACCGACGATCCTGTCTATGGCATCCATAAAATCCTGCATATGCACGCTTTTCTTGCCTTTCCGGGCCGCTATCAATGCCGATTCGTTACAGATATTGGCGATGTCAGCCCCCGAGAAACCGGGTGTCTGCCGTGCCAGCATCTCCACATCTATATCTTTCCCCAGCTTGATGGGTTTCATATGCACTTTGAAGATCTCCTTACGCTCGTTCAGGTCGGGCAGCTCCACATGTATCTGCCGGTCAAAACGGCCGGCACGCAGCAGGGCTTTATCGAGGATGTCGGCCCTGTTGGTGGCGGCAAGGATGATCACCCCCGCATTGCTGCCGAAGCCGTCCATCTCGGTGAGCAGCTGGTTGAGCGTATTCTCCCGCTCGTCGTTGGCCCCGAAATTGGGATTGCGTCCGCGGGCCCGTCCTACGGCATCGATCTCATCAATAAAGACGATGCAGGGAGCTTTTTCCTTGGCCTGCTTGAAAAGATCACGCACCCGCGAGGCTCCCACACCCACGAACATCTCCACAAAATCGGAACCCGAGATGGAGAAGAAAGGCACATTGGCCTCTCCCGCCACCGCCTTGGCCAGCAAGGTCTTGCCCGTACCGGGAGGTCCCACCAGCAAAGCCCCTTTGGGGATCTTGCCTCCCAGGCTCGTATATTTTTGGGGATTTTTCAAAAAATCCACGATCTCTTTCACCTCCACCTTGGCCTCCTCCAGCCCTGCCACATCCTTGAAATCAACCTTCACATGCGAATCCTTGTCAAAGATCTTGGCTTTCGACTTACCCACACTGAAGATGTTGCCTCCGCCACCGCCGGCACCGCCTCCCATACGCCGGAAGATAAAGATCCAGATAACGATCAGGATCAGGAAAGGCAGGACCCACGCCAGCAACCCTCCCCATACATCGGCCTTGGTCTGATAGTTCACCTCGATCCGCTCTTCATCTTTATATCCGTACTTTTCTTCCGCCTTATGCAGCTTGTTCTCAAAGGTCTCCACCGACCCTATATGGAACCGGAACTGCGGAGAGGGTTTGTTGAAAGCGCCGCCCGAAGACTCCTTCACACCCTTGTAACGTCCCGACTTTATGGCCTCTTCGGTCAGGTACACCTCGGCCAGATCATGGTTGATCACCACGATCTTTTTGATATCATGATGGGGGATCATCTCGCTCTCCACCTTCTGCCAGGAGATCTCCTGCACCGGCGAGCCGGTATAGAGCCATTGCACCAGGATAAAGCCCACCGCAATGATGGCATAGATCCAGTAAATACTGAACCGGGGCTTTTTCTCCGGCATCTGCCCGCCGGGCTTGCGCCCCGGCATGTTCTTCTGCTTATTGTCTGTCATAACTGTTCACTCCGCTCTTCTTTCATTCAGCAACGATATCCTCACGTGCCGCATCTGCCCATAAGCCTTCCAGATCGTAGAACTCCCGGTACGGTCTCTCAAAAACATGCACCACCACATCCCCGTAATCCAGCAGGATCCATTGTGCAT
>JALVJE010000038.1 GCA_027028505.1 Bacteroidales bacterium
GTCATCCACATCGACGGTCTCATCGAACGAACGCTTTTGTATCTCGGAAGAGACCCTTATCAGCTCCCGTTGTATGTATTTCTGCGCAATGATACGGGCATGATATTCAATATGGGCCGCGGATATCACACGGCTGGTCAGCTGCGACAGATAATAAGCCCCGCCGACGAGGTCCAGTTCCTCCCGTTTCTTCAGCTCCTCTTTGACCGTCAGGATATCCACAGGCCGCTGCTCACGGGCCAGTTCCTGTATGGCCGCATAGATCTTCTGGTGCACCTCAGAGTAAAAGCTCTCCGGTGTCAGCAGGTCGAGCACGGCCAGGATCGCATCCTTCTCCAGCATGATAGCCCCCAGGACGGCCTCCTCCAGCTCCACCGCCTGCGGCGGCAGTTTACCCAGGTCCAGACCCTCCGCCACACGCTGCATGGGGGCACTTCTTTGCTTCTGCTTTTTTTCTGCCATCATTTGAAATATTTTCCCGTCAAAATTACGAAAACATACCCTTCCTGCCTATCCTTTTTCATCCTTTTATATAAACAAAATTTTGTTAGCCGACGGTGGAAAAATAATCCTTTTTTTGACAGATGATCCAGTCTGTCCCATTACCGGAATTTTTTCATTCAAAAATCAAAATTCATAAATCATAACTCAAAAATCGCCCCTCATCCTTCCTCATTCATCGATCCTTTCCCTATCTTTACCCGAAAAACCACCAACCGCCCATGATCCTTTATCCCAATGCCAAGATCAATCTGGGGCTTCATGTGCTACGACGCACTGCCAGCGGCTTCCATGATCTGGAGACGGTCTTTTACCCCGTGGGATGGAGTGACATCCTGGAGGTGATGCCAGCCGGTACGGTGCGCTACCGCACCCGTCTGACGATGAGCGGGCAGTCCCTCCCCGGCTCCTCTCGCCACAACCTGGTACGGCGGGCGGCCCTGCTGATGCGGGAAAGATATGGTCTCCCGCCGTTGCGGCTTCATCTGCACAAGCAGATCCCTGCAGGCGCCGGACTGGGAGGAGGATCCTCGGATGCCTCCTTTGTCCTGAAAGCATTGAAGGATCTTTTTTCACTAAAGGCAGATGAGAAAACCCTCCGTTCCCTGGCACTCTCACTGGGCAGTGATGCTCCCTTCTTTCTCCTGAACAGGCCCGCCCTGGCCACAGGCCGCGGAGAGAAGCTCATCCCCCTTTCACTATCGCTGGAAGGATATCATCTGCTGATCATCTATCCTGACCTTCACCTCAACACCGGCCGGATGTTCCGTCTCATTACCCCCGACGACCGGCGTCCTTCCCTGCAGGAGATCATCGCCCTCCCGCCGGAAGAGTGGCGCGGACAGCTTGTCAACGACTTTGAAGCGGTCGCAGGAAAACTCCATCCTGGCATCCCGCAGATCATCAGGAAACTATATGACGCAGGAGCTCTCTACGCCTCCCTCTCGGGCAGCGGATCAGCTGTATACGGTATCTTCCGCAAAAAACCTCCTGAGATGAAGTGGCCGGAGAATTATAAAGTATGGAAGGATGATCGATGAATGATGAACGATAATCGACGAATGTCGAACACCGAATCTTGAATGTTGATTGATGATTTTTGAATTATCAGGGGAGGCTTCACGCAGAGGACGCAGAGTTTTACGCAATGAACGCAAAGAAAGGACCGTCTTTATCGGCCTGAGCCAGCACCTTGTACCACTTTCCCTTTCGAGCTTCGCCAATCAAGCTTCAAGCTTTCTTTCCCAGCACCCAGCACCCTGCACCCTGCACCCAGATTTCCACTCACTCCTTTTCCTCCTCCCTCTCCAGGAACACCACCGGCTGTCCCTTGATGACCCGCTCTCCCTCTTTTATCAGCACCTCTCCCACCATTCCGTCCAGGGGGGCCAGCAGCTGGTTCCTCATTTTCATGGCTTCCAGGATGAGAAGTTTATCCCCTTTCCTGACCTTCTGCCCTTTTTTGACATAAACTTTTACGATTGTCCCGGGAATAAATGCACTCACCACATTCTCCTGCGGTCGCTCATAGGCGGTCCTTTCCTCAAATCCTTCAGGCAGGTAGGTTTTATATTCAGTGCCATCCACGTAAAAGGACTGCTTTTCCCTTTTGTCTTTCTTTTGTTCCTTCATGGCCGTCAGTTCTTTTAAAAAGGTGGAAGCCCATGTTTTTTCCGGGGCCCTGCAACGGATTTCTTCTCCGACACCTCGATGGCGTGCAGTAACCGTTTCCGTGTTTCGCCGGGCTCGATGACCGCATCAATGTATCCCTTGGCCGCTGCAACATAAGGATTTGCAAATTTCGTCTTATACTCCTTCACCTTCTGTTTACGCATCTTCTCCGGGTCGGCAGCCTCTTTGATCTCTTTCCTGAAGATTATGTTGGCCGCGCCCTCCGGACCCATGACGGCGATCTCGGCCGAGGGCCAGGCAAAGACAAAATCGGCACGCAGATGCCGTGAGCTCATGGCAATGTACCCCCCGCCGTAAGCCTTCCGGATGATCACAGTCATTTTGGGCACGGTGGCCTCGCTATAGGCATACAACACCTTGGCGCCATGCCGGATCACACCGGCATGCTCCTGGTCGACGCCGGGGAGATAGCCGGGAAGATCGACGAAGGTGACCAGCGGGATATTGAACGCATCACAATAGCGGATGAAAGAGGCGGCCTTGTCCGAGGAGTCCACATCCAGCACCCCGGCCATGTAAAGCGGCTGGTTGGCCACAAAACCGATGGTGCGTCCTCCCATACGACCGAAGCCGATCACCAGGTTGCGGGCCCATCCCTCCTGCACCTCAAAAAAGTCGGAATCATCCACCACAGCCCGGATCACATCCCTCACGTCGTACGGCAGCCGGGGATCTTCGGGAACAATATCCTCTATCTTATAATCCCTTTTGGGGGGCTTCCGCTCGATCATCTGGGGCTTCTCTTCATTGTTCCAGGGAATAAATGAGAGCAGCTTATGGATCTGAATGAAACACTCCTTCTCATCATGGGCGAAGAAATGGGCATTGCCGGTGATATTGGCATGCACACGCGCTCCTCCCAGCTCCTCCATGGAGATCTCCTCTCCCAGGACTGTTTTGATCACCTCGGGACCGGTGATGAACATCTTGGAGATATTATCCACGACAAAGACGAAGTCGGTCAGGGCAGGTGAGTATACTGCCCCCCCGGCACAGGGTCCCAGGATCACTGAGATCTGGGGGATCACCCCGGAGGCAAGTGTGTTGCGGAAAAAGATCTCTCCATAGCCGGCCAGGGAGTTGACCCCCTCCTGGATGCGGGCTCCGCCCGAGTCATTGATACCGATCAGGGGCATGCGCATCTTCAGGGCATGGTCCATGATCTTGGTGATCTTACGGCTGTGCATAAGGCCCAGGGAGCCGCCGGCCACGGTGAAGTCCTGCGCAAAGACCGCCACCGGCCGCCCGTGGATGGTACCGGTGCCTACAATGACCCCGTCGCCGTGCAGGACTTTCTTGTCCATGTCAAAATCGCGTGCTTCATGCTCGACAAAAAGGTCATACTCGTTGAAAGAGTTCTTGTCCAGCAAAGCCACGATACGCTCACGGGCCGTCAGCTTACCCATGGCCATCTGTTTCTGCACAGCTTTCTCATCACCTCCGCGCAGTACCTCCTCACGCCGTTTTTTCAGTTCCTGGATCTTTCTTTTTAATCCCATGGTCGTTTTGATTTTTTGGTTGTATGGTAATGCAAGATTACAAAATCCCCTGTGATCCTCAAAAACAATACTCCGAAATGTTCGGCCGTACAGATGTAGCGTATTTATCCTGAACGGTTTACCGGAAAGTTTATTTGGGTGTCATGAAAAAAAGCACGGTGGCGATGACCGCAAAGATGATGTTCGGCAGCCAGGAGGCCAGCAGCGGGCTCATCGTGCCCCCGATGGCGAACTGGCTGGAGAACTGCATGAAAAAGATGTAAGCAAAAGAGAGACCTATGCCAAAACCTATCTGCATACCGATGCCTCCTTTCATCTTCCGGGAGGAAAGCGCCAGCCCCATGAGTGTCAGTATAAAAGCAGAAAAAGAAGTGGAAAAACGATCATAATAGGCGATCTCATACTCTTCGATATTCTCGGCGCCCTGCAGCCTTTGCTGGATGACAAATTCACGCAGTTCTCCCAGGTTCATGGTCTCGGTTACATTCTTGCGCTGTTCCAGGTCTGCCGGCAAAAGATAAAAAGAGGTGTCCAGCCGGTAACCCTGTTGGATGGTCTCATGAAGACTGTCGGGAAGCGTGCGTATGTAATACTGCCGGGCGGTCCATTTTTTCTTGGCCGTATCCCATTTGACATAATCGGCCATCAGTTTGGAAAGCAACCTGCCTTTGTTATCGAAATGTTCCATCGAAAACTTGCGTCCCAGCTTGTTCATCTGCTGGTAATCCTTCATATATATATAAATGTTGGGGCGCACCTGCCGGTGGATATCAAAATTGGTAAAATATTTTGCCTTGCGGCCCACATAGACCTCTTCAAATGCCAAGCGTCGCGCATTGGCATGCGGCAGGAAATAGTTAGAGATCACGAAAGATCCGGCAGCAATGACCGCCGCCCCGAACAGATAAGGATACAACAACCGGTAAAAGCTGATGCCGTTGCTTATAATGGCTGTGATCTCCGAATTGTAGGCCATCTTGGAGGTGAAGAAGATCACACTGATGAAGACAAAAAGCGAACTGAAAAGGATCCCGAAATAAGGAACGAAGTTAAAGTAGTAATCAAAGATGACCGCTTTCAGCGGAGCCTGGTGATCGATGAAATTGTCCAGTTTCTCGCTCAGATCGAACACCACGGCAATGCCGAGGATCAGGATCAGGGAGAAGATGAATGTCCCCAGGAACTTCTTGATAATATACCGGTCTAGGATCCTCATCAGTTTTGTTATAGTCTTTTCCCAAGTTTTTCGGTCATCTCCTCTTTCCAGGCAGCAAACTCCCCGGAGAGAATTTTAAGACGCGCTTCTTTTACCAACCAAAGATAGAAACTTAAATTGTGTATCGTAGCGATCTGTGCCCCCAGGATCTCCTTGGAGATGATCAGGTGACGCAGATAGGCTTTTGTATAATAAGTGCTGTACAGGGAAGGTCCCTGCGGATCAAGGGGTGACAGATCATCCGCCCATTTCCGGTTCTTTATATTGATGATCCCCTCGTGGGTGAAGAGCATGCCGTTGCGGCCGTTACGGGTAGGCATGACACAATCGAACATGTCCACGCCACGGGCGATGGATTCCAGGATGTTGACCGGGGTACCCACGCCCATCAGATAACGGGGTTTTTCGCGGGGCAGCAGATCACATACCAGCTCCGTCATCCGGTACATCTCCTCCACCGGCTCACCTACCGACAGGCCGCCGATGGCATAACCCTCAGCCGGCACCTCCCGGATGGTCCGGGCGGAAATCTCCCGCAGGTCGGGATACACACTACCCTGGACAATGGGGAAAAAGACCTGGCGATGCCCGTATTTCGGCTCCGTGGCCAGAAAATGCTCCCATCCCCGCTCCAGCCAACGGTGGGTCAGCTCCATCGAACGGCGGGCATAGTTATAATCACACGGATAAGGAGTACACTCGTCCAGGGCCATCATGATATCGGAGCCGATCACCCGCTGGACTTCTACAACACTTTCGGGGGTGAAAAGATGCTTCGAGCCGTCGATGTGAGAGCTGAACATCGTCCCCTCTTCGGTGATCTTCCGCGTATCGGTCAGAGAAAAAACCTGGTACCCTCCGCTGTCGGTGAGGATGGGACGGTCCCATCCCATGAAACGGTGCAGTCCTCCCGCCTTCTCCAGCACCTCCCGGCCCGGCCGCAGATACAGATGGTAAGTATTGCCCAGGATGATCTGCGCTTTCACCTCCGTTTCCAGCAGCTGCTGCGACACCCCCTTGACACTTCCCGCCGTGCCTACCGGCATAAAGATCGGCGTCTCCACCTCTCCGTGATCCGTACGCACCACCCCGGCACGTGCTTTCGTCACCTTGTCCTCACCCTCCAACAAAAAAAACATATCGAACACTTTGCGGCAAAGATAGTAAAGTTCAGAGTTCACAGTTCATAGTTCATAGTTGGTAGTTCGTGGTTTGTGGTTCGTGCCCGCCCGGATGAACGGTTCATCCGTTCGGACGGGGTTCGTAGTTCGTAGTTGGTAGTTGGTAGTTCTTAACTTCAAGCTTCGAGCTTCAAGCTTCCATTTGTTTTCCCGGAAAATCTTTGATAAACTTGCGGCCAAACTTACGGAGATGACAGAAACGGCTGTACTGATAAAGATCCTGATGAGCTTCGCCGCAGCCATGCTGGCCGTACAGATATTTTATTACCTGTGGGTATACGGCGCTGTAGCCTTCGGCCATCTGCCACGAAAGAAGAAAAAAAGCGACGTTCCCCTCTCCGTGATCATCTGTGCCCGTAACGAGAAGGAGAACCTGAAAGAATTCCTGCCGGAGATCCTCAACCAGGATTATCCCGATTACGAGGTGGTGGTGGTCAATGATGCTTCCGACGACGGTACAGAGGACCTGCTGAAGGCGATGGCCGGGACATATCCCCGGCTGCGTTACACCACCATCAGCAAGGATGAGAATTTCAGTCATGCGAAAAAGCTGGCCGTTTTGGTGGGCATCAAGGCCGCAAAACATGAATGGCTGCTTTTCACCGATGCCGACTGCAGGCCGGCGTCGCCTCACTGGATCAGCCTGATGGCACGTAACTTCACAAAAAAAACATCCATCGTGCTGGGCTATGGCAAGATCATGCCGGGAAAGGGCCTGCTGAACAATTTCGTACGTTACGAAGCCTTTTTTATCGGTCTGCAGTACCTGGGTCTTGCCCTGCGTGGCATCCCTTATATGGGCGTAGGCCGTAACCTGGCATACCGCAAGCCCCTCTTTTACGAGATCAGCCGCCAGCCTTTCTTTAATAAGGTGGTCTCGGGGGATGACGACCTGCTGGTGAACCGCTTGGGCAACAAAAGCAATACCCGTGTCGAGACCGACCCGCAGGCCCATACCCTCTCCCGTCCTCCCTCTTCCCTGAAGGAGTGGTTCCGGATGAAAAAAAGACATATCACCACCTCGAAATATTACACGGCAGGAACCAAATGGCTGGTATCCCTCGAGATGGGATCGCGCATTCTTTTCCTGGTTGCGGTGCTCCTGCTTTTTTTTACGGGCCTGCCTCTGTGGCTCCCTGCTGCAGCTCTTTTGCTGCGATGGATCGTCATGATCATTGTCTTCGCATCTGCCGGAAAACGTTTGTCGGAAAAACAATTATTGCTATCTTCGCTGCTATATGACATGGTGATCCCATTTTTTTACGTGTCTATCTGGATATCCAATCTTTCCCGCACAGCTGAAAGAAACTGGGCATGAAGAACAACAGTACAAACACGGGGCTGACAGACAATGCCCGGCAGGATATGGAACTTGTTGAGAAAGCCCTCCAGGGTGATCAGCAGGCCTATTCCAGATTGATGAGCCGTTACCGGGATGCGATCTATTACATCCTCCTGAAGATGGTCAATAACCCCACCGATGCCGAAGACCTCACCATCGAAGCTTTCGGGAAGGCTTTCCGTAACCTCAACCAGTACACGCCGACCTTCGCCTTCAGCACCTGGCTTTTCAAGATCGCCACTAACAATTGCATCGATTTTATCCGGAAAAGAAGAGCCCTGACGATCTCCATCGACCAGGATTCAACAGACAAGGACACGCTTTCCCCCACTATCCAGGAAGAGTCGCCGGACCCGGAAGAGCAGATGATCAAAAACCAGAAAGCCAAGCTGATGCGCGATGTGGTGAACCAGCTCAAGCCCCGCTACAAGGACCTGATCATCCTGCGTTATTTCAAGGAATACTCCTACGAGGAGATCGCCAACGAACTGGACCTCCCCCTGGGCACCGTAAAGGCCCAGCTTTTCCGTGCCAAAGAGTTGCTCTACTCTATCATGAAGAAAAAAGAGAGCAGACCGTGAAGAAGCTCGATGCTCGAATGGCGAAGGGCGAAAGAATAAAAGACACTAACGGAGTTAAAATTATCCGCAAATACTTTCCTTCCCTCACCCTCCGTCAGGAAGAGATGCTGGAGCAGGTGGCTGAGGGGCTGCGCTTCTGGAACGACCGTATCAATGTGATCTCGCGGAAAGATATCGCTAATCTCTGGGAGCATCACATCCTGCACTCCCTGACCATAGCTGCTTTTTTCCCGTTCCCTGCCGGCAGCCGCATCATCGATATCGGCACAGGAGGCGGCCTGCCGGGACTCCCTCTGGCCATCCTCTTCCCTGACAGCCGTTTTGTCCTGCTCGACAGCATTGGAAAAAAGATCAAAGTGGTCCGGGAGCTGATCACCCTCACCGGCCTGAAGAATGCAGAAGGAATACAGGAACGGGCAGAAAAGATGCGGGGATCCTACGATTTTGTTACAGGCCGGGGGGTCACCCGCTTCAACCGTTTCTGGGCCACCACCCGCCACCTGCTGAAAAAGCCTGACCCTGACCGGCCGGGAGGGATCCTCTACCTCACGGGAGGACAAAGTGGTGAAGAGATCCGGGTACCAGGGAAAAAGGTGGAAAAGATCGCCCTCGCCAGCCGATTCGAAGAACCTTTCTTTGCAACCAAAGAACTCCTGTGGCTGCAAACCTGAAAGTTTGGGATTTTTATTTTGCGGAATAAAAAAAAACATTACTTTTGCAACCTGTTTTGAAAAACCCCAACGGGTTGTTTTTTTAACCGGAACATTAAGATACCAGGATATGAAAAGGACATTCCAGCCTTCAAAACGCAAGAGAAAGAACAAACACGGTTTCCGTGAGAGAATGGCATCGGTGAGCGGACGCAAGGTGCTGGCACGCCGCCGCCAGAGAGGCCGCAAGAAACTGAGCGTTTCCGACGAGCCCAGGCATAAGGTCTGAGGCCCGCGGTCCGCATAATCTGATAAAGCAACGATCAAAAAGAAGCAGGAACCGGATCCTATCCGTGTTCTGCTTTTTTTTATGCTCCCATTTCCTCCTTCCCCCGTTCATCCTTGCCCGCCATAGCTGATTCCTGAGTAGCTGCAAGCGTACCGAAGGACAGCGAAGGCGGGATTCATCCTTCATCGTTCTTCCTTCTTTTTTTCTCCCGGATAATTTTATCTTTGCCATCACGTTTATGTAAACAGGACTATCAATATCTCCGGTATGAGTTTGGGACGTTTTCTTCTGAGCAAAACCTTTTTCAAAAACCTTTTTTACGCGATCCTCATCTCGGTGGGTCTGCTGTTGCTCACCCTGCTCTGGCTGAAGATCTACACGCGCCACGGCCAGAAAAAACAGGTACCGGACTTTTATGCCCGTACCCTGGATGAATGCCGGACACTGGCCGCCAAAAACAAATTCGTCCTGGTTGTACAGGATTCGGTATATACCCACGAGGTGCCTCCCGGGGCGGTGGTGGAACAAAATCCCAAAGCAGGATACCAGGTCAAGAAAGGCCGTAAGATCTTTCTGATCATCAATGCCATGCAACCGGAGGTGGTACCGGTGCCTTATGTCGTAGGATACTCCCTGCGCCAGGCCAAGGCCCTCCTCGAGGCGGACGGTTTTCATGTGGGCAGGATCACCTATGTCCCTGATCTGGGGATCAACAACGTGCTGAAAGAGATGATCGACACTACAGAACTGCACGCCGGCGATTCCCTGGTCAAAGGAACGGAGATCGACCTGGTGCTGGGCAAAGGCCTCAGCAACCAGAAGACCATCCTGCCCGACTTCACGGGGATGAACCTGAAAAAAGCCGAAGAGACCATCATCAGTACTGCCCTGAACATGGGGGCTGCTGTTTACGATACTACGGTACACAACGCTGATGACTCGGCCCAGGCATTTGTATGGAAACAGAATCCCGTCTACGAGGAGGACAAGCGGGTGCCCATAGGCAGCCCGGTCTACCTGTGGCTCTCCCTCGACTCCGCCCTCCTGCCCGTGGATTCTACGCTGCTTGAAGAACCGGTCGATACGATCCCGGAAACTACCAAACCGGATGAAAAATAGACTCCTGACCATATTCCTTTCCCTCCTGCCCCTTTTTGCTCTGGCCCAGGAAAAGGTGGTACCCCTGCAGGTCAATGGGGAGGTCCGGCAGTTGTGGGAACACCGCTCGACGGCCAAGAGCCGTCTGGCCGCCGACACGCTCTCCCTGCCTTTCATGGATGATTTCTCCTCGCTCTCCGGCTATCCCGATCAGCGGTTGTGGAGCGACAGCAATGTCTATGTCAACGGCACCTATGGCGTCGACCCCCCGACCCTCGGTGTCGCCACACTGGATGCCATCGATAAAAAAGGTCAGCTCTACCCGGATGCTATCCATTTCCCCTTCATCGCCGACCACCTCACCTCCCGCCCTCTCGACCTGGACTATCCACCTGCCGCCAATATCTACCTGAGCTTCTTCTACCAGGCCAAAGGCATTGCCGACCCGCCGGAACGGGATGACTCCCTTTGTGTTGACCTGTGGGCTCCCCTGCAAAAAAGATGGATCACGGTCTGGAACACCGGCGGCGACACCCTCACCCCCGACACGGTCAAGCCTTTCCGGCCGGTCATCCTGCCGGTCAGCGACACGGCCTTCCTCCACAAAGGGTTCCGCTTCCGCTTCCGCAACTATGCCAGCATCTCCCCTCCGCAGAGCGACCCGGGGGCCGTAGGCAACTGCGACCAGTGGAACATCGACTATGTACTTCTGGACCGCAACCGTTTTGCGTACGATACGGTGATGCACGACGTGGCCATCGCCAGTCCGCTTCATTCCCTGCTCAACACTTACCAGGCCATGCCCTGGAAGCAGTTCCGGGAGTCATTCCTCTCCGAAATGGGCGACTACCTGCCCCTCACCTACCGCAACAACGACACCGTGGTGCGTAATGTCACCCGCCAGTTCGTCATCGAGGACCTGTATACCGGCCAGGTGGTCCACCAGTACACCGGCGGAGCGACCAACATGCCCCCGCACACCACTACCACCTACAACTCCACCCTGATCTACACCTACCAGTCGCCGGCCCCCGACTCGGTCACCTTCCGCGTTCGCGGCTACCTCATCTCCGACGATTTCGACCCCAAGATCAACGATACGGCGGACTATTACCAGACCTTTAAAGACTATTTTGCCTACGACGATGGCAGCGCCGAGGCCGGTTACGGCGTAAGCGGCACCGGTACCTCCAACACGGCCGTGGCCATACGTTTTCATTCCTTCCGCCAGGATACTCTGCGCGGGGTGCGTCTCTATTTCAATGAGGCTTACGAGCAGGCCAACCATACCTCTTTTAACATCGGTGTGTGGAACGATGACCTGGGCAACCCCGGCGAGCTGCTCTACATGCAATACAGCGTTATGCCCGCCTTTACCGACAGCCTTAACCGTTTTGTCGAATACCGGTTCGACTCACTCGTCATTGTTCCGGAGGGGGATTTTCATGTAGGCTGGCGGCAAAATTCCGAAGTTTTCCTGAATATCGGTTTCGACCTCAACCTCGATCACAGTGACAAGGTACGGTTCCTATTCAACGGGCAGTGGTGGCCCTCGGCCATCAAAGGCACGATCATGCTACGGCCCGTGACGGGCAGTGATGTGATCACCTCTGCCCCTCCGCCGCCCGTAGCATCACAGCCTTCGTGGCGGGTTTATCCCCTGCCGGCCTCCGGACTCCTGCATATCGATTATGGTGACACTCCCCCGTCCGACGCCACCTATCTGCTGTTCGACCTCTCAGGCCGGGCAGTCTTCGAGCACCGGGGCTTTACCCGGGAGATCCTCCTGCCCACCCTGCGCAACGGTCTTTACCTGCTGGTGATCCGGCAGGGGGATCAGGCCGTTTTCAGCACCAGGGTCCCTGTCCTGCACTAAAAACCACCGTCATGGCTGAAGAGCTTAACGAACAGCAGGAACTATATGAACACCATCGTTTTGTCGTCGACCCCGGGCAGAGCCTCCTGCGCATCGACAAGTATCTGCTGAACAAGCTGGAGAACGTGAGCCGCACGCGCATACAGCATGCCGCCACGGCCGGCAACATCCTGGTGGACGGCAAGGCCGTCAAACCCTCCTACCGTGTCAAGCCCGGCGAGGTGATCACCATCGTCCTGCCTCACCCACCACGCGAGACAGAGATCATCCCCGAGGACATACCCCTCGACATCCTCTATGAAGATGACGACCTGCTGGTGGTCAACAAGCCGGCCGGCATGGTGGTTCACCCCGGCTACGGCAACTACAGCGGCACCCTTGTCAATGCCCTGGCCTGGCACCTGAAGGATGTGCCGGGGTTCAACAAAGGAGACATACGTGCCGGTCTGGTCCACCGCATCGACAAGAACACCACCGGCATCCTGGTGGTGGCTAAAAACGAGATCGCCCAGAACAAGCTGGCCAGACAGTTTTTCTATCACACCATACATCGCCGCTATACGGCCATCGTCTGGGGCATCCCCCCGGAAAAGGAAGGGACCATCATAGGCCATGTGGGACGCAACCCCAAAGACCGTACGAAGATGTACGTCTTCCCCGACGGCAGCCAGGGCAAAGAAGCCGTCACCCATTACCGCGTGCTGGAAGAACTGGGCTACGTCAGCGTGGTGGAATGCCGTCTCGAGACCGGCCGCACCCACCAGATCCGTGTACACTTCCGGCACATCCGGCACCCCCTCTTCAATGACGCCGAGTACGGAGGCGACAGAATACTTAAAGGTACCACCTTCAGCAAATACCAGCAATTCGTCAGGAACTGCTTTAAGATCCTCCCCCGCCAGGCCCTCCACGCCCGCTCTCTGGAATTCGTGCATCCCAGCACCGGAAAGACCCTGTCCTTCGAATCCCCCCTGCCCGAAGATATGCAGCAAGTCATCGAGAAATGGCGAAACTATCTGGAAGGGCGAAGGGAAGGATGAACGATGAATGACGAACATTCGAATATCGAATAAAGAATTGAATTCTTTAAAAGATGAGATCGTACAGACGCAATTCATTGCGTCTCGCCCCAAATCCTGATTCAATCATCGCGTCATTAACACCCTTTCAGACTGTATTAATCGTCCACCTGGCAGGCTTTAACCTGGAACATGAAACATGGAACTTGGAACATTTTTTTGTTTTTTTCCTTTTTTTTATTATTTTCACCTAATAAAAAATAGGTATTTAAATATCTATTTAATTGCCTATTAAAATACCTATTTAAATAGGTATTTTTAATTACATGTACCTTGAAAAACCCAGAATAACCTAAACCAAAACCTATTGTTATGGCCAGAAGAAAATTATCCAAGAGACACATCCGTAGTCTGCTGAAACTCGGTGGTGGCAGCAGTTACGGCATCAGTCTTCCCCGCGAGGAAGTAGAAGAGTTCGGCTGGAAAGCCAAACAGAAACTGGTAGTGGAAAAGTACGGCAACGGCCTGTTGATCCGCGACTGGAATGATGATAAAAAGTGAAAGATGATCGCACATAGCACTGGCACATGAAAAAGATCGCGGTCCTGGCCGGGGGGTATTCCTCCGAATACGGCATCTCGCTGAACAGTGCGGAGCAGGTGATCCGGCATCTGGACAAGAGCCTCTACGTCCCTTACCTGATCATCATCACCCGGGAGCAGTGGTACTGGGAGTCGCCGGAGGGAGAAAAGATCCCTGTCGACCGGAACGATTTTTCCATATCTGCCGGGGGTGAGAAGATCCTTTTTGACGGTGTGCTGATCGTCATCCACGGCACACCGGGCGAGGATGGCAGGTTGCAATCCTATTTCGATCTGCTGGGCATTCCCTATGCGGGTTGTGATGCGTTTGTCTCAGCGCTTACCTTCAACAAGTATGCCTGCAAGGTCTTTCTGGAGAAGTACCACATAGCCACGGCCCCTTCCCTGCTGATCCGCTACCGCAAAGGATGGATCGCTCCCGATACGGAGGGTATGAAATACCCGCTTTTTGTCAAGCCCAACACCAGCGGCTCCAGCTTCGGGGTCTCCAAAGTGCATGATCCTTCCGGGCTGACCGCCGCTATCCGGGAGGCTTTCCGCGAAAGCAACGAGGTGATCATCGAAGAGTTCATAGAAGGCACGGAGGTGTCCTGCGGGGTGCTGAAGAGTGAAAAGAATGAGATCATCTTCCCTCCTACCGAGATCGTCAGCAAGAAAGATTTCTTCGATTACGAGGCAAAGTACACCGAAGGGATGGCCGAGGAGATCACGCCGGCCCGCCTGCCGGACCATCAGCTGGAGAAGATCCGCGAGACCGCCTCTTACATCTATTCCGTGCTGGGATGCAAAGGCGTGGTGCGCGTCGATTTTATTTTGCAGGATCACACGCCCTATTTTCTGGAGATCAACACCATCCCCGGTCTGAGCAGGGAGAGCATCATCCCCCGTCAGGCACAGGTGTTCGGTATCGGCATGAAAGATCTGCTGAATATCGAGCTGGAAGATCTGTTCACTCAGCGCTGAAATTCTCGAGATCTGAGGCTGAGCAGAGCAGGTGCCGGTCGCCCCAGGCCTCATCCACGCGGCTGACCGCAGGCCAGAACTTGTTCTCTTCCACCCACCCGAGAGGGAAGACCGCCTGACGGCGTCCGTACGGATGGGTCCACTCTTCGGCCAGCGCCACCCCCTGGGTGTGCGGTGCATTTTTCAGCACATTGTCTTCGGCATCGGTCCGGCCTTCCTTCACCTCCATGATCTCGTCATAGATCTGTTTCATGGTCTCCACAAAACGGTCCAGCTCGGCTTTCGACTCGCTCTCGGTGGGCTCCACCATCAGCGTACCATGTACGGGGAAGGAGAGGGTGGGTGCGTGAAATCCGTAATCCATGAGGCGCTTGGCAATATCCGTTTCACTGATGCCTGTTTCGTGTTTGAAGGGACGGCAGTCGAGGATCATCTCATGTCCCACATACCCGGTCTCACCGGTATAAAGCGTTTTGAAATGATCTTTCAGGGCCGCTGAGATATAATTGGCGTTCAGTATCGCCACTTTGGTAGCTTTGGTGAGACCCTCGCTGCCCATCAGGCGTATGTAGGCATGGGATATCACCAGGATCTGGGCGCTGCCGTAGGGAGCCGCCGAGATGGTATCATGCGAGCGGGCACCGCCCGTATGCACCACCGGATGGCCGGGCAGGAAATCCGTCAGGTGTTCGGCCACAGCTACGGGTCCTACGCCGGGACCGCCGCCGCCATGGGGTATCGCGAAGGTCTTGTGCAGGTTCAGATGACACACGTCAGCCCCTATGGCGGCGGGACTGGTAAGCCCTACCTGGGCATTCATGTTGGCACCGTCCATATACACCTGTCCGCCGTAACGGTGTATGATCTCCGTCATCTCTTTGATGCGGCTCTCGAAGACACCGTGCGTGGAGGGGTAGGTGACCATGAAAGCCGCCAGCCGCTCCTTATGTTCTTCGGCCAGGCGGGCCAGTGAGTCCACGTTGATGTTACCCCGCTCGTCACAATCGACCACCACCACCTGCATGCCGGCCATCACCGCGCTGGCGGGGTTGGTGCCGTGAGCCGACGAGGGGATCAGCACCACATCACGCTGCGTCTCGCCCCGTGATTCCAGATAACGCCGTATGATGGTCAGACCCGTGTATTCACCCGCCGCCCCGGAGTTGGGCTGAAAGGTAATGCCGGCAAAGCCCGTGATCTTCAGCAGGTCCTCCGTCAGATCGCCGATAATACGGCGGTACCCTTCCGCCTGTTCTGCAGGCACGAAAGGATGCAGGGCTGCGAACTCAGGCCAGCTCACCGGGATCATCTCCGCAGCAGCATTCAACTTCATGGTGCAGGAGCCCAGTGAGATCATCGAATGGGTCAGGGAGATATCCCTGCGCTCCAGCTTTTTCATATAACGCATCATCTCCGTCTCGGAGCGGTAACGGTGAAAGACCTGCTGCTGCATGAACGGGGAAGTACGCAGCAAGGCCTTGTCAAACCAGATCCGTCCTTCCGTCACTTCCGACGCCGGTTTCTTTTTCCCGGCCGCGCCGGCAAAGACCTCCAGCAAATCTTCCATATCTGTGGGGAGGGTGGTCTCGTCCAGGCTGATCATGACAAAACCGTCATAATAGTAGTTCAGGTTGATCTCTTTCGCCAGCGCCAGTTCCCGGATCTTCTCTTTCTGCTCCGCCGTCACGCGTATCTTCAGCGTATCGAAGAAAGTGTCATTCACCTGTTCATACCCCAGGCTTTTCAGGCCCTCATGGAGGGTTCCTGTCAGGGAGTGGATATTCTCCGCCACCCTTTTCAGTCCTTCGGGGCCGCGGTACACGGCATAGAAGCCGGCCATGGTGGCCAGCAGGGCCTGGGCCGTACAGATATTAGAGGTGGCTCTTTCGCGCTTGATGTGCTGTTCGCGGGTCTGCAGGGCCATGCGGAGGGCCGGTTTCCCCTGTGCGTCGCGTGTCACCCCGATGATCCTTCCCGGCATGTGTCTTTTGTATCCCTCTCCGGCCGCGATGTACCCCGCATGGGGACCGCCGAAGCCCATGGGCAGTCCCAGCCGCTGCACCGAGCCCACCACCACATCGGCGCCCCATTCGCCGGGAGGCGTCAGCAGGGCCAGGCTCAGGATATCCGCCACGGCGACCACCGGCACATTCGCATCATGCATCTTTTCCGTCCACGCCCCAAGATCATGCACCACCCCGTCGCTGTCGGGATACTGGACCAGAGCGCCAAACAGATCCTCTTCCGCCGTCATCGTCTGCCAGGAGCCTTTCACCAACTCTATACCGCGGGCTTCGGCCCGGGTGCGCAGGATGGCTAGCGTCTGGGGGAAGACTTTCTCATCCACGAAAAAACGGATCACATTTGCTTTCACCTGGGCCCGGGGACGGGCATGGAAAAGCATCAGCATGGCCTCGGCTGCCGCCGTGCCTTCATCCAGCAGGGAGGAGTTGGCCAGGGGCAATCCGGTCAGCTCGATGATGGCCGTCTGAAAATTGAGCAAAGCCTCCAGACGTCCCTGCGAGATCTCGGCCTGGTAGGGAGTATAAGAGGTGTACCAGGCAGGGTTCTCCAGGATATTGCGCTGGATCACCGGCGGGAACAATGTATTGTAATAGCCCATGCCGATGTAGGAACGGTACAGCCTGTTCTGCGAGGCGATCGCTTTGATGTACCGCTGATACTCCGCCTCGGTCATGGCGGCGATCTCCGGAAATTCTTCAAGACGTATATCGCGGGGGATAACCTTATCGATCAGGGCATCGAGGGACTCTTCGCCGACGGACCGGGCCATCTCTTCGGTCTCCTGCTTGCGGGGACCCAGATGACGGTCCATAAAATGTTCTGTTTTCATGGAATGATATTAAAATGTGCCGGGCCAAAAGTAGGAAAACACAGCGGCAAAAAAAACCACAATTATCACCTTTCGAGGAAATCCAGGAAGGGGTTGCTCCGGATCTCTTTGCCCACAGTGGTCTCGGGCCCATGACCGGGAAAAATGAGCGTATCCTCCGGCAGAACGGTCACGATCTTTTCCGTGATGCTTTTCACCAGCAGGTCATAATCACCCCCCGGCAGGTCTGTACGGCCTATACTGCCGTTAAAAAGCACATCTCCCGAAAAAAGCAGACCGGTCTCGGGATGATAATAGGCCACACCACCCGGAGAATGGCCCGGCAGGTGGATCACCTGCAGGGAAGTATCTCCGAAAGAGATCTCTTTTTCAGGCAAAGCCCGGACCGGCGGAAGGTCTTTGACAGGAAAAGAGAAGATCTCCCCCTGGGAAGGCACGGTCTCGTAAATGCCGTTATCTGCAGGATGCAGCAGGGGATCCAGACCGAACTCCCTGGCAAAGAAAGGAGCTCCGCAGACATGATCCAGGTGGGCATGGGTAAGTAGCACATGCTCAGGCTGCAGTTTCTTTTCACGGATGAAAGAGAGGATCTCCTCTTCTTCTTCTCCGGTATAGCACCCCGGGTCGATGATCACACAGGCGCCCTGACCGTCATATACCACATACGTGTTCTCCATGAAAGGATTGAACACAAACTTTTTTACCTCCACCGATCTTTTCATGCTCCTTTTCCGTTGCCGTTGTTACTGGTGCCTTTCATCATAGGGACAAAGACAAAATAACCGTGTCGTGTGATCTCGATATCGTCCTTGCTGTGTTTGATCAGGCGGGTCATCTCCTGGGTGTCGCTGTCCCCCACAGGGGCCACAAGGATGCCGCCGGTCTTCAGTTGGCGGATAAGTGCTTCCGGTATTTCGGGAGCTGCCGCCGTAATGAGGATCTTGTCAAAAGGTGCAAAAGCCGGCAGGCCTTCATACCCGTCGCCGTAAAAGAAACGGGGATGGTATCCCAGCCGTGTGAGAAGGGCCTGGGCATTGAGGAAGAGCTCTTTCTGTCTTTCTATGGTGAAAACGCGGGCACCCATCTCGAGGAGAATGGCTGCCTGATAACCCGATCCCGTGCCTATCTCCAGCACCTTATCTCCTTTCCGGATGTCCAGCAGGGAGGTCTGAAAAGCCACGGTGTAAGGCTGCGAGATGGTCTGCCCCGCTCCGATGGGAAAAGCCTGGTCTTTGTAGGCAAAGTCCAGGAACCCGGAAGCCATGAAGAGATGCCGGGGCACTTTGTTGATGGCCTCCAGCACCGCTTCGTTGGTGATGCCCTTGGACCGGAGCTCTTCGACAAGCTTTTTTCTCAGGCCTTTGTGCCTGTAGTTATCCTCCAGATCATTGTACTTCATGACGTGATTATCAACAATATGCCGTTAATAACTTAACCTTAAAAATATTACAAGAGATGGTCAAAAAATGTATGTTTGCAAAAACGACTACAAAAATATGATAAAAATCGGGGTTTTCGGCATAACCGATGAAACAATCGCGTTGGCCGGCCGGATAAAAAAGGAAAAAGAGTTTGCCCTCACAGGGATCCATTTCTCTCCTTCCGCCGGCAGTTCTTTCCCGCAGGACCCCGGTTTCCTGGCCACCGACCCGGAAGAAATGCTCATGCGTTCGGACCTGGTGGTCTTCTCCGATCCTTATCCCGCTGATCTGCTCTTTCTCCGTGCCGCCATACGCATGTCACGGCCCCTCTTTTTCCCGTCTACAGCACACCTTTCCTCCCAGGCTCTTCAGGAGATCCAGGCCCTGGCGCAGGAAGGGGATGTACCGGTGTATTGCTACAATCCTTTGCGCGATCATCCGCTTTTCCGGACAGCTCTGGAGAAAGCGGGGCATCCGCTCTTCACCGAGATCATACGCCACTGGCAGGCCGGCCCCGAAGGAGAACGCGATCTCACTGCCTCGCTGATCCATTCCGTGGAAGCCACGCTGCACATGAACCCCACCCGTCCGCGACGTCCTGCCGTAGGTGCCTACTTCCGGCCGGACAATGCCGCCGCCATGGTACATATACAGGCGGAGTTCAATGACGGCATGACCGCCCTGATCCGCCACGAGCTGACAGGCAACCGGAATGCTCTCCTCTGCCGGATCACAGGCGGGAACGGTACCGTCACCGCCGATCTGGAAAACAACATCCTCCGATCCCGCGGTCCGTCTTCTGTCGTCAGGAAACCCCTGAAAGGGAAACGCATCAACCCCTTGTACCCTTGTTTCCGCAACTTTGCCCTCCGGTTGGACACCCGGCCCTTTTCCCTGCTGGAAGAGCGTATCCACGCATCCCGCCTCACGGGTTATATCCTGGAAAAGATCCACAGCAAGACCCTGAGCCATCTGCCGGCCGAAAAAAACTGGTAAGAAAAGCGCCCTCACACAGACTATTTCCTTCCTCCTTACGTTTTATTTAATTGACCTGCGTTAGCGACCTTTCCTGATGAACAAGAAAAGACAGGTGCTTCTGTATGTTACCTCTGATTATCTGGCTGCCGTAGCAGCCTGGACCCTCTTTTTCATATACCGGAAGCTGGTCGTCGAGCCGATGAAGTTTGGTGCACCTGTGCCATTGCACCTGGATGAGAAATTCTTCCTGGGTATCTTTTTCATCCCCCTGGGATGGCTGCTGCTCCATTACCTGTCCGGATATTACCGGGATATTTACAGAAAGTCCCGGCTGCAGGAGTTTTTCCTTACTCTCCTCGTGACCCTGATAGGTGTGACCATCCTTTTCTTCCTGGTCATCCTCAATGATATCATCTCCTCTTACAGGAATTACTACCGTCTTTTCGGCGTTCTTTTCCTGCTGCAATTCTTCCTCACTTACATCCCCCGGCTGGTGATCACCTCGATCACCAACTACCGCATACACACAGGAAAACTGGGGTTCAATACCGTGATCATCGGAAGCTCGGAGAAGGCGGTGAACATCTATAAAAAAGTGAAAAGCTTCAACGGCCGGTCGGGCTACCGCTTCATCGGTTTTCTCTCCCTGAAGCCGGTAAAAGACCCTCCCATGGCCCGTTATCTGCGCTATCTGGGTCAGCTGAAAGATGCCGGTCACATCTTCGCCGGCAATCCGCAGGTGGATGAGATCATCCTGGCCATCGAGGAAAAAGAGAAAAAAGAGATCGGCTACATCCTCAACAAGCTTTTCTCGGTCCATGCCCATCTGCAGGCCATCCCCGAGCTCTATGACATTCTGGCGGGGAGGGTACGCATGTCCTCTTTTCTGGGCACCCCCCTCATCGAGATCACCCACGAGCTGATGCCGGCCTGGCAGACGGTTGTCAAGACCCTGATGGACTATACCGCTGCCGTCCTCGTCCTGCTGCTGACCCTGCCCCTGACGCTGGTCCTCTCCCTGATCATCAAATTCACCTCGCCGGGACCTGTCTTTTTTGTCCAGGAGCGGGTGGGAAGGCATGGCAAGCCGTTCAACATCATTAAGTTCCGAACGATGTACAAGGATGCCGAAAAGGACGGACCGGCCCTCTCTTCAGCCAATGACCCACGCATCACTCCCATCGGCCGCTTTTTACGGCGTACCCGTCTGGACGAACTGCCCAACTTCATCAATGTTCTGAAAGGGGAAATGTCACTTGTAGGACCGCGTCCCGAGAGAAAATATTTTGTCGACCAGATCCTGAAGAAGGCCCCCCATTACATTCATCTGCAAAAAGTAAAACCGGGCATCACCTCCTGGGGGCAGGTAAAATACGGTTATGCCGAAAATGTGGAACAGATGATCGACCGGATGCAGTTCGATATGATCTATATTGAGAACATGTCGCTTTATGTGGATATGAAAATCCTCTCCCATACGCTGGTGACCGTGCTGGGAGGGAAAGGGAAGTAGGAAGGATGAAGGATGAACGTTGAACGCCGAATGTCGAATGTCGAATGTCGAATTTTGATTTCTGATTTCTGATTTCTGATTTTTCAGTCATTCAAGCTTCGAGTTTGCTCATCCAGCACCCCCGTACGACCGGAATCGTCCCTGCCCGAATGAATTCGTTCAGGCGGGCGGGCGGGCAGCACCCAGCACCCTGTAACCAACCTGAAGCACTCCACACTCCACACTCCAAACTCCAAACTTTCCCAACATATCGGGTAAAGACCTATCCTTTTAACCCATACCTGTGCAGCACCCTGTATTTCGGTCCTTCGGGTCTGAGGATGCTTTCGAGGAGATGGATCTCATTTACCGGCAGGCGGGTGACGGGCACGTCCCGGTTATCGGTGATCACCTCTGCAAATTTTTTCCTGTCACCGATCCATTTGATACGGCCTATTGTGAGATGGGGGGAAAAGGGCTTGTCGGGCAGGTCAAAATCCCCCTCGATCAGCACCTCCTCCACCGTTTCTGCCAGGCGGTCCAGAAGAGCAGCCGGTTCGGTGCCAAGCCACAACACACGGGGACGCTGCAGGCCGGGAAAGACCCCCACTCCCCTGAAAGAGAGCCCGAAGGCCGGCAGCAGAGCAAGATACTGCCCGAAAAGCCGGTCAGCACGTGCAATGGCCTCCTCCTCCAGATCGCCGAAGAAATGGAGGGTCAGGTGCAGGTTCTCCGGCCTGACCCATTTGATCTTCTCCTCTGCCAGGCCGGCACGTATCTTATCATAAAACCGTCCTATCGCCGGTTCCTGCCCCACAGGAACAGCCAGAAACACCCTTTTCATGGAATTACATATTTATGGTAACACATATGCAGGGAAATTTATAACTTTATGACACCAAACACAAAAATATGTAAGCCATGGAAGATAAGAAAAAGTTCGCAGTGATCCTTTCCGGATGCGGTGTATATGACGGTGCCGAGATCCATGAGGCCACCATGACCCTGTATGCCATCATGAAGCAAGGCGGTGTCTATGAGATCTTCGCTCCCGACATCCCCCAGTACCATGTTATCAACCATATTACCGGGGAAGAGATGAACGAGACGCGCAATGTGCTGATCGAGTCGGCCCGTATCGCCCGCGGCAAGATCCGGCCGCTGAGCGAGTTCAATGAGAAGGATTTCGATGCCCTCATCATGCCGGGCGGATTCGGCGTGGCCAAGAACCTGAGCGATTTTGCCTTCAAAGGACCGCAATGTAATGTGAACGAAGAGGTGGCCGGTGCCATCAAGGCCATGGTTGCCGCCGGCAAGCCCATCGGCGCGCTCTGTATCTCCCCGGCCATCGTTGCCCGCGTACTGGAGGATGTGGAGGTGACCATCGGCCAGGACAAGGATACCGCCGAAGCCATCGAGGCCATGGGAGCCCGCCATGTGCAGACCACCCACGGAGAGGTGGTCATAGACAAAAAATACAACGTGGCCACCACCCCCTGCTACATGCTCGACGCCACCATCCTGGATATCGCCGACGGCGCTATCAATGTGGTAAAGGCGATGATGGAAATGATGGAATGAAAGTAATTAAGGCAAAAGTAATCCTCCTTCGTCCCGGTGTACCGGGACTACGGCGGACGAAGGATGAAGAGATAATGCGATCAACCTGGAACATGGAACATGAAACATGAAACTCTTCAGATCATCCCATACTCGATCATCAGGACGATCTGGTTGAGGACGCGGTCTTTTCCCTGCGGATCGAACTTCATCTTGAGGTCCGATCCGAAGAGACGTGCCACCGCCTGCCAGAACCCGGCATTGAAAGCTCCTTTCATCTTATCAATGATCTCATAGGAGGTCATGCCCGTCTCGCGGTCGATCAGCTTAATGAGGATCTTGCCCTGTGAAAAGGTCATGTTCCAGATGACATCACTGTATTTGGCCTTGAGCGATTTCTCTACCTGTCTGATGTATTTCTTCTGCTCTTTTTCGGTGGGGAGAGAGTCGAGATGTGCTTCCATCTCATTCAGCAGCTCGGCAGTAAATTTTGCATAGGGATAGACCTTCTTCACGTTCCTGACATAACGGCTGTAACGCCGGTATTCCCTGCGTGTCCTGAACTTCGGCATGGGCATCACCCGCACCTCCTCCAGGTTGACCACCGGCAGGGTATCACCATTCAGCTCCATCGAATGAAGGACCTCCGGAGCCTTTACCGTATCCTTATGGGGCAGTTCCTGGGCCCCTGCACCCACGAGCAACATGCTCCAGATCCCTGTCATGATCACCAAACGCTTCATGATCTTCTTTCTCCCGTATCAGAATATCTTCTTCCCATACCGATAAACAAAAAACATACCACGTCCCTTTTCCCCGGCCCGGTGAACCTGATGTAAATTTACTAATTTTGAGGCATGAGCACAAATCTCACTGTCGAAGCGTTACAGGATGAAAAGCGGTACCGGCTTATCCTGGAGCTCCCTTACAGTGATATCCCGGATTTTGTGATGGAGCATCTGTTCCGCAAGAACGTGGAGGTCCGTTTTTTCTGGTTCTCCGTGATCCTTTTCCTGCTCATTGCCATCCGTCCCTCCATCATCTTTTTTGCTTCCGCGCCGGGGATCTTCAACACCCTCTGGTATGGTTTTCTGGGACTGGTTCTGATCCCCGTATTACTGATCCCCCTCCACGAGGGGATCCATGCCCTTGTTCTTGTGCTGTCCGGGGGACGCAATATACGTGTGGGCGCCGATCTGAAACATTTCTTTTTTTATGTCACGGCCCATCGTTACCCGGTGCGCCGCAAAGCGTTCACCCGCGTGGCCCTGGCGCCTTTTTTCGTGATCAATACCGCCCTCTGGGTGACTGCCTGGCTCCTGCCGGGTTATCTCTCCTGGGCTTTTTACCTGGCCCTTTTCTCCCATGCCACCATGTGTGCCGGTGATTTCGCCATGCTCTCCTTCTACAGCCGGTACCCGGGCCGTGAGATCATCACCTATGACGATGTGGACGAAAAAACCGCCTATTTCTACCTGGACACGGACACCCCCTCCCCCCAACTATGAACTACGAACTATGAACTCTGAACTTTTATATCTTTGCCCTGTTTTTTATAAAAAACTAACACAACCATCATGGCAACAATAGGACAGGTCATCAAAAAGCTGCCCCGGGTTTTCTGGATCGCCAACTTCATGGAACTGTTCGAGCGGTGGGCCTGGTACGGCATGTACAACGCCCTGGCGCTCTATCTCACCCTCTCACGGGATACGGGCGCTCTGGGGTTCTCCGATGCAGAGAAAGGGATCATCATAGGCACCGGTTCCATGCTCCTCTATTTTTTGCCGATCATCACCGGTGCCATCGCCGACAAGATCGGTTACCGCAAGATGCTGATCCTCTCTTTCCTGAGCTATATCGCAGGATATTACATGGTAGGGCATTTTCAGAGCTTTGGCTGGGTCTTTTTTGCCTATATCTTCCTGGCCACGGCCGGCGCTCTTTTCAAACCCATCATCTCGGCTGTGGTGGCCAAAACCACCGACGCGGAGACCTCCTCCATAGGCTTTGGGATCTTTTACATGATGGTCAATATCGGAGGGTTCATCGGGCCTTTCATTGCCGGTCTGGTGTATGAGCTGAGCTGGGATTATGTTTTTTATATATCGATCGCTGCCATCGCCGTCAACTTCCTCATTGTACTCTTTCTGTTCCGGGAACCTGACCGTGAGGAGGAGGACAACGGAGAGTCGCTCGGAACCAAGATCCTCAAAGCTTTTGAGAATATCATCATCACCCTCGCCGACTGGAAATATGTCCTTTTCCTGACCATCATGGTCCTTTTCTGGACGGCTTTCAACCAGCTCTATTACACCTTCCCCACCTTCATCAACGACTGGGTCAATTTTGACAAGCTGAGCTCCTCGCTGGGACTGGCGCCCGGCACCATCACGGCGGTGGGACTGACCAGCCTGGATGCTTTCTTCATCATCCTCCTGCAGCTGTTTATCTCTTCGGTAGCCATGCGTTTCAAGCCCCTCCACGCCATGATCGTGGGAATCGTCATCCTCTCCGGAGGCCTTTTCTTCATGTTCTCCAGTCAGAACGGGTGGATCGTGATCTTCGGCATCCTGGTCTTCGCCATCGGCGAGATGGCCAGTTCTCCCAAGTTCACCGAATATGTTGGTCGCATAGCACCGCCGGACAAGAAGGCCCTTTATATGGGCACCTCTTTCCTGCCCATTGCCGCCGCACATTTTCTGGCCGGCCTCCTCTCCGGAAAGGCCTATGCCAACATCGGCGCCCGGTTCACCCTGCTGCAGAAAGAGGTGGCCGCACGCGGCCTCAACATCCCGCAGGTGGGAGAGCATTTCACCAAGAATGATTATATGAAGATGGCTGCTGAAAAGATGAATATGTCTCCTGCCGAGATGACGCAGTACCTCTGGTCCCATTACCATCCCAATAAAGTGTGGCTGCTCTATACGGGCATTGCCCTCTCTGCCGCTTTCTTCCTGTTCCTTTATGACCGGTATGTGCTGAAAGGGGTGGATGTTAGTAAGAACGATGATCGTTGATCGTTGAATGATGATCGATGAAGGGGAAGCAAAACTTTTTATATATTAGGGGAAAACTCTGCTGATGATTGTTTCCCAGATCGCTGCCATGGCCCGCAACCGGGTCATAGGACGTGACAACCGTCTTCCCTGGCACATGCCGGATGACCTGGCATGGTTCTTCCGTATCACGCGCGGACATCACATCATCATGGGCCGCAGGAATTATGAAGCCAACGGCAGAGCCCTCCCCGGCCGCACCAACATCGTCATCACCCGCAACCCTCACTATCAGGCTCCCGGATGTGTGGTGGTACATACGATCGAAGAGGCGCTGGACTACGCCCGTCATCACGGCGAGGAGGAGGCTTTCATTGTGGGCGGCGGCCAGATCTATGCCGCCACACTGTCCCTCACCGACCGTATCTACCTCACCCTCATCGACATGGAGGTAGAAGGAGATGCTTTCTTCCCGGAGCTGGATCTCCGGGAGTGGAAGATCGTGAGCGAAGATCCCCACAAGGCAGATCAGCGCAATTCTTTTGACTACACTTTTTACATATACGAGAGAACAACCAAAAAATAATACCATGAAGATCACACGCAAGATCATTTATCTTTTCCTGCTGGGCCTGATCATCCTGATCACTGTATATGCCTGGCCACGGGTGCCGATCATCACGGGCTTTGCCGCCAAGGGCATGTGCTCGGGCGTATTTGTCGGGCAACGCCCTGCCGAAGACATTCAGGAACGAGAGCTCTCTTTTTTCCCGATCAGCCTCGCACATTCCAAAGTAAATTACAAAGACAGCACCGTAACGGCCTCATTGTGGGGGTTGGCCCGTCGCAAGGCGGTCTTTCGTCGCGGTCTGGGATGTGCGCTGGTCACCGATATCTCTCCTGACAAGGTGAAAGCCCAGGCCCTCACCCTCCCCTCTCCTCCTTTTGCACCCGATACGGTGGCCTGGCCCCTGGGCGATCTCCTGCCCCGCCGTCTGCCGGCCGGCATCGACAAAGAGAAACTGGACACGATCCTGAAAAACAGCATTGACCCACCGGGTGCTGAAGCCGTGAAAAAGACCCTGGCCGTGGTGGTGGTATACCGGGACTCCCTCATCGGCGAAGCTTACGCCCCGGGGATCACGCCGCAAACCCCTTTGCTGGGATGGTCGATGACCAAGAGCATCATCAATGCCCTGACAGGTCTGCGCGTGAAAGATCAAAAGCTCACCATATCCGACCCCGCTCCCGTCCCTGAGTGGAAAAACGACGAGCGCCACCGCATCACCCTCGACAACCTGTTGCACATGACCAGCGGCCTGGACTGGACAGAAAACTACTTTGACAATTCCGACGTCACCCGGATGCTCTATGTTTACGGTGATATGTACCGTTATGCCATCGGCCGGCCGGCTGCCGTGCCTCCCGATTCGGTATGGTACTACTCCTCCGGCACCACGAACATCATCTCGGGGATCCTCCGGCATTCTTTTCCCTCCGACCGGGATTATTACCTCTATCCTTACCGGCAGCTTTTCTACCGTACAGGCATGCTGCACACCCTGATGGAGGCCGATGCTTCCGGCACTTTCACAGGCTCTTCCTACAGCTATGCCACGGCCCGCGACTGGGCCCGCTTCGGCCTGCTGTACCTGCACGACGGCATCTTTGCCGGCGACACCCTCCTCCCGTCAGGATGGGTGGAGTACACACGACAGACAGCCCCGCACTCCGGAGGGGAATACGGAGCCCAGTGGTGGCTTAACAAGGACAAAAATATGCCCGATGTGCCGGAGGATGCCTTCCTGTGCGACGGTTTCCAGGGACAGAGGGTCTTCGTGGTACCTTCCAGGGATCTCGTCGTGGTGCGCCTGGGGTGGTCGATGAAGCACTTCGACATGAACCGCTTTTTGGCAGACATCCTCTCTGCCCTGCCGGCAGATCAATAAAAATATCTTTCACCCTGATGAAAACAAGCCTCTTCTTTATCTTCTCTTTGCTAGCGCTCCTGGTATCACCCCCCGCCATGAGCCAGGAACATCATGACTGGGAGGATCCCGGAATGATCGGGCAGAACAAAGAGCCGGCCCACGCCACCTTTGTCTCCTATCCCGAAAAAGAACCGGCCCTCAGGTTCGGGAAAAGTCCTCTTATCCTCTCCCTGAACGGACACTGGAAGTTCCACTGGTCGCCGCGTCCGGAAGAGCGGCCGAAAGATTTTTATAAACCGGCTTATGATCTTTCCGGATGGGACGGGATCGTCGTGCCGGGGGATTGGCAGATGCAGGGCTATGGAATTCCCATCTACACGAACAGCAGGTATCCTTTCAAAAGGGAGCAGCCTTTCGTTACGCACACGCCTCCGGAGCGATACACCAGCTACAAACTCAGGGATCCTGTGGGCAGCTACCGCCGCGACTTCGTCCTGCCCGAAACGTGGAACGGCAAGAATATCTTTTTGCACTTCGCCGGGGTTAAATCCGCTTTTTATGTCTGGGTCAACGGCCGGAAAGTCGGGTACAGCCAGGGCAGCATGACCCCTGCCGAATTCAACATCACACCTTATCTGCACCCCGGCAGGAACACCCTGGCGGTGGAGGTGTACCGCTGGTCGGACGGCAGCTACCTGGAAGACCAGGACATGTGGCGGCTCAGCGGCATCTACAGGGATGTCTTCCTGGTGGCCCGGGAGAGCACCTTCATCCGCGATTTCAAGATCGACAACCGTCTGACGGACCATTATACCAAAGCCCTGCTGACCGTGGCCGTGAACGTTGCCAACACCTCATCCTCCCCTGCGGCAGGTTACCGGCTGGAAGAGATCGTGCTGGACCCTGCAGGGATCCCACTGGAGAAAACCATGGAGGCCTCTCTGCCGGTGGTAAACAATGAGTTTGAACAACAGGTATCCCTAAGCATGGAGATAAAAGATCCTCTTTTATGGAGCGCTGAAACGCCGCATCTTTATACCCTGTTGCTGACCCTTTATGACGAACGGCACCGGCCGGTGGAGTATATCCCGTGGAAGTTCGGGATCCGTGAGATCCGCATCCGGGGAGAGGTCTTTCTGGTCAACGGCACGCCGGTCAAACTGAAAGGGGTCAACCGCCACGAGCATCATCCGCGCACCGGCAGGCACATCGACCGGGAGACCATGCGACGCGATATCGTGCTGATGAAACAGGGCAATATCAATTTCGTCCGCACCAGCCACTACCCGGACGATCCCTACTGGTACACCCTGTGTGATGAATATGGTCTGTATGTAATGGACGAAACCAACCAGGAATCCCACGGCTACCGTATCCGCAACACGATCCTGGGCGATAACCCGGCCTGGACGCAGGCACATGTCGACCGGGCCGTCTCTGTAGTGCAACGCGACAAGAACCACCCCTGTGTGATCATCTGGTCGCTGGGCAACGAAGGAGGCAAAGGGCGTAACTTCAGGGCGATGGCCGACACCGTCCGCAAGCTGGATCCCTCCCGCCCGGTCTTCAGCGACTCGGACAAAGGGGTTTCCGACCTGTACGATTACTCTTATCCCACCCCGGCAGGTCTGAATGCCATGGGGGAGAAGATCACGGACCGCCCTGTGATCATGCGGGAATATGCCCATGCTATGGGGAATTCCCTGGGCAACTTCAAAGAGTTCTGGGATGTGATCTATGCCGACTCCGGCATTGTGGGAGGCGCCATCTGGGACTGGGTGGACCAGGGCATCGCCAAAAAGACCGATGGAAGTCCACTGGTATACCCGGACGATCCACAGCAGCTGACATTGAAAAAAGGAGAATTCTGGGCCTACGGGGGAGACTTCAGGGATTTCCCCAACGACGGACCCTTTTGCATCAACGGCCTCATCGGCCCCGACAGGGTGCCCCATCCCCACTACACCGAGATGCAGAAAGTGTACCAATACTTTCGTTTTGAAAAAACCGCTCAACAAAACGGCCAGGTGACCCTGCGGGTGACCAACCTGTATGATTTCACAACTTCGGACCCTTACGATTTTACCTGGTCCCTGTACCGCAACGGCCGCCCGGCAGACTCCGGCATTTTTGCCCCGGCGACCCTCCTGCCACACCGGAGTGCCACGGTCATCATCCCCCTGCCGGAAGATCAGGCCCCGGGAGAAAAGATCCTGCGGGTCTGTGCCCGTCTGAAAAAGGATACCCCCTGGGCCGGAAAAGGAACGGTCATAGCCCGGGAAGAGTTTATCCTCAGTCCCTACGATTTTCCTGCTTCTTTGAAAGGAGAAAAAGGAATGCCAAACATTCATGAAAAAGAAGGGAAGATCAGCGTGCATGGTCCCGGGTTCTCGATGGTCTTCGATAAAACATCCGGAGCCCTGATCAGTTACCGCATCTATGGGCAGGAATATCTGGTACACCCGCTGGAGCCGTATTTCTGGAAGCCCATGAACGACAACCAGAAAAGGAACGGTTATGCGCACAGACTTGGTGCCTGGAAAACGGCGGCAGCCAACCGGATCGTCACCGGGGTAAAGATCAGCAGATCCCGCAAAGAACATGTGGTCAGGATCCGTTTCGACATGTCCTTGCCGGTCGGGGATGTGCGTTATACCCTCACCTACACCATCAACGATAACGGGGAAACAGAGGTGTTTGCCGACTATGAGCCTTTGTCGGTAGAGATCCCCCTGATCCCCAAATTCGGGTTCAGGATGGCTATCCCCAAAGAATATTCCAAAATAATATGGTATGGCAGAGGTCCCCAGGAGAACTATTGGGACCGTAAGACAACAGCATTTTACGGGATCTATGAACTACCGTTAAAGGATTTTATCACCCATTACATCGCCCCCCAGGACAATGCCAACCGGTGCGATGTGCGCTGGTTCAAGTTCAGGAAACCTGAATCCTGGCAAGGGTTAAAGATCGTTGGCCTGCAACCGCTCTCTTTCCGGGCCTGGCCTTATACGGAAGAAGACCTGGAGAAAGCCACACACGACTACCAGTTACCGGTACGCGATCTGATCGATATCAACATCGATTACAGGCTGCACGGCGTCGGAGGGAATAACAGCTGGGGAAAAAGAACCCTGCCCCAATATACTCTGGACGGGAACAAGCCCTGGAAGTTCGGATTCATCATCCGGCCTGTACACGGACTGATCATCCGGTAAAGGACGGGGAGGCCTGGATAAATCCATTTTGTTTCATTCAACACAGTAACCTAGACAGGATGATTTTGCGTAGCCATCCCGCCCCCTTAATCCCCTGAAGGGGAAACCCGGCACACGTAGTCATCTTACTTTAAGGGTCAGAAATAACTTCTCTTTAATCATTCACCCTTCGATTCGAGCTTCAAGATTCAAGCATCGAGCTTCTTCAGGGTTTCCGCAGATGCAGATCGCTCACCCTTTCCCTGACCGCCTGCATGAAAGCTTCGCTCGGATCGGTTTTCACAGTCCGGTAGGTACTGTCCCTCTCCAGCCACAGGGGGGTATGCTCCATACGGGTGTACTCGTAATGTCCTATGAGATACTGTATCGTAGGGTATTTTTTTACCAGGTAACGCACCAGGCGGGCATTGGCTTCGATCTGCTCCGGGGTCATATTGTCTACGCCGCCGGCGCCCCCTACGTTTTCCACTCCGATGCTGTAATAGTTCAGGCCTATCACATGCCGGGCCATCCGGGTTTCCGGCATCAGACGGTAGATGGTGCCGTCACGGTCGACAAGGAAATGTGCTGACACATTCAGCTTACCTGCTCCGGCAACAATGCCGCCGTACTGTATCGTATCAGGCTTCAGGATATTGAAAGCCTCCTCCAGGTCGTTCGTCTCGATCCAGTGCAGCACGATGATCTTCGGGGTAATGGTGATGTCCTGTACCTCCAGGCCGTAATGCTGCCGGATATATTCCTTCGTCAGCCGAACCCGCTCGGGGGAGAAATCAATGGGCTTGTCCACGATCTTTACCCTGTCACCCCGGCAGGAGGCCACCAGCATAACCAGTAAAAATGATCTTAAGAGCTTGTTCATGATCTTTTTTTGTAAAATTACTTTTTTTCTCCGATGATCCACAGTCCGGCAAAGGTAATGATACCGTTCAGCAACAAGATGGTATAGCCGAAATGAAATCCCGTATACCGGATCATAAAGAGATTCAGCAGCCAGGAGAGAAGGGGTGAAAGGATCACCACCAGCGGCACCCACCGGTCCCGCACCTTTCTTCGGGTCGCCAGTCCGAAGGTGTACAGTCCCAGCAGGGGACCGTAAGTATATCCGGCGATGGCAAAGACCATATTGATGACGCTGTCGTTGTTCACAGCCCGGAACACCAGGATGATCGTGATCAGTAACAGGGAAAAGGCAATGTTCACGATGTACCTCATCCGCTTCTTCTGCCGGTCTGTCTTGTTTTCCGTATGCAGGAAGTCGGTGTAAAAGGAGGTGGTGAGGGCTGTCAGCGCCGAATCGGCAGAGGAGAAAGCCGCCGAGGCGATCCCCAGCAGGAAGATGATGCCCGCCCCCGTGGCAAAATGGTGCAACGCCAGGTCTGGAAAAACTTTATCGGTATCCGTAATATGGCCGGCAGCATCCACGGGCAGGACGATGCCGGTACGTTCAATGAAAATATACAACAGGGCTCCCAGTGAGAGGAAGATCAGGTTGGTGATCACCAGGCTGACGCTGTAAAGAAAGATGTTTTTCTGCGCCTCTTTCAGGTTGCGGCAGGTGAGACTTTTCTGCATCTCGTTCTGATCCAGTCCGTTCATGGCTACCGCCACCACAGCTCCTGTGATGAACTGCTTGTAAAAGTTCTTCCCATAGTTCCAGTCCCAGTTAAAGATCCTGGAATAATCGCTGTGGACAATGCTTTTCACCATCCCGCCGAAGGAGAGGTCCAGGGCCCGGGTGATCAGGATGATGCTGACGATCACCGACGAGAGCATCATCAGCGTCTGGAAGGTGTCGGTCCACACGATGGTCTTGATACCGGCTTTGTTGGTATAAGCCCAGATCATCAGGATCGTGATGACCACGGTCACGACAAAAGGGATGTGATAATGGTCGAAGAACGCCAGCTGCAGCACACCGGCCACCACAAAAAGACGCAGGGAAGCTCCCAGTGACTGCGAAAGAAGGAAGATCAAAGCTCCCGTCTTGTGAGAGACCACGCCGAAACGATCACCCAGCCAGGAATAGATGGAGACCAGCTTCAGGCGATAATAGAGGGGCAGCAATACCGTGGCGATGATGAAATATCCGACCAAGTAACCCAGCACAAGCTGGAAATAGTAAAAATAGGTGTTCCCCACCTCCCCCGGCACAGAGATAAAAGTGATGCCCGACAGCGAAGCCCCGATCATCCCAAAGGCCACCACATACCACGGCGATCGCCGGTTGCCGGTGAAATAGGTCTCATTGTCGGCATGCCTGCCCGTGAAATGGGAGATCAGCAGGAGGATACCAAAATAGGCCGCAATGACCCCGAAAACGATCTTCGGATCCATGAATTGTCCGTGATTTTGACAATGAAGAGCAAAAATAGAATATTTGCGTTAATTTTATGTTTTTCATTCTAATGACCATTATTAAGAAATAAGCATGGAACCAGACAACCTCATCCTGCGAGCACCGGTAAATGATGATGAAAGAAAAGAAGCCGCCGCTCTCATGGCCGGAACTGATCCGTGGATCACGCTGGGGATCGGCAGGGAGCAGGTCCTGGCCACCCTGCAGGATCCGTTTTATGAAACCTGGCTCGCGCTCAGCGGGGCAGAGATCGCAGGGGTGGCGGTCATACAGATGAAAGGCGCCTGCACAGGATACCTGAAAAGCATCGCGGTAAAACAGGCCTGGCAGCATAAACATGTCGGCAGCCGCCTCATGGACTTTGTGGAGGAGAAGATACTGGAGGTCCATACCAATGTGTTTCTGTGCGTTTCCTCCTTCAACACCTCTGCGCGCAGGTTTTATCAGAAAAGAGGCTATGAGGAAGTGGGGGTGCTGAAAGACTATCTCGTTAAAGGTTATGATGAGATCCTGATGCGGAAAAGCACAGGACCGGTATTGGCGAGTGATCCCGGGGAATAACCCCGTCATCTTTTTCTTTTTCCGAAGATACGCCGCATGGCATCGCGGATCGACTCTTTCCGTTTCTCCCGTTTTTCGCGGCGCTGTTCCTGCTTTATCTGCCGCAGGGAGTCATTGCGCTGACGAGGGCCGAAAAGGTTACGGAAGAATCCTCTCTCCGGGTTCTCCGGGGAGTAATCGGGACAATCCATCTGCTCGCTCAGCGGATAGTAGAGAACGGGAAAGTCGCCGGCAGCATATTTTCTCACCTGCGGATCGCTGTTCAGCTTCCTCACGAACAGGGCAAAGACCGGCAGGGCCGTATGGGCGCCCTGTCCCAGGGTGAGGGTGCGAAAATGGATCTCCGGGCTCTCGGCCCCCACCCACGTGCCGGCAACGAGACGCGGCAGGATCCCCATGAACCAGCCGTCGGCATTGTTTTGGGTGGTGCCGGTCTTGCCGGCCAGCGCATTGGGCAGGAGGTAGACACTATGCAGAGCCCGGGCTGTGCCGGAGTCGACCACCTCACGCAACATGTACAGCATCTCAAGACTCACATCAGGCGTCAGCACCTGCTCCTCCTGCCCGGGATCAGGCTTGTACTCATAAAGGACCTCTCCTTTTTTATCCACGATCTTCGTAAGGATGACCGGATCGACCCGTCTGCCCCCGTTCACAAAAGGACAATAGGCACGGGTCAGCTCATACAGCGAGAGGGAGACGGTCCCCAGCGCCACCGAGGGCACCTCCGGGATCTCCGAGGTGATCCCCATGGCCCGGGCTTTCTCCACGACAGGCTGCACACCGGTACGGCTCACCAGCTCGGCCGTGACAGTATTAACGGAGTGCGCCAGGGCGCCTTTCAGGGAATAATACCCCTCATACTCCCCTTCGGCATTTTCGGGCGACCAGTCGTCAAATTCCGGGAAGGTGTGCCGTTCATTGGAGATGAACTCACAGGGTTTCATGCCCTGCTCCAGGGCGGTGGCATAGACGAACGGTTTAAAAGTGGAGCCCACCTGCCTGCGGGAGGTGACATGGTCATACTGCCAGCGGCTGTGGTCCACACCGCCCACCCAGGCACGCACATATCCGGTCACGGGATCCATGGCCATAAAGCCGGCCTGCAGGGTCATGAGATCCTGCCACAGGGAATCCAGTGGCGTATAAGTTCGACCGTCTTTCCCCTTCACGGGTGCACGCATTTTATTCAGGATCTCTGCCTCTGTCAGGCCTTCTTCTTTCAGAGCCTGATAGCGGGAGCTATTGTGCAGCGCTTTCAGGAACACTCCGGAATTTTCATCCACAGGATGCCTGCCTTTCCAGTGGTCATCGAACTCTTTCTGCAGGACTTTCATCCGTTGCTTTACGGCCTGTGACGCCGCCTGCTGTATTCCCGCATGGATGGTGGTATAGATCTTCAGGCCGTCGGTGAGCAGGTGGATGCTGTCACCGTAGTTCTCCCGGAGATACTTCTCCACCTGTACTTTCAGGTAGTCCCGGAACCAGGGAGCAATGCCGGTATTGTTGTCTATGCGTTTGTATTTCAGACGGAGGGGGGTCTGCTGCCATTTCTTCACCTCTTCCGGTTTCAGGAAACCATGCTCTCCCATCCGGCGCAGCACTATATTGCGCCGGTGCAGGGAGCGCTGCGGATGAAGGCGGGGGTTGTAGGCCGTGTTGGCAGCCAGCATCCCGATGAGGGTGGCTGCCTCGGCAGGGTTCAGCGCACCGGCATGTTTGCTGAAAAAACGGAGAGAAGCGGTCTCGATGCCGTAAATGTCCTCCCCGAAAGGTACCGTATTGAGATAGAGCATCAGGATCTGCTCCTTGTCATACACTTTCTCGAGACGGGCCGCTATGATGGCCTCTTTCACCTTGCTCACCAGGAGGATCGTCCACTTTTTACCGGGCCGAGGATAGAGGTTGCGTGCCAGCTGTTCACTGATGGTGCTCCCGCCTCCCTGGGCCCGCTCCCTCAAGAGGATCGTCTTCAACAGCACCCGTCCCAGACTGATATAATCGATGCCGTGATGCTCGAAAAAACGGGCATCCTCGGTGGCCACCAGGGCATGGATGACGTGGGGGGAGACCCGGTCGTTACCCACCGTCAGGCGGTTCTCCAGAAAATATCTCCCCATCAGCCTGCCATCGGAAGAATAGACCTCCGAGGCTGTATTCTGACGGATGGATGCCAGCTGGTCACGCGTGGGGATAGGACCGAAGATGCCGGCCCACACCAGAAAGAGGAAAAACACAAAGAGTATGAAAAAGGTCGCAGCAAGTGTGAGGAAGGCCCTGACTGCCGTCCCCTGCCAGGAGGTCTTCTTCCTGCCGCTTTTTTTTCTTTTTTTCACGCTGCCCATTTCATTCTAAACTGCAATATTGGTCAAAATATTTTACACCGGAAAGACAGGAGACCCCATCTGCGCAAATACTTCGTAACACAAACCACCGATCTCCCAAATGACCATTTTTCCCATAATTATTCTTAATTTTACACGTTCTTAAATTGTTGATAACAATAAACCAAAACATAATGAAAGCAAATATATTCCGTACCGGTTTCTTTCTTCTCCTGGTGACCCTTCTTCCGGGCATAAAAGGAGAGTTACAGGCCCAGACGAGGATGTCTGCGGTCATGGACTCGGCCTCCCTGAAAGACCAGTACAATTATATTCAGAAAAAGACCAGGATCTATGACCAGTTCCGGGCCATCCGGGAGGATTATTTTCAGAAGATCAAAAAGAATTCCCTGGATTCCCTGAACAAGAGCAAGAAGAAGATCGCAGAGCTCAACCAGACGATCGCCGGCCTGAACAAGGAAGTCGCCTCGCTGAAGGAGCAGCTCAAAAAGACGCAGCAGGACCTGGAGGAGGTGACCCGCACCAAAGACAGTCTTCTCTTCCTGGGCATCCGCATGAACAAGACCGCCTATAACATCCTGATGTGGGGGATCATTGCCGGCCTGGCCATCCTGTTGGTCATCCTTTTCCTGATGTTCAAGCGTTCTCATGTGGTCACCACCCACACCAAAAAAGAGCTGAAGGAGCTGAAGGAAGAGTTCGAGAATTACCGCAAGAGCACCCGGGAGAGGATCGAAAAGATGACAATCAGCCACCACAAGGAGATCCAGAAGCTCAAGGAAGGAAGGTCCTGATCATCCTTTCCTAATCATTCTTTTATCTGTAAACTCAAAGGATCCTGCAGTCATATCCGGGTTCTCCGGATCATGGCTCACAATCACCGGATCATATTGCAGTAATAATGTCCCGGGGACCGGCGTTCCGGGCCTTTTCACGAACAGAAACACTCCGGGCTGCACGATATTTATCAAGCCACCTGACTCACAGACAACCGGACCTTCTTCCAGAAAGGGCCGGACAAGCAGGAATGCTTCGCGTAGATATTCCCCGGGAGCCATGATAAAAAAAACCTTTTTGGCTCCGGCCTGCAACATAAGGGAACTGTCTTTACCTGATATACTTTTCTCTTCGAGGATGATATATCTCCCTTTTTTCTCAAAAAATATATCCTGTTGATCCGTTTCATGAAAATGGGAAGAGATCTTCATTGCTGTCACATCCTCTGATACGGAGAGTTGACGAATGATCCTGCACGCCAGCCATGTTTTCCCCACATTCCGCCCCTCCCCTGCAATGATCAGCATATTGGGCATGGAGATCCGCTCCGGTACACTGTGTTTCATGATGTAATGATAAAAAAATGCCGCTTACTTAGCGGCATTTCATTGTGAAGGTGGTGCCACCTGGAATTGAACCAGGGACACCAGGATTTTCAGTCCTGTGCTCTACCAACTGAGCTATGGCACCGACACTTTCTTTGGGACGGCAAAGCTAAATGAAAAATATTTTTTTTCAAAATCTTTTTCACGTTCCGGAAAAATATCACGTAACCCCCTGCGATCAAGATAATTTATCCATAATACAGGATGATTTCACTACCTTTGCCCTGCAGATCTTTAAATATGGAATATATAAGGCATGAGTTGAAGAACGGCATCCGGCTGGTGCATGCTCCCCTGGCTTCAGAGGTAGCATACTGCGGTCTGCTGTTCAATACGGGTTCGCGGGACGAGTCGGACGAGGAAGAGGGTCTGGCCCATTTCATCGAACATGTCGTCTTCAAAGGGACACAGAGGCGGAAGGCCTGGCACATCCTCAGTCGTCTGGAAGATGTGGGAGGCGAGCTCAACGCTTACACAACCAAGGAGGAGACTTTCCTGTATGCCTCCTTCCTGAAAGAAGACCATGAGCGTGCCGTGGAGCTCCTGGCCGATATTGCTTTTCACTCTGTCTTTCCGGAATTTGAGATAGAAAGGGAAAAAGAGGTGGTCCTCGACGAGATCAATTCTTATCTCGACAGCCCCGGAGAGCTGGTCTATGACGAGTTCGAGAATATGATCTTCCCGGGCCAGCCCCTGGGCCGCTTTATCCTGGGCCGGCCGGAAAAGGTGAAGGAGATCACCCGGGAGAAAGTGGTCCGTTTTTACGAGAACAACTACTTCACCGACGAGGTGGTTTTCTGCTCGGCCGGCGACCTCCCATCAAAAAAGGTCATACGGCTCTTTGAAAAATATTTTGCCGATATCCCAACCCGCACACGCCGGACACCCCGCCGCTCCTCTTCCGGTTATGTCAGGAAGGAGGAAAGGATCCGTAAGGACACCTACCAGAGCCACTGCATCCTGGGCACGGCAGGCTATCCCGTCACCGACCCCCGCAGGCCGGCCCTTTACCTCCTCAACAACATCCTGGGGGGACAGGGCATGAACTCCAGACTCAACCTGACCCTCCGCGAAAAAAGAGGACTGGCCTATACGGTAGAATCCTCCTACAACCCTTACATGGATACCGGCGTCTTCTCCATTTATTTCGGTACCGACCGGAAGGACCTGGAGAAAAGCATCGACCTGACGCTGCGGGAGATGAAAAAGCTCCGGGAGAAACCCCTGGGCCCCCTGCAGCTCTCCCGGGCCAAAAAACAGTTGACCGGCCAGCTCACCCGTTCGCTGGAAAACCCTGAGAACCTGCTGGCCGGCATGGGCCGCAACCTGCTCCTGTTCAACAGGACCTTCACCCTCCGGGAGATGACCGCCGCCATTGAGAAGATCACGACAGAAGATCTCCTTTCCATTGCCCGGGAGATCCTCGACCCTGCCACACTCTCCACCCTCATTTACTACTGATCATGATCCCCTTCAACAGCTCCGGTCTGCAACGCTACCTTGATACGTTCAGCACCCCCGAAGACCCGGTGCTGGAGGAGCTCTCCCGACGCACCCACCTGCAGACCGTCTATCCGCAAATGATATCGGGCCCCCTCCAGGGCCGCCTGCTGCAGTTCATCAGCCACATGATCCGCCCTGCCCGTATCCTCGAGATCGGGACCTTCACGGGTTATTCGGCCATCTGCCTGGCTCGCGGGCTGCGGGAAGGAGGCCGGCTCATCACCCTCGAGGCAAATGACGAGTATGAAAAGATCATCCGGGAATTTTTTGAGAAAGCCGGCATTACCGGCAACGCCGAGCTGATCATCGGCAATGCCCTGCAGATCCTCCCGGAACTGAAAGGTCCGTTCGACCTTGTTTTCATCGATGCCGATAAAAAGGAGTATAGTGATTATTTTGATCAGGTGATCGGAAAGGTGGAGGCCGGCGGTTTTATCCTGGTGGACAATGTCCTGTGGGACGGGAAAGTATTATCGCCTGAGGAACGGATGGACGAAGAGACCGCTGCCATCCACCGTTTCAACCAAAAGATCACGGCAGATACCCGTGTGGAGAATCTTCTCCTGCCCGTTCGTGACGGACTCATGCTGATCCGTAAAAAATAAAAAGGGAAGAACCCGTACAGTCCTTCCCTTTAATAAATATTCTTTTTCGCGTTCGTTTTACTCGCTGTTATTGAGACCTTCCAGCTCTCCCGTGATCTCCTTGATACGAATGGAGTTCAGCTCTTTGGAGACCGTGGTGAGATTCATCATAATGGTCTTGAACTCAGGGTAATTGCTGTATTTCTGCTTCATCACGTACATGATCTTCAAAACAGAATTCTGCAGATTTTCCGAGGTTTCAAATTCTTTCAGGTCTTTGATACTTTCCTTTTCCATGATGCTATATTTTTTTTAAAATTATAAATTTTCTCTGAAATTTAAAAATTCTTCCTCGCCATGTTCCTGCTTTTTGCAATTTTTATGGCATAGTATTTGAACTTTTTATGTAAAATATTTCAGGATGATACGTTCCATATCATTTTTAATTTTTGTGTTATTCCTTTTTCCGGCTGCGGGATATTCTTCAAATAATATGCCATCGTCGCAAAATGACACGGTCTATTACACCCCCGGCGTTATGAAAGAAACAGCCCGTCTGTACACCGACAAAGACAACGCCAGTTCGGTGGTGATGTATGTCCCTGCCGATTCGGCAGTGATGATCCTGGACACGGCCGGTACCTATTTTCTGGTCCATTACCAGGGCATCGACGGATACATCCGTCAGAACCATGTAAAGCAATACAAGGAGATCCTGCAGGAGCTGACCTCGCATGCAGGCAAAGATATCGCACAACCCACGAACCGGCATGATTATCTCATACTGAAATACGGTCAGAATGAGGGCAGGAAGATATACGAACACATGATCTGGAAGGGGATGACCTCGGAGATGGTCCTGGACAGCTGGGGCAAGCCCAAGGTGATCAATCATTATACCACCTCCAACGGCTATCGCGAAGAGTGGATCTACGGCAAGCACGTGCTCACCTTCACCAACGGTATCCTTACCGGCTGGATCGCGCGATAGGTGGGTAAGGGGGGGGTAATGCCCCATAAGGAAATTAATGGTACCCGGAGCGGGACTTCCCGCCCGGACGATCGGTCGGACGGGCCCGCCCGGTCGTCCGGTCGGACGGGCCCGCCCGGATGACCGGTCGGACGGGCCCGCCCGGACGATCGGTCGGACGGGGAACCCGCACGGTCAAATATCCTCCAGAATCTTTCTCAGATAACGACGACCCGAAGCTGTTTTAAAATAACGCTCCCTCTCGAGAGCTTCCGCTCGTGTGGAGAATTTTTCGCTGTATACCAACTTCCAGGGCATATGCCCTTTGGTATACTTCACTTTGCCCTGATTGTGCTGTTTTATGCGGGCTTCCAGATTACGTGTCTGGCCTTTATAATAGGACCCATCACGTTCGCTCTGCAGTACGTAGACGTAATAGTCCATAAGGAAAGTTAATGGTACCCGGAGCGGGACTTCCCGCCCGGACGATCGGTCGGACGGGCCCGCCCGGACGATCGGTCGGACGGGCCCGCCTGGTCGTCCGGTCGGACGGGGAACCCGCACGGTCAAATGTCCTCCAGAATCTTTCTCAGATAACGACGACCCGAAGCTGTCTTAAAATAACGCTCCCTCTCGAGAGC
>JALVJE010000039.1 GCA_027028505.1 Bacteroidales bacterium
TCCCGGCCCCATGGAAATGGCGGCATCCGGCCATCAGGACGGATAAGATGATAAGTAGAGAAAAAAGAAGTAAGATCTTGCTTTTCATGATCAGAAGATTTCCGGGCGTATGAAACAAATGTAAAAAATTTGGTTTTGATCCGGAATGACCGATAGGAATTTCTTTCCGGATTTTCCTTGTGCCTTCCGGGATTGGTTTATCTTTGTAGGGAGATATCCGTAACACCACATTCCTAAAACCATATCCTATGAAATTCTTTTTTGTACTAGGTTTTGTTGCCCTCCTGAGCCTGGATGCCGGGGCACAGTGGCTGCATGTGAGTGACGACCACAGGCGCCTGGTGAAAGATGACGGTACTGTCTTCTTCTACATGGCCGACACCGGCTGGGAGCTCTTTCATCGTTGTACGAAGAAAGAGACGGAGATGTATCTGAAAGACCGCCATGACAAAGGGTTCAATGTGATCCAGGCGGTAATATTGGCAGAGCTGGACGGTTTGCATATGCCCAATGCCGAAGGTGAGACGCCCCTGATCAATGATGACCCTCTCCGACCTAATGAAGCTTATTTCAAGCATGTGGACTGGGTGGTACAAAAAGCGGCTGAATTGGGGATCTATATGGCGATGCTGCCGACCTGGGGGGATAAATGGAACAAAAGATGGGGGGTAGGTCCCGTGATCTTTGATATGCCTGAAAAAGCCCGGGCCTATGGGAAATGGCTCGGCAAAAGGTATAAAGACCAGCCCAACATCATCTGGGTGCTGGGCGGTGACCGCAATCCCGACAAACCCATTCATATGGAGATCATCCGGGCCATGGCCAGAGGGTTGCAAGAGGGGGATGGCGGGAAACATCTCATTACTTACCATCCCTCGGGTGGGGTCTCTTCGTCGCAGTGGTTCCAAAAGGAGGAATGGCTGGATTTCAACATGGCCCAGACGGGACACATGGAAAGGAACAATCCTGTATATGAGACCATCCTCCATGATTACCGTCTGACGCCGGTAAAGCCCTGTCTGGACGGAGAACCGCAGTATGAGGACCTGCCGGCGGCCTTCAATTACAACGATGAAAGGTTCGTGGCCTTCGATGCGCGTCAGGCCGCTTACTGGTCGGTGCTGGCGGGAGCGCTCGGACATACTTACGGGAACAACAACATCTGGCAGATGTATGCGCCAGGAAGAAATCCGAAGGTATATGCCCGCATCTACTGGTATTATGCCATTCATCAGCCCGGCGCCTTGCAGATGGGCTATATGCGGAAACTTTTCGAATCACGCCCTTTTCTGGAGATGGTTCCCGATCAGGGAGTATTGGCACAGGTATACGGACAGGATGATCACAGTATACGGGCGGCCCGCGGCGCCGACCGTTCTTTTGTGATCGTATATCCGCCGTACGGCGATCCGGTGCATCTGAAGATGAAAGGGCTGAAAGCGGAGAAAGTGAAAGGGTATTGGTATAACCCACGGGAGGGTGTGTCCATTCCCATTGAAGTTTTTCAGAAAAAAAAGGACGTGGAGGTCTTCGTGCCTCCTTCGTCGGGTGTGCGTACCGACTGGGTGTTGGTATTGGACGATGCGGCAAAAAATTATCCGGATCCGGGTCATTATAGAGGACATTGATTACCTCTCTTATATCATATTTTTATATTTTAGGCGTTCAAACAACCCTCTATGAGCAAAGCGGCTACCCTCTCACAGCGTCTGGATGCCTTGTATGAGTTTGACCGGGAGCCGGTCACAAAGGACAAGCTGCAGGGCATCGGCAACTTCCTGGGCATGTATGCGGGCGAGCATGTCGCCGGCACCGAGTTCGTCATCGGCATGTTGTTCGTGGCCCATGGCGT
>JALVJE010000040.1 GCA_027028505.1 Bacteroidales bacterium
TCGTCCGCTCCGGGGTCGCTCTCTCATCGCTCCTTGCTCACTGCTCATCGCTGACAATTCCCACTCTTTCCACTCTTCCGACTCTTTGACTTTTTGACTTTTCGACCGTTCGACCTTCGACTATCGTCCTTCTTCAACCCCATCCGGGGTTGGGGCTTTGGTGTGTGCCCCGGGATCCGCAGGCGTGACTGCGGCTACCTGACTTCGACCCCTCCGGGGTCGCTCTCTCATCGCTCCTTGCTCACTGCTCATCGCTGACAATTCCCACTCTTTCCACTCTTCCGACTCTTCGACTTTTTGACCTTTGACCTTCGACCTTCATCCTTCATCCTTCATCCTTCCTTTTGCCTTTCCTCGTCCGCCGAAGCCACCAGCGAAGGCGGATGCCTTAATACTTTTGCCTTAATTTCTCCGCCAGTTCTATCAGCTCCCTTATCCTCTGTCTCTGTCCTGCTTGCGGGCCGTTCTTCCGGCAGTCGCCGACGTGCCAGCAGGCCATGCCCAGGGCGGTCCATACGAGATAAGCCTGCAGATGCTCTTTTTCTTCAGGCAGCAGGGGTCGTTCTTTTTCGTAGGCATCCAGGAAAAGAGCGGTTTTCTTCGCATTGGGCCGGCCTTTGGTGAGGCAGAAGCCGTTGATGGCCATGGCGATGTCGAACAGGAAGGTGTCGATGGCATACTCCTCAAAATCCAGGAAGGCGATCGGCTTACCGTCTTTGAACAGCACATTGTCGGGAAAAAGATCGCCGTGGATAAGCCCTGTGGGAAGAGGTGTCTCCAGCGATCTCCGTACCTTCTCAAAAGCATCCAGCCAACGATCCCTGAGGGTGGGAGGGAGGCAGGAGGTGGGATGCCGGATGATCTCAGCGCAGAGGGCAGGCCGGATGGAGTTGGTTTTCGCCGGCACCTCATCGGCAGGAATAAGATGCAGGCGGGCCAGGGTTACTGCTGTTTTCTTGATCTGCTCGTACGTCGGAAGAGGAGGTGAACCGAAAAGGAACGGATAGACCAGAACCGGACCGTAAGAGGTCAGGTGAATGTATTTTCCGTCCCCTCCTGCCATGGGATATGCGGCCGGAAAAGCATGTTTCTTCAGCACCTGCATCAGCCCAATCTCCTTCTTCAGCTCCTCTGTGGTCTTTTTTGGGCTGACACGGACAAACAACATGCCGCTTTCTGTATCCGCACTCAGGTTGATATTGCCGTATCCCTGTAGTATTCTGCTGATCCTGTGTATCCTGCCCACGGAATATCCGGTCAGCACCTCCCGCACTTCACCGTACATTGACTCCAACCTCATAAATAATGGTCCCTGTAATATGTTGATCAATAATGATATACAGACGAACTACGTAGCTCACTACGTAGTTGACTACGTAGTTGACTACGTAGTTGGCTACGTAGTTGGTGTTTTGTTAATATCTGTGTATTAGGTGAATATATAATAATGTTATATCAAACTATTCTTAAACTTCTGTCCAAACTATTGATGTAATGATCGGGCTCCGCCCGATCCTGGATGCTTCCGCCCCTTCAGGGCTCATGGCTCACCGCTCATCGCTTACTCTTCCCACTCTTCCCACTTTTTCCACTCTTCGACTCTCCTTCGAGCTTCTCGCTTTGCATTTATTGCGTGAAGCCTCCTCTGATATTCAGAAATCATAAATCAAAATTCATCATTCAATATGCCGCAACTCTCGAGATCTCTGATCTCGTCAGAGTTGCGAGCATCCTCGAAATTGCAATGAAATCAAAGATTTCAGCAATTGCGGGATTCGGTGTTCAATATTCATCCCTTCATCCTTCTTCAACCCCTCCGGGGTTGTTTACAAAGGGGGATCTTATTTCCCGCAGGCGTAACTGCGGCTACCTGATTTCGACCCCTCCCTTGCTTCGCACGCTGTCGCCGTAGCTTCAGCGCAGGCGCCCGTAGCGGCTACGCGCCGCGCCGTCGGCTAGCCTATGGCGGCCGATGGAAGGCGCAGCGGGGTCAATTGAGTGTGGAGTGTGGAGTGACGAGTGTGGAGTTCAGGACTTTTTCTCATCCCTCGTCCGCCGAAGCCTCCGGCGAAGGCGGAGCTCATCTCTCACCGCTCATCGCTTACTCTTCCCATTTTTCCCACTCTTCCACCTTACTTTTGCCTTCTGCCTTTTGCCTTTCTTCGTCCGCCGTAGCCGGTTCCTGAGTAGCCGACAGGCGTACCGAAGGATGGCGGAGGCGGATTACTTTAGCCTTTATACTTTAGCCTTCTTCCTTCCACATAATTCTCATACCTCCCGCACACCTCTCCTGCCAGGCGGATGCCGGTATTGAGGATGGAGGTCCAGGTTGTTTCCCCCGTTTTTTCCAGATCTCCGGGCCGGATCATTCTCTTGTATAGTTCGTATGCTACGCCGGCATTGAAAGTATCCCCGGCACCCACGGTACTCACCACCTTCTCCAGGGGAGGTACGGGCACCTCCAGCGAGAGGGAAGGGGTGCGGAGGTAGACGGCCCGGCTGCTGGCGGTATAGATGAGGTATGGGCAATGTCCGGATACTGCCTCCCAGGCTTCGTCAGCGTTCTCTGCCCCGAAGATATTGCGGAAATCCTCATCCGATCCCCTGACCAGCGTGGCTGCGGCGATGTTCTCCAGGATATAGCTCTTCAGGGTCGGCAGCTCCTCCAGGTGGGCGCTCCTGAAATTGGGATCGTAATAGATGAAAGATCCTTTTTCCCGGGCTGTTGTCAGCAGCTTTGTAAGGACGGTCCGTATAGCGGGGTCAAGGGCGAAGAACGAGCCGAAGAGCAGGAGGTCATCCCCTCCCGGTTCCGGCAACACTGTTTGCATCCGTTCTGCGGGGTAATCCTTGTAAAAGGTGTAGGAAGCCTCATTCTTCTCGTTCAGGAAGGCCATGGCCACAGTGGTCAGATGTCCTTTAAAGCGGGCGGCATGACTTGTGTCTACGCCGTTCTTCCGCAGGAAATCATCAATGAGATCGCCCACCTGATCGCGACCGTACTCGGTGATCAACGATACGGGCACGCCCAGCCGTCCCAGCGATACGGAGGTGTTGAGCATCGCCCCGCCCGGCCACGCCGACACCGGCTGCCCGTTGCGGAAGGTTATATCCAGCAAAGCTTCACCAAAAGTGTAGATCATAATAGAGCAAAAAATTAACCCCGATACTCGATACTCGATACTCGATACTCGCAACTTGCAACCACGAACCACGAACCACGAACCACGAACTATGAACTATGAACTATGAACTATGATCCACATGTACATCCATCTGCGGGTAGGGGATGTTGAGGCCTTCTTCAGCGAAGGTCTTGTAAACCTTTTCGTTCATATCGAAGAAAACACCCCAGTAGTCGGCACTGTTGACCCACACACGGGTGGTCAGGTTGACAGAGCTGTCACCCAGCTCAGCCACGGCGATGAAAGGCTCGGGGTCTTTCAGGATGCGTTCATCCTCATTGATAAGCTTCATCAGTACATTCTTAGCCTTGTCCACGTCATCGCCGTAGCCTATACCGAAGGTCCAGTCGACGCGTCGCTGTGGCTCGGTGGAAAAGTTGGTCACCGATCCGGTAGCCAGCCCGCCGTTGGGGATGATGATCGTCTGCTTGTCAGGGGTGTTCAGGATGGTGTTGAAGATCTGTATCGACTTCACCGAACCTGAGAAGCCCTGGGCACTGATGAAATCCCCTACCTTGAAAGGCTTGAAGAGCAGGATCATCACGCCTCCGGCGAAGTTCTGCAGGGTGCCCGAGAGGGCCATGCCTATGGCCAGACCGGCAGCACCGATGATGGCGATGAAAGAGGTCATCTGGATGCCCATCATTCCCAGCACGCTGATGAACAGCAGGATCTTCAGCGTCCAGGAGATCAACGAGGTAAGGAAGGGTTTCAGCGATTCGTCCATCTTGCCCCTGTCCAGCACTTTCCGGATCGATCGTATGATGATCCCGATGATCCACAGCCCCAGGATCAGTGCGACGATCGCACCGACGAGTTTCAGGCCGTAAGTAGTTGCCAGCTCACCGGCTTTTTCCAGGTAAATGTTCACTTGTTCCATGGTTTTAAAGTTTTGTTAATTTTTTCCGGATAAAGATAAGAATAAAAATCAGAAAGTCCGGGATTTTATTATGGTGGTTTGGAGTTTCCATGTAAATTTGCATAAACAATAATAAGGAAGTCTCATGGATCTGCTGAAACTACAGAACGGTTCGGATGTACGGGGAGTGGCTCTGGAGGGTATTCCCGGCGAAGCGGTGAACCTGACGCCGGAAACCGCCGGCAGGATCGCTGCTGCTTTTGTAAACTGGCTAACTCAAAAGACGGGTAAGGCTGCGGATGACCTGAAGATATCGCTGGGTCGCGATCCCCGTCTCAGCGGCGAAGCGCTGGCCGGGGGTATCATGCGGGCACTGCAGGCTGTGGGGGCGGAGGTATGGGATTACGGTCTGGCCTCTACGCCGGCCATGTTCATGTCCACGATCCTGGAGGGAATGGACGGAGCCATCATGATCACGGCCAGCCATCTGCCCTTCAACCGCAACGGCATGAAGTTCTTCAGCCGCGAGGGCGGGCTGGAGAAAAGTGATATCCGCGACATCCTGCAGCAGGCCGGTGAGCTGGTCCTCCCGGACCGGCAGCAGGGGGAGGTGCATCGCAAAGACTTTCTGAAGGATTATGCTGCCTGGTTGGTAGGTTACATACGCCGCGAGGCGGCCGACCCGGACGATCCCGATCATCCCCTGCGGGGCACCCGTATCCTGGTGGATGCCGGCAACGGCGCCGGGGGTTTTTATGCATCACAGGTGCTGGAGCCCCTCGGAGCCGATACGACGGGAAGCCTGTACCTTGACCCCGACGGCCGTTTTCCCAACCATGCGCCCAATCCTGAGGATGCACATGCGCTGGAGGCCCTCTCGCAGGCCGTAAAAGAGCAGCAGGCCGATCTGGGCATCATCTTTGACACCGATGTGGACCGGGCCGCCCTGGTAGGACGCAACGGCAGTTCCGTCAACCGCAACGCCCTCATCGCCCTGGTGGCAGCGGTAGTGCTGGAGAAATATCCCGGTACCTGGATCGTCACCGACTCGATCACCTCCGAAGGCCTTACCGATTTCATCGAGCGGCATCTGGGGGGACATCATCACCGTTTCAAAAGAGGTTACCGCAATGTGATCAACGAGGCAATACGCCTCAACAGCGAAGGGAGAGAATGTCATCTGGCCATCGAGACTTCCGGCCATGCGGCCCTGCAGGAGAACCACTGGCTCGACGATGGGGCTTACTTGGTCTCTTTCCTGTTGACTAAGATGGCCCGACTGCGACGCGAAGACAGGCACCTGGAGGATCTTATCGCCACCCTGCAGCAGCCCCGTGAGGCACAGGAACTGCGGTTGAAGATACGGGCGGAGGAGTTCGCTGCTTATGGGCAGCGGGTGCTGGATGACCTGAAGGATTTCGCGTTGCAGCAGGAGGGGTGGTCATTGGTGGAGCCCAACTATGAGGGGGTGCGCGTGCGCTGTGATGCTGCTCACGGCGACGGCTGGTTCCTGCTGCGTCTCTCCCTGCACGATCCCGTCCTGCCCCTCAACCTCGAGAGCAACCACCCCGGCGGGGTGCAGGTGATGAAAGAGAAGCTGAAAGAATTCCTGAGCCGGTATGATCTATTGGTGTGGCCGGAAGAGTGAGAGGTTTGAGAGTTTGATGCAGCCTGCGGCTGCGTTTGAAGTTTGGGGTTTGATGCAGCCTGACGGCTGCGTTTGAGGTTTGAAGTTATTTATAATTCGAGCTTCGCGCCTCAACCTTCGAGCTTCCTACTCAGCCATTCCCTGTGCTCCTCATCCAGGCGGGGGGCCAGTTTCTCCCAGACCATCCGGTGGTAGTCGTCGAGCCATGCTGCCTGGGCGGGCGTGAGCAGGGTGAAGTCGATCAGCTTTTTATCGATGGGGCAGAGGGTGAGGGTCTCGAAGCGCAGGAAAGTGCCGTATTCCGTCTCCCGGTCCCGGGTCACCACCACGAGGTTCTCGGTGCGTATGCCGTACTCGCCGTCACGATACAGTCCCGGCTCGTCGGAGAGGACCATGCCTGCTTCCAGGGGCACGGGTGTTGCACCAGTCTTGCCCGGGTTGACGGACTGGGGTCCTTCGTGGACGTTGAGGAAATAGCCTACGCCGTGGCCGGTGCCATGGCCGTAATTCAGTCCTGCCTCCCAGAGGGGGCGCCGCGCCAGGATATCGAGTTGGTGGCCCACCGTGCCTTCGGGGAAACGGGCCATCGCCAGGTCGATCATCCCCTGCAGCACCAGGGTAAAATCCCTTTTTTGCTGTTCCGTGGGCTCGCCGAGGGCGATGGTACGGGTGATGTCGGTGGTGCCGTCGAGGTACTGGCCGCCTGAGTCGAGGAGATAGATACCCGGGACCTCCAGGGGGATGTCGCTCTGCTCGTCGGGAGAGTAATGCACCACGGCGCCGTGGGGCCCGAAGGAGGAGATGGTGGCAAAGCTGGGACCGTGAAACCATGCCTGCTCGGCGCGGAAAGCCTCCAGCCGGCGGGCTGCCGACAGCTCGGTGACAGGTTCTTTGCCGATGGTCAGCTCCAGCCACCGGAAGAATTTTGTCAGGGCTACACCGTCCTTGACCATGGCTTCGCGGATGTGTCCGATCTCTTCCTCATTCTTTATGGCTTTCAGGGTGGTGGCCGGGGAGATCCCTTCGCGCACCGTGACGCTGCCGGAGAGGGCGTGGTACAGCGATATGTTGACCGATGAGGGGGAGAGGGAGAGGCAGGTACCGTCCGGCAGAAGGGCAAGATCGCCGGTGATGTCGTCATAATCACGCAGTTGCACGCCGGTGGCCTCCAGACGGATACGCAGCTCTTCCGGTACTTTCTCCGGCCGGATGTAAAGGCGGGCATCTTCCCTGCCGATGAGCCCCCAGGCCATCACCACAGGGTTGTAAGGGATGTCGTTGCCCCGTATGTTGAAGGTCCAGGCCACCTCGTCGAGAGCGGTGAGGAGGAGGGTGTCGCATCCTGCTTCCAGTATTCTGTCGCGCAGGGCCGTGATCTTCTCACGGATGCTGCGGGCAGCGAACTCGGCCGGATGCTCGAAGGCAGGAGCTTCCGGGAAAGGAGGCCGGTAGTCCCAGAAAGGAGTGACAGGATCCACATCTTCCGTAACGATGAAGTCTTTTTTCCGAAAGGATTCTTTCATCTTCCGGGCCAGTGCCAGCGATACCAGCGTACCGTCATAGCCTATACGGCTGAAAGGGGGCAGATGCTCCGCCAGCCAGCCGATGTACTCGGGTGTATGGGGGATATGAAGCCGGACCAGCTCAAAACCGCTGCCGGCCAGTTGCTCTTCGGCCTGCAGGAAATAGCGGGAGTCGGTCCATACCCCCGCAAAGTCACGGGTGATCACCACCGTGCCGGCCGAGCCGGTGAAGCCGGTGAGCCATGCCATGATACGCCAGCGGGCAGGCAGGTATTCGCTCATGTGCGGATCGGCCGAAGGTATGATATAAGCATCCAGCCGGAGCTTGTCCATCTCCTGCCGTACCAGGGAAAGTTTTTCTGCGGAAGTCATGGGCAGATCATGTTGGTGAGAGAACAAAGATATAAAATGTTCCCGGGTGCAGGGTACCGGGTGCAGGGTACCGGGTGCAGGGTACAGGGTGCAGGTTGCTGGGTGCCCGCCTTCGTTAAAACTACGGCGGGTAAACTGGGTGCTGGCTTTGCCCGCAGAAGCCATAGGCGAAGGCGGGGTGCAGGGTGGTAATGATTGAATGCGTGAATGATTGAAATGAAGAGTGCTGGGTCATCAACTTTTAACTTTAGCTCACTTTTAATTTTTAACTCTTCCCTCCACACTCCACGTGACCAGCCCCTGCCTGATCATCCGTTTTTTGTGACCGTTCATAAAAATTATCACGATAAATTTGGCCGGCCACAGAGATTTACGTAATTTTTGTCAGTGAAAATGTCCCGGTCTATATCGCTTTTCTTTTTTTTTCTTCATGTGATCTTTATGGGAAGTTTTTGTTCCGGGCTGTTCCGGGAGAGTGTGTGATCAACTGATCTTTAACTAAATACATACAACATGAAAAAAATCGTATTACCCTTTTTACTGGCAACTTTTCTTTTCACCGGACTGCATGCCGGGCAGGTTCCGGATCAGCGATCTTCTTCTTACACCGGAATATTTACGATGAGCTCGGCTACGGTTACCCTTACCCTGAAGCTTACCCAGGGGGCCGACAATTCTCTCAGGGGAACGCTTTCCAGCACGAATGGTACGACCTTTCAGGTAAACGGTACCGTCGAGCAGGGCGGGGTAGCCACGGGCACCTGTACGCTTCAGGGAGGAGGTTCTTATTTTGAGTCTTATCTGCAGGGCGACCAGCTTGTCTTAACCCTGATCCAGCCGGATGCCAACGGTGAGCCCGACTATGATAAAACGCAGGAGCTGTTGTTCAAACGTTCGCGGGGAGGGGCTGCCCCTGCTGCCGCCGCGCCGCCGGCTGCCGGACAACCGGTCAATATTTATCAGCAACAGGGTGCACAGCAACCATCCCAGCCGCAACAGCAATATGCACAACAACAACAATACCCTCAACAACAGCAACAATATGCCTCTCGTCCGCAGCAGCAGGCCCAGCCGGTTTATACAGGCAACCAGCCTGCCGGCGGCGCCGGCGAGGTGGGGGATGACATGTGGGGATTCAAGTTTGTGCCACCGCAGGGATGGGTTACACAAAAGAATGCCAGCGGGATCATCGTAGGTCACAATACCATTGCGGGCATGATCATTGTTTTCCCGCATACTGCTTCCAGCATGCAGGAGATGCAGGGGCTGATGGCCCAGGGCATCCAGGACAACGGCACCTCGCTCAACGCTACGGGCAGGATACAGCAGGTAAGCAACAATGTGGTGGAGGAGGATTATACCGGCGTTGTCAACGGCCAGCAGGTGAAAGGTCAGGGATACGGCGCTCTGTCACCCTACAAGGGAGGAGCTTTTATCCTGGCTTTGTCTACGCCGGATAAGCTGAGCAATGACCTGCTGCTGGCGGCCCGGCAGATCGCCACCCATATGCGGTTTGTACAGCCCTCGGCCGGCGCCGGATCATCTGATCTGATGCAGTTCTTTGCCGACACCTGGGTGACGACCACCACCAACACCTCCTCCTATGTCACACTTTACCCGGATGGTACCTGGTCAGACCGTTCAGAGTCTTACTACTCCGGGAACTTTAACGATGGAGGAGGCGCCAATACCGGAAACTGGGGCGCCGGCGGACAACAGCAGGGCCGGGGACGCTGGTCGGTGCGGGGGAACAAAGATCAGGGACAGATAATTGTAGTCACCGCAGAAGGACAGCAGAATACTTATGAGTACCACGTGCATATCGAAAACGGCCAGAAGTATTATTCGGAATATTATTTTAACGGCACCCTCTACCACCGGAGGAACAAATACGACGATTAAGTGTGTTTTCCGGCTCTTTTATGGCCTATATTTGGTATTTTTTATGAAATTTGTGACCGCATCTCCGGATGCGGTCTTTTTTTTTCTGATAAAATATTATCGCCATGAAAACGATCCGGTATACTGTTCTGCTGACCATTTTCTTCTTGTCTGTTCATGTTCTGGTTGCCCAGCGGTCTCTCCTGACCCTGGAAGATGCCATTGTGGGGCCTTTTTTAACGCACAGGATCCAGGACATTCCACAACTACAGTGGTTGCCGGAAGGTCATGATCTTTCTTTTGTGCAGGGTGATTCGTTGATGGAAAAAGATCCGGTCTCCGGCAAAGAGACCCTTCTGTTCACGCGCAGCCGCCTGAACAAGGTCCTGGACAGTCTTTTCAGTGATCCGTTACGGCGGATGCCCTCCTTGCACTGGATCTCACCGGGGCGCTTCTGGTTCCGCCGGGATACTACCTGGGTGGTGATGCAGTACCGGGAGGGAAAGCTTACGACTGAGAATTATATAAAGGTGCCGGGTGGTTCGGGACATTTCGATTTCTGTGCTGCTGCTCCTGCCGTGGCTTTCACGCGGGGACAGAACCTCTTTATTGCAGAGCCGCAGGGGAAGATCACGCAGGTCACCTTTGATTCGCTGCCCGGCTATGTCAACGGGCAGTCGGTGTCGCGTAATGAGTTCGGTATAAATAAGGGGACGTTTTGGTCGCCCGACGGCAGCAGCCTGGCCTACTACCGCAAAGACGAGACCCGTGTGAGCAACTATCCCCTTGTGGACATCATGACCCGCGTGGCCTCGCTGAAGAACATCAAATACCCTATGGCCGGTATGGCCAGTGAAGAGATACATGTGTTCGTTTACGACCGTAAAACGGGCAAAACGCAGGAGATAGATACTCCCGGCCCCTATGACCAGTATCTCACCAATGTGACATGGACCCCCGACGGGCATTACCTGCTGATGGCCGTAGTCAACAGAGAGCAAGACCACATGTGGATGAACATGTACTTTACCCAGACCGGTAAGAAGATCCTGACCCTTTTTGAAGAAGAGAACGAACGGTATGTGGAACCGCTGAAACCTGCCCGTTTTCTGAAGGGTGAAGGCTCCTTTTTTCTGTGGGAGAGCCGCCGCAACGGATACAACCATGTGTACCTGTATGATCTGACCGGTAAACTGTATGGCGATCTGACGCCGGGCACCTTTGATGTTACGGAGGTGTTGGGGTTCGATCAGGAGCAGAAGTATTTTTACTACGTGTCTACGGAGAAGAGTCCGCTGGAGCGTCATATCTACCGTTATGAGCCAAAGAAAAAAAGAAAGATGTGCCTTACGCAGGTGCACGGCACACACCGGGGAACGCTCTCCCCGGACGGTAAGTACATCCTCGACCGTTGGAGCAATGTGGAGACCCCCCGTGTTATCGATGTAATGACCACGACGGGCCGGCCGGTGGTTACCCTGCTCCGGGCGCCGGACCCCTGGCAGGACAAGCGGCTGGGGCGCGTAGAGCTGGGGAAACTGCCGGCTACCGACACCTCGCCGGCGTTGTACTATCGCCTGATCAAACCGGTCGACTTTGATCCTTCCAAAAAATATCCCGTGGTGATCTATGTGTACGGAGGACCTCATTCGCAGCTGGTCACCGACACCTGGCTGGGGCAGTCGCGCATGTGGCAGCACTATATGGCCGGACAGGGGTATGTCTCCTTCACCCTGGACAACCGGGGCACCGGGGGGAGGGGATTCGACTTCGAAAGCTGCATACACCGTCACCTGGGCGATTATGAGGTGAAAGACCAGATGCGGGGCGTGGATTATCTCAAAAGCCTGCCCTGGGTGGATCCGGCACGCATCGGCGTACACGGCTGGAGCTACGGCGGTTTCATGACCCTTTCCATGATGCTGAAAGATCCGGGTGTTTTCAAAGCAGCCGTGGCAGGCGGACCCGTTACCGACTGGAAATACTATGAGGTGATGTACGGCGAACGGTACATGGACCGGCCCGAGGAGAATCCTGCCGGATACAAAGAGGCCGATCTGAAGAATTATGTGAACAACCTCGACGGCCATGTGCTGATCATCCACGGGGCCATGGACTCGACGGTGGTGTGGCAGCACAGCCTCACCCTGCTGCGGGCTTTCATCCGGGCCGGGAAGCAGGTGGATTATTTTGTCTATCCCACTCACCCGCATAATGTACGGGGCTGGGACCGGATACACCTCATGCGCAAGGTGTCTGATTATTTTGATGAGTATCTGAAAAAATAGGACGTTGGCCTGTAGAGACGCCCGAATCGGGCGTCTCTATATATATCCATTGCCCGGTCGGACGTCTATGTGGGATAATCACAATGATACCTGGGTTGTGTGATGAACTTTACACATCGCTGATCTGAATAACATTATCTTACAATCTTTCTGCAACCCCTCCGGGGTTGTGGTATTGCTTTTTGTACCATTGACCCCGGGTGTAACCGGGGCTATTTTCTGCAACACCTCCGGTGTTGTTATGGTTTGTTCCGGTGTGTTTTTTCTGAGTGAAATTATACCAATTGTAGATCCTTTGATTGTTGTCCAAAAGTATTCCTGAAACCTTTTCAGGGACCCAGAAAAAGACCCCGGAGGGGTCGTAAGATAGTAGCCGCAGTCCCACCTGCGGATCATTCAGTAACAAAGGATCAATCCCAACCCCGCTGCGCCTTCGCGTAGCCGCTTCGGCGGAGCAAGGGAGGGGTTGAAGAATTGCAGGTTGTAGGTGCAGAGCGCCAGTACCGGGCGTCTCTACAGGAATTTCTCCAGATAAAAGCGGGTGTCAAATTTCAGGCCGTTGCGTATGACGACGATGTGTATCAGGTGGCCGGGTTGTTTGTAAAATATCTTGTTGATCTCGTCGAGGGTCATGTGGGCGACATTTTTTCCGTTGATCGTTTTTAGCCTGTCTCCTTTTTTTAGCCCTGCCCGGGCTGCGGGTGATCCGCGCCGGACATCCGAGATTATGTAATAACGAAAACCCGGCACCGGGGCAGAGATCTCTATGCCGGCATTGTTGACAGAGAAGGGCGTATGGAAAAATTTATTGGGTTCGAGGATCAGTTTTTTGTTGAAATAGTCGATGGTGACATTGAACCGTCGCAGCACCTCGGCCCCCAGGGTGCCGTTGCGGCCGTCCTTTGTGCGGGCCGGCGTGAACGTTAGGGTGTCGGGAAACCCTACGACAGGGTCGTGGAAAGTGTAAGGTCCCATGATGAATTCCGGGATCCTTGCCAGATGCCCGTTGATGCGGCCGTTCAGACCTGTGCCCAGGTAGGTGGCGACAGATCCGGGTGGAATCACCAGACCCGGTGCCGTGCCGGGGATGAGCCACAGGCCAAAGCTGAGTCCCGTGTCGAGTAACAGCAATACCGGTATCTTCACACCTTCGTGGTTGACAATGGTGGCTGTGAGGTAGGGTTTGGTGCCCCGGAAAGTGAGAGGGAAAACGGCAGCATGCCGTCCCACCCGGGGGTGGTAAACTGCCGGATCATGGAGGGTGATCATCCTTCTCTCGTAATCAATGTGTACGATGAAATGGCTGAAGATACGGTATCCGATGAGGCCGTGCACCCGTACACCCAGGATATTGGAGAGATCAAAAAGATTCTGCAGCAGCACGAAGACGGTCTGTCCGGTTCCCTCGATGCCGGGCATGGAGAAGGTATTGCCACTGGAGACCACGGCATCCACAGGCTTGCCGACACCCAGCCCCGAGATGGGGGTTGTCCGGGTGTATTTCAGCGACAGCGTGTCTCCGAGGGACAGCTCCGAGATGATCGTGTTCTCAATGCCCGTGTCCAGGATGAACTGCAGTGTATCGGAACCGTTGATGACAACGGGGATGAGGATGAGGTTGTTGACCATCCGGAAACGGATCTGTACCTTTTTGGTGCCGGGCTTTGCAAACCCCATGCTCCCGCCCGGGATCATCTGTGCGGAAAGGATGGTACCGAACCCCGCAAAAAGAACCAGCACTGCCATCACCGTATATATCAGTCGTCTTCTCATCTTTATTGCCACACCTATTGTCAACTTTTAACTTTTAACTCCACACTCCACACTCCACACTCCACACTTTAATAGACCAAAAGATACAAATTATACCGATACATCATGTCTTTCAGCAGGGCCGTTCCGCGGTATCCTGCCAATTTGACACCCCGCCTCTTTGGCAAAGATATTGATAAATAGAGGCGAAACCTGATGGAGAGGTCCGCAGCACTGATGAAGCAGGGACCCGTCATCCGGTAAAACCAACAACAAGAAAGGAGAAAAGATATGAATCTGAATAATTTTACGATAAAATCGCAGGAGGCGATCCAGCAGGCTGTTGAGATCGCCAAAGGAATGAACAACCAGGCGATCGAGAACGGACACCTGATGAAGGGGATCCTGGCCATGGGTGAGAACATCACGGGTTACCTGTTCAAAAAGCTGGACATCAGCCAGGAGCGTTTTGAGCAGGTACTGGACAAGATCATGGAAGGTTACCCCAAGGTGAGCGGAGGAGAGCCGTACCTGTCCAAGACGGCTTCGAAGAGCCTGGATGAAGCGCTGAAATATTCGCGCGAGATGGGCGACCAGTTCGTCTCGATAGAGATGCTGATCCTGGGGATCCTGGCCAGCGGGGATGACGTGTCCAAAATGATGAAGGACATGGGCATAACCGAGAAGGGTCTGCAGATGGCCATCAAGGAGTTGCGGAAAGGCTCGAAGGTGGCGGACCAGAATGCCGAGAACACTTTCGATGCGCTGAACCGTTTTGCCATCAACCTGAACGATATGGCCCGCACGGGCAAGCTCGATCCGGTGATCGGCCGTGAGGAGGAGATCCGCCGGATCCTGCAGATCCTCTCGCGCCGTACCAAGAACAACCCGATACTGATCGGTGAGCCGGGGGTGGGTAAGACCGCCATCGCCGAAGGGCTGGCCCACCGTATCGTGCGTGGGGATGTGCCGGAGAACCTGAAGACGAAACAGATCTACTCGCTGGACATGGGTGCCCTGGTGGCAGGGGCCAAGTACAAGGGTGAGTTCGAGGAACGCCTCAAAGGAGTGGTCAAGGAGGTGGTGGCTGCCGACGGGGAGATCATCCTCTTCATCGACGAGATACATACCCTCGTGGGTGCCGGCAAAGGTGAAGGAGCCATGGATGCTGCCAACATCCTGAAACCGGCACTCGCACGAGGTGAGCTCCGTGCTATCGGTGCTACCACGCTCAACGAGTACCAGAAATATTTTGAGAAAGACAAGGCCCTGGAGCGCCGTTTCCAGATCGTAATGGTGGACGAGCCGGACCCGGCCAGCGCCATCTCGATCCTGCGCGGGCTGAAGGAGCGGTATGAGAACCATCACAAGGTGCGTATACGTGACGAGGCCATCATCGCGGCCGTCGAGCTGTCGCACCGGTACATCACCGACCGCTTCCTGCCGGACAAAGCCATTGACCTGATCGACGAGGCAGCAGCGCGGCTGCGGCTGGAGATGGATTCACTGCCGCGGGAGATAGATGACCTGGAGCGCCGGATACGGCAGCTCGAGATCGAGCGGGAAGCCCTCAAACGCGAAGGTGACAAAGAGAAAACCAAAGATATGAGCCGTGAGATCGAGAACCTCACCGAGGAGATGAACCGGCTCAAGGCCAAGTGGCAGATGGAGAAGGATGTGATCAACCAGATCCAGCAGGCCAAGCAGAACATCGAGGACCTGAAACATCAGGCTGAGGTGGCCGAACGTGAAGGTAACTACGAGAAAGTGGCCGAGATACGTTACGGCTTGCTGGGGAAAGAGGAAGAGAAGATCGAAGAGCTCCAGAAAAAGCTGGCCGAAATGCAGGGCGACAACCCGCTGATACGCGAAGAGGTGACGGCCGAGGATATTGCCGAGATCGTCTCCAGCTGGACCGGCATACCGGTGAAACGTATGCTGCAGAGCGAGCGGGAAAAGCTGCTGCATCTCGAAGAGGAGCTGCACAAGCGTGTGGTGGGCCAGGATGAGGCCATCCGTGCTGTGGCCGACGCTGTGCGCCGCAGCCGCGCCGGCCTGCAGGACACCAAACGACCTATAGGATCGTTCATATTCCTGGGGACCACCGGCGTGGGTAAGACCGAGCTGGCCAAGGCCCTGGCCGAGGTGCTCTTCAATGATGAGAACATGATGACGCGCATCGATATGTCGGAATACCAGGAGCGTCATTCGGTGTCGAGGCTCATCGGAGCGCCTCCGGGATATGTAGGCTATGACGAAGGGGGCCAGCTCACCGAAGCGGTGCGGCGGAAGCCATACTCGGTGGTGCTGCTCGACGAGATCGAGAAAGCCCATCCGGATGTCTTCAACATCCTGTTGCAGGTGCTCGACGACGG
>JALVJE010000041.1 GCA_027028505.1 Bacteroidales bacterium
CCCTCGCCGCTGGAAACCGCTATGCTGGTCAAGTCAGCCGGCGCCGGATATAATGAAGAGCTGCTGAACCCGGTGGACAATGCTACCAAATATTCCACCAACAAAAGTATGGCCCTCAACCTGGGGATCTACACCTGTGACCTGAGCTTCGCCAGTCTTTACGATCAGACACAGGCGTCCATCGATTACATGAATGCGGCCAAAAAAATGGCAGATGGTCTGGGGATCCTCGACGCTATCAGCCAGGAAAGCATCGACCGGCTGGAAGAGAACATCAACAACAGGGATGTGATCATGGACATCATCTCCGAGACTTTCATGAACTCCAGTTCCTATCTTGAAGAGAATGACCGGACGGCCATTGCCGCCATCGTCCTGGTGGGAGGATGGATGGAAGGACTTTACCTGGCCACCCAGATGGTGCCCGATACAGCCAACCTGTCCAATAACAAACTGGTGCAACGGATCGTTGACCAGAAGCTTTCCCTCAATATCATCAAGCGTTTGCTGGACAACAACAAAGACAATCCGGATGTGCAGGCGATCATGAAAGATGTCGATGCCCTGAAAGCGATCTACGATAAGATACCCATGACAGCCAGCGAAAAAGTAACCACCTCTACCGACAAGAACAATGTGACCACCATAGAATCGTCCTCTTCCTATAAGATCTCCCGGGAAGTTTTCGACGAATTGAAAGAGAAAGTTAAAGTTATCAGAAGTAATTATATTTCATAAAATTTATTCCTATGAAACGAGTTCTTACCCTGTTGTTATTCATATCGGCATTCTTTGTAATCGGTACACAAAACAGTCAGGCACAGTGTAAGGGTTTTGCCAAGAACGTTTGTAAACTGGAGCTTGTACCTTTCACCCACGACGGAAACTACCATGCTGCGGTGCTCACAGAGGGAGAGGAAGCGGAGTTGTACAAGACTTTCTACTCCGGGCAGGATTACCGGATCGCCGTGTGTGGGTCGGACAACCTTCCCGAGATCGAGTTCTCCGTGATGGATGCTGCCCAGAATGTTCTCTATACCAACAAAGACCATGATTTTGCTAAAACATGGGATTTCAAGCTGCAGGCGAGCCAGCAGCTGAAGATCGTGGTAAAGGTGCCGTCACGTGGCGACAAATCGAAGGATCCCGAGAGTGGATGCGTGGCCATTATGTTCGGGTTCAAAGTGAAATAACCTCTCTGAAGGAGAAAAGATATGATCCCTGAAAGCCTGCTTTTGCAGGCTTTTTTTTATCCGGTAAACCCAAAATCAGCAATCAAGAATTGCAAGTGCTCTTCATTGCTGAGCCATCCCGCCCCCCTGACCCCCTGAAGGGGGGACCCTTGCCCACAATGGCTATTTTTGCGGGTGGACTTCCCCTTTAGGGGACCGAGGGGGCGCGTGGGGTTAATGGTACATTGGGTGCGTCATAATCCGTTGGGCATATCACTATATTGGAGTTAACCCTAACTAATGCATTAGTTCAGCTAATTTTTAATTTCCTAATGCGTAATCTGGGATAAAGAGAATTGCTGTGTACTGATGTGCCTCAGGCCTTCAGCTTTTCACGGATGTATCTGGCTGTGTAAGAGCGTTTATCTGCGGCCAGCTCCTCCGGAGTGCCTTCGAAAACGATCTCCCCGCCTCTTTCTCCGCCTTCGGGGCCCAGGTCGATGATCCAGTCGGCCGCCTTGATCACATCGGGGTTGTGTTCCACCAGGATGATGCTGTTCCCTTTCTCTATGAGCGCATTGAAAGCATCCAGGAGCTTGCGTATATCATGAAAATGCAGGCCTGTGGTAGGTTCATCAAAGATGAAGAGGGTATGGTACTTATGGTTCTCCTTTTTCAGGAAAGAAGCCAGCTTGACGCGTTGGCTCTCGCCGCCGCTCAGGGTGCTGGAGGGTTGTCCCAGGTGGATATATCCCAGTCCCACGTCGGCCAGCGGCTGCAGTTTCTCTATGATCTTTTTCCCGAAGGTGCCTTCATCTTCTGCAAAGAATACGATGGCCTCGTCGACGGTCATCTCCAGGACATCATACACCGACTTGCCATGCCAGGTGACGTCGAGCACTTCCTGCTTGAAGCGTTTCCCGTGGCAGCTCTCACAGACCAGTTCCACATCGGCCATGAACTGCATCTCCACGTGGATCACCCCTTCGCCCTGGCACTCTTCGCAGCGGCCCCCTTCCACATTGAAAGAGAAGTGGGCCGGGGTGAGGTTGCCGAGCTTAGCTGCCGGCTGAGCGGCATAGAGTTTCCGGATATCATCCCAGGCCTTGATGTAAGTGACAGGGTTGGAGCGGGAGGACCGGCCGATGGGGTTCTGATCGACGAACTCCACCCTGTCGATGCGGGAGAGATCGCCGGTGAGGTCCAGGAAGCTACCCGCTTTCCTGCCGGTACGGTTGATATGGCGGTTGAGGGCGGGATAGAGAATGTCCCCTACGAGGGTTGATTTTCCTGAGCCGCTCACGCCGGTGATCACTGTCAGGACGTTCAGCGGGAAACGTACATCTATGTTCTTGAGGTTGTGTTCCGAGGCTCCCCGCACCATGAACCAGCTGTTCCATTTTCTGCGGACAGCGGGGATTGCGATCTCCTTCTCGCCCGAGAGGTATTGGCGGGTAAGGCTGTTCTTTGCGTTTTTCAACTGTTCCGGCGGTCCGCTGAATACCACTTCCCCTCCCAGGCGTCCTGCCAGTGGCCCCATATCAATGATATGGTCGGCGGCCCGTATGAATGATTCGTCATGCTCTACCACCAGCACCGTATTGCCCATGTCGCGCAGCTCTTCCAGTACCCGGATGAGACGGTGGGTGTCGCGGGGGTGCAGGCCGATGCTGGGCTCGTCAAGGATGTAGAGCGATCCCACGAGGCTGCTGCCCAGCGAGGTGGCCAGGTTGATACGTTGCGACTCACCGCCCGAGAGGGTAGAGGAGAGACGGTTGATGGTGAGGTATCCGAGGCCTACCTCCAGCATGTATTGCAGGCGGCTGCGTATCTCCTGCAGGATCCGGCCGGCTACCTCCTGTTCATAGGCGGTAAGGGTGAGCGTGTCTATGAAATTTTTCAGATCCTCTATGGACAGGTCCACCAGCTCCGGCAGGGAACGGCCGGCGATCTTCACCCAGCCGGCTTCCTGTTTAAGCCTTGTCCCATGACATACGGGACAGACCGTCTTGCCGCGGTATCGCGCCAGCATGACCCGGTACTGGATCTTGTATTTTTTCTCTTCCAGGTAGGCAAAGAACTGATTGAGACCCTCGAAATATTCATTGCCTGTCCAGAGAAGCCGTTTTTGTTCCGTGGTAAGCTGGTAATAAGGCCGGTGTACGGGAAAGTCGAATTTGGGGGCTTGCCGGATGAGAGCCTCTTTCCATTTTCGCAGTTTCTCACCCCGCCAGCAGGCGATAGCATCTTCGTAAACGGAGAGGCCTTTGTCGGGGATGACCAGGTCCTCATCGATGCCGATGATCTTCCCATATCCTTCACATTCGGGACAGGCACCCACAGGACTGTTGAAACTGAACATGGCTACGGTAGGCTCTTCGAAAAGCATGCCGTCGGCCTCAAAACGGTTGGAGAATTCCCGCACCTCTGTCCCCTCCTCACCGAAGATCACGACACGGCAATAGCCCTCGCTGATCTGGAAAGCAGTCTCCGCCGAATCGGTGATACGGGTGACTGTATCCTCATCTTCGGTGGGGATCAGCCGGTCGATAAGCAGCGGGATGATATTTTCCTCCCGGGCCGTAACCGATCCGTCCAGCAAGGCGGAGATGGAAACGGTCTCATTATGCACGAGCACACGCGTATAACCCTCCTGCAGGAAGTAACGCAGCTGCTCTGTATAGCGAGTTTTGTCCTGACAATGAAAAGGAGCTACCAGCGCCACTTTTTTCCCCAGAGCATGATGCAGCAGGTGATCTGCCACATCCTGGGCCGATTCTTTTTTTACCTCTTTCCCCGATACCGGTGAAAAGGTACGGCCGATGCGGGCGTACAGAAGTTTCAGATAATCATAGATCTCGGTGCTGGTACCCACCGTGGAGCGGGGATTGGAGGTGTTGACCTTTTGTTCGATGGCTATGGCAGGGGGAATATCGGCGATGCTGTCCACGTCGGGCTTTTGCATGCGTCCCAGGAACTGGCGGGCATAGGCGCTGAGACTCTCCACATAACGCCGCTGCCCTTCGGCATACAGCGTGTCGAAAGCCAGAGAGGATTTCCCTGACCCCGAGAGGCCCGTGATCACGGTCAGCCTGCCCAGGGGGATGCTCACATCGATGTTCTTCAGGTTGTGTACCCGTACACCCCGCAGATCGATCGTCCTCGTACCCGTCCCCGTTTTTGTTGCTGCCATCTTCATCAGTACCCTTAAACCTACAAAAATAGTGCTTTTAACCCGGATTTTTACATGTTAAAAGCCCCGGATTTTGCAGTTTCATGATTTTTTCGTTTTTTTGTATTAGTAATGCTCATTCTAAACAATACTTGCCTATAGAAAATATCTACGCTGATCTAACCAAAAACGGAGGTTACCTTGGCACTGAAACAATTGTCCGACCGCGAGCTGGTCGAGCGTTACAGAAAAGGCAATCAGGCGAGTATTGAGATCCTGATCAACAGACATAAGGATAAGGTGTATACGTACATCCTGATGACGGTGAAAAATACCGCTCTGGCGGAGGATGTCTTCCAGGATACCTTTATCAAGGTGATCCAGTCGCTGGATGCAGGACGTTATCAGGATAACGGGCGTTTTATCTCATGGGTCATACGTATTGCTCACAACCTGATCATCGATCATTTCAGAAAACAGAACCAACTGAACATCGCCTCGAACGATGATTATGAGACGGACCTGTTCAATAATTCCCGTTTCTCCGACAGCACGGTGGAAGAGGATATTGTGCAGGACCAGATCTACCATGATGTAAGGCGTCTGGTGGATAACCTGCCGGAAGAGCAGCGGGAGGTGGTCATTCTGCGGCATTATGCAGGGCTCAGCTTCCGGGAGATTGCCGAGCAGACCGGCGTCAGTATTAATACGGCCCTGGGGAGGATGCGGTATGCCCTCATCAACATGAGAAAAATGATCCGTGAGGCCAACCTGAACCTGACTTTTCAGTAGATCATTTCCGACCCTCCCGGGAAGCGGTCGCTGTAACCGTTAACAGATATACATCCCGGATCTTCGCTGTAAGATCCGGGATTATTTTTTTATAAAAATCTATCTTTGCATACTATTTATTTACAGGCTGACGTTATCAGAATAAATAAACTTTATTGTCAGCCTATGAAGAAAAATTCTACTCATTACCAGCTACATACGATCGACAATGCAGGGTACGCCCCGGAAGGGGAGGATCCTTCGGGTGAAGAAGAGCAAATGGACAAAAATGTGATCGATCCGGGAAGATTGTTGAACCGCCTGGATCTGAAAGTGCCGGACCGGGTGATGAAAAGATTGTTCCTGAGGATCCGGATCTCCACCCTGCGTAATAAGAACTAGTGACGCGTCAAAAGGAATTTGACACATCCAAGTACTTCCTAACCCCGCACACCCCCTCGGTCCCCTAAAGGGGAAGTCCGCCCACAAATCAATAGTCAGCGTGGGTTAGGTTTCCCCCTTCAGGG
>JALVJE010000042.1 GCA_027028505.1 Bacteroidales bacterium
AGTTTCGACTCGCTGAGATCTTCCTTCTCGATCAGCCGTTCCACCACATCCGAGTCGACCCGCACGAAACGGCTCTCCTTGAACTTGGTCTCCAGGTGGTTGAGGAAGTGCACATCCAACTGGCCGTCCATCAGCAGGACATCATACCCCTTGGCGCGGGCCTTGTCGATGAAGACATACTGCTCTTCCTTGTTGGTGGCATAAAGGTATATCAGCGTTTTGTGCTTGTCCGTCTGATTATCCTTGATCAGATTACGGTATTCCTCAAAGGTAAAGTACTGCCCCTCGGTGTTCTTCAGCAGGGCAAATTTCTCAGCCCGCTCATAGAACTTGTCGTCGGTCATCATGCCGTACTCGATGAAGAGCTTGAGATCGTCCCATTTCTTTTCGAACTCCTTGCGGTCGTTCTTGAAGATCTCCTGCAACCGGTCGGCCACTTTCTTGGTGATATGCCCCGAGATCTTCCGCACGTTGGGATCGCCCTGCAGGTAGCTGCGCGAGACGTTCAACGGGATGTCCGGCGAATCCAGCACCCCGTGCAGCAGGGTCAGGAACTCCGGCACGATACCCTCCACCGAGTCAGTCACAAAGACCTGATTGCAGTAAAGCTGTATCTTGTTCTTCTGGATCTCGAACTGGTTCTTGATCTTGGGGAAATAGAGGATCCCCGTCAGGGTGAAGGGATAATCCACGTTAAGATGGATCCAGAAAAGGGGATCTTCCTGTCCCGGATAGAGATCATGGTAGAATTTCTTGTAATCCTCATCTTTCAGATCGGCCGGCTTCCGGGTCCACAACGGATTGGTGTCGTTGATGATGTTGTCCTCGCCGGTCTCCACCTCTTTGCCGTCCTTCCACTCTTTTTTCTTGCCGAAAGCGATGGGGATAGGCAGATAACGGCAATACTTTTTCAGGATCTGCTCGATACGGTCCTCTTCGAGGAACTCTTTCGAATCCTTGTCGATATGCAGGATGATATCCGTGCCCCGGTCTGCTTTGTCTGTCTCTTCCAGCGAGAACTCCGGCGTACCGTCACACGACCACCGCATAGCCTTGGCGTCTTCCTGATAGGACTTCGTCACGATCTCCACCTTTTTGGAGACCATAAAAGCGGAATAGAAGCCCAGCCCGAAATGGCCGATGATGGCGTTGGCGTCTTTCTTGTATTTCTCCAGGAACTCTTCGGCGCTGGAGAGAGCGATCTGGTTGATGTATTTGTCGATCTCTTCGGCTGTCATGCCCACGCCCCGGTCGGAGACGGTGAGGGTGCCTTTTTTCTTGTCCACACTGACACGGATGGTCAGGTCGCCCAGTTCCCCCTTGAAATCGCCTACCGACGAGAGGGTTTTCAGCTTGAGGGTAGCATCCACAGCATTGGAGATCAGCTCCCTGAGAAAGATATCATGTTCGGAATAGAGAAATTTTTTGATGATCGGAAAAAGGTTTTCCGTCGTAACATTGATCTGTCCTTTTTGCATAGTCGTATAATATTTTCAGGTTATCATTCAATTCTTCTCCCGCGCCGGGGCAAATGCTATGCCAAGGGGAGAGGACTGACAGAAAGGCAGAAACAAGGCTAAAGGCTAAAGTATAAAGGCTAAAGTAATCCGACTTCGTCCCAGTGATTCGGGACTACGTCGGACAAGGAAAGGCAAAAGGCAAAAGGTCGAATAGTCGAATAGTCCAAAAAGTCGGAAAAGTGGGAAGAGTGGAAAGAGTGGAAAGAGTGGGAAGAGTCAGCAATGAGCCATGAGCTATGAGCGATGAGAAAAAGCCCCGAAGGGGCGTAAGCAACCAGGATCGGGCGCAGCCCGATCATCATTGGTACAATAATTCCATAGCCCTGTAAGGGCGAAAGCGCCGACCCCAGCGGGGTCGAAGTCAGGTAGCCGCAGTTACGCCTGCGGGATAGGACATCCTCCCAAAACCCAACCCCAGCGGGGTTGAAGAAGATGGCAGGTCGAAGGTCCAAGGGTCAAAGAGTATGAAGAGTGGGAAGAGTGGGAAGAGATCGATGAAGCGATAAAGAGATGATGCGATAAAGCGTAATAATTTTGATTTTTGAGTTCTGAGTTCTGATTTTTCAATCCTTCGAGCATCAAGCTTCAAGCATCGAGTTTCGAGCTTCCCCTCCCAGCACCCAGCACCCAGCAACCTGTACCCTGCACCCCTTCGAGCTTCAAGCATCGAGCTTCGAGCTTCCTAGAACCTTATGATCTTCTCCACCTTCTTCCTCTTCAGATAGTTGGCGATGAGGGGTTTCATCTCACGGTAGTGCGGCAGGGGACGGATGCAGGCGTGGAGGGGCTCCGTGCCAAAGAAATGATCGTTGATGTCGATGTAGCCGTAACCTGCGGGCAGACCATGCTCGATCTTGATCACCGCCCGTTCCTCCGCCGAGCGGCCCCGGTCGAGGATGAAGAAGTTCTCGCTGTCGAAGTCGAACGAGCGCAGGGCCTTGCCGGCCCGCATGTTGTAGGCCGCCGGCGGCTCTTCCCCCACACAGGCACCATGACAACTGCCGATCTGGTAGTAAAAGCAAGCCCCCTGTGCCTCATAGAGGCCGGTCATCTTCTGGCACAGGTCGAATTTCTCCATCAGACGGTACAGCTTGTTACGGGCCTGCTCCACCGAGACAAAGCTCTGCAGCGGCGTCTCCCCCTCGCCGATGGCCCGGATGCTGAAACGGATATATCCCTTCTCGTCGCGGTGGGAGAAGATCCCCACCTGCCGTCCTTTGCGGCGCTGCGCCCGGTTGTATACGGGCAGGTGTTGTTTGATCTCCGCCGACTCGAGCAGGAGGGCCACCAGCTCGCTGCCGGTCTCCTCCCAGGAGATATCGGCTGTCTCCTGCATGATCTGCATCTCCCGCCGGGTGCGCCCTCCGGAAAAGTGGGACATCACCCGCCGGTAGAGGTTACGGCTCTTGCCGATGTAGATGATCCCGCCCGCGTGGTTGTGGAAGTAATACACCCCCGGCTCTTCCGGTATCTGCCGGATACGCTCCTGCAGGCTCTCCGGCAGGGTCACCTTCCCATCAGATATCTTCTTTTTTTCTTTCAGCGCCAGCAGGCGATGCAGCAGGTAGACCGTGGCCAGGGCATCGCCGGCCGCCCTGTGGCGGTCTTCTATGCGTATGTCCAGAGCCTCACAGAGGGGCCCCAGGCTGTAGGAAGGCAACCCCGGCACCAGACGGCGGCTCTCGCGCACCGTATCCAGCAGATCCCGGCGGTAACGGTATCCCAGGCGGCGGAACTCCTCCCGCACAAAACCATAATCGAAGTGGACATTGTGGGCTACGAAAACCTTCCCCTCGGTCATCTCCACCAGACGGCGGGCGATCTCATAGAACTTCGGCGCCCCCTCTACCATCTCGTTGGTGATGCCCGTGAGGGAGGTGATGTGCGCCGGGATCGTCTTTTCCGGATCGATGAGCGTGGAGAACTCTTCCACGACCTCCCGCCCGTCGGTGATGTACACCGCGATCTCGGTGATGCGCTCCCGCTCCGGGCTTAAGCCCGTTGTCTCGATGTCGATCACGGCAAACATAATAAGAAGTTTGGAGTGCCTAGAGTTTGGAGTACTTAGAGTTAATAGTTATTGGTTCACAGTTCATAGTTCACAGTTCATAGTTCATAGTTCATAGTTCATAGTTCACAGTTTATCATTCAAGCATCAAACTTCAAGCTTCGAGCTTATATATCTTTCCACGATCTTCCCATACCCTTCCATCAGCTTCCGCACCATCGAATGTTTCGGGTCAAAGGATCTCTCCTCCACCCGGCTCACCGGCAGCACATTGATGGAGGTGCCCGTCAGGAAGAGGGCTTCCGTCTGGGGCAGGTCCTCCTCACGGACGGCCTGCTCTTCCAGGGGGATGCCGAGCTCACGGCAGAGCTGCAGCACGTATTTCCGCGAGATGCCGGGCAGCACCATCGGAGCAGGGGCAGTGAAGATCGTCCCCTCACGTACGAGGAACAGGTTGGAACGGCTCCCCTCGGTGAGGTAGCCCTCCCGGTTGACCAGCAGGGCCTCGTAACGGCCGGTGCTGATCAGCTTCTGGTAGATCGTGAGGCGCAATCCCTGGTGGATGATCTTGGCCTCCGGCCGGGGACGCTCGCCATGGTACAGGATACACGGCACTCCTTCGGCATACTGGCTGGCCGTGGGGTAGAGATGCTCCACCCGGTACACGAGGAAGCGGACAGGAGCTGTCGTCCCTTTTCCGAAATTGAAAATGATCTTCAGGTTCCCCTCCCGCACACCGTTCTCCCGGATCACCCGCTCCACGGACCCCGTGATCTCTTCCCTTGTTGCCGGGATCTGCCGGCCGCTGATCCTCCCCGTATGGTACAGGCGCTCCAGATGATCCTCCAGGAAAAGGGGCACCCCCCGGACCACCCGTATCACCTCATACACCGCCTCCCCCTCATAGACAGCCGACAAAGGAAATTCCCGGCAGTCCTGCATCCTGCCGTTGTGAAAAAACCGTTGTCCTGTGCATTCGTGCATAAGAAGAGTTTGGAGTGTGGAGTGTGGAGTTAAAGAGTTTTGAGTTGCGAGTATCGAGTTGTGAGTTTTATTGCATTCAAGCATTCCCCGTCCGAACGCCTGCCTGACGGCAGACATGGACGTTCGTCCGGGCGGGAAGCATTCAAACATTCATGCATTCACTCATTCATGCATTATCTACTCCACCGATTGCAACTGCTGCAGTCTGCGATAGTATCCTTTTTTCCTCATCAGCTCTGCATGGGTGCCGCGTTCCACGATCTCGCCCCGGTGCAGGACGCAGATCTCGTCGGCGTTCTTGATGGTGGAGAGACGGTGGGCGATGACCAGCGAGGTGCGGTTCTTCATCAGCTTGACGATGGCCTCCTGCACCAGATTCTCCGATTCGGTATCGAGTGAGGAGGTGGCCTCGTCGAGGATGAGTATGGGCGGGTTCTTCAGCAGGGCCCGGGCGATACTGATACGTTGCTTCTGGCCTCCCGACAGCTTGTTACCGCCCTCCCCCACCGGTGTGTCATAGCCCTGTTCGGTGGCCATGATGAAGTCGTGGGCATTGGCGATCTTCGCCACCCGCACCACATCCTCGTAACTGACCCCTTCCTGACCCATGGTAATATTGTTAAAAAAGGTATCATTGAAAAGGATGGGCTGCTGGTTGACGATGCCCATGAGGTTGCGCAGGTCCTCGATGCGGTACTCCCGTATATCCCGGCCGTCGAGCCGCACCGTCCCTTTCGTCGGCTCGATGAAACGCGGCAGCAGATCGGCCATGGTGCTCTTGCCGCCGCCCGACTCGCCCACCAGGGCGATGGTGCTGCCTCTCTTTATCTTCAGGTTGATATCTTTCAGAACATCCTCCTTTTCATACCTGAACCATACATGATCATACTCGATCGAATCTTTGAACTCCTTCACCGGCAGGGCGCCGGGACGGTCGCGTATGGGCTCCTCCTCATCCAGGATCTTGTTGATACGCTCGAGGGAAGCCATCCCTTTCTGCACATTGAAATAGGCCATCGACAGGCTTTTGGCAGGCGGGATCACCTGCGAGAAGATCACAATATAGGCGATGAAAGCCTGCGAGGAGAGTCCCGAGG
>JALVJE010000043.1 GCA_027028505.1 Bacteroidales bacterium
GCCTACTACATAGACCACAGACCCGAATACCTCCAGGATCCGGATGCCTATCTCCGCCCCGGCCTGATCGCCTCCCAGGATCGCCTCCCCGATAACGAGGCTTAAGGTTGAAAAAGCCGTTTTGTAAACAGGCAATATCCTTTGCTCTGAAAAGATCTTTCTGCCGAAAAAAAGCGCCGTGCCCAGATAAAGCAGAATAAAAAACAGGAAATTCGGAACGATGACGATCAACTCATAAAAGAGGATCGTGATGATGCCTCCCAGGATATTCCCGATCAACTTGGCGATACCGGCCTTATGGCCCGAAGGAAGCATGGAAAGGACCACTATATAAAGAAGGATCAGCAGAGAGTTGCCCCATTGAAAGAAGATGTAGGCGAGCACGACGGGGAACGTGACCAGAAAAATGTCCACAGCCCTCGAAAAACGTTCTTCGGCTGTGGGTGCCGGTGCGGTTTGCTGTGCGACGGATCGTGGGGCATCTTTTTTATCGGGAAAGAGGGCATACACGAACAAAACCATCAACAATGTGAAAAAGGATCCGGCTACCAGGGTCATCAAAATGGCAGAGGCCCAGGTGCTGGGATCCATCTTATACATGGGCACCGGCATGGTCAGGAAAGAGAGCAGCAGAAAGATCTTGACCGGCAGGGTCAGTCGCGCCGTGTAATAGATCAGGAAAAGGATCACGGCCAGGACGGGCAGATAGAACCAGGTAAACTCGTAGAAAAAATGGACGAAAAGCAAACCTGTGGTGGTGGAGACCACCACGAGACCCAGGAAAACCAGCCCGTCGTATCGGGTGGGAGGTTTCATGCCTGGGGCCAGGAAAGGGAGAGATAAAAGGGGGATCACATAAGCCAGCTCATTGCCGAAAGAGGTTGCCAGTCCCATAATTATCGTGGAGCCCAGGGCATAACGCATCATCGGCCGTATGTTATGTGCGGCAACCATGGCCCGGGAAGATCCTATGGTGCTTGTCTTAGCGCACATACGAAAGCAGGCTGTTGATGCGGATACGGAGGCGGGCGATGCTGTTCAGGAAAGGATGGTCGCCGGTATATACCACTACGTCGGCCTGGGCGCCGGCACGGCACAGCCGCTGTGCTGTCGTGTCGGAGATGCCGATGATCACAGGGAAACGTTGGGGATCACGCAGCCATGAAGAGGACCGGTTGACGACAGGCAGTTTGCCGGGGATGTTCTTGTTGTCTGAACTTACCCCGTAGCCGATGCTTGAGACCCGACTGGAGAAAACCCTGCCGGGAGCTACATCCAGGATGAACTCTACCGGGTCGCCGGGCTGCATATGCGAGAGATTGTTCTCCTTGAAATTGGCCTGTATCCAAAGATCTTCTTTGGACACCAGTGTGGCAATGGGCTTGCCCGCCTGACAGAAATAGCCCACATCCATATTGAAACTCTCCAGATGCCCGTCGGCAGGAGCATAGATGCTGGTCCATTCGAGCTGCATCTGTGCATTGTTGAGATCGTTGATGGCCATACGCAGCTGGGGGTTGTCCGTTCCCGTGGGACCCAGTTGTTTCCTGGCTTTGGTCAGGTTGGCCTCGGCATTGGCCAGGTTCTCCACCGCCTGGTTTAGGGAGGTCTCCACCCGGTCAATATCGGCCTGCGATAAAGCGCCCGGGTTTTTTTTGACAATGCGCATCGCCCGGTTGTAGTTGCGCTGGGCCCTGTCCAGCTGGGCCCTGGCTACCCCCACCGCACTGGCAGCCGCCTGCACCGCGGCGCCCTGAGCGCCCATTTGTTGCGCCACATTGGCTACATTGGCCCGGGCCTTACGCACGGCAAGAGCATATTGGGTCGTATCGATACGGAACATCAGATCCCCTGTCTTTACGGCAGAATGCAGCTTGACATGCCTCTCGATAAGGTATCCTGACACCCGCGGGGTGACAGGGATCACGATCTCGGTGACCGTCCCCAGATCGGTGTAAGGGGTGCGCCGGTCCGAATAAACATACCAGATAAAGATCAACGCGGCCAGCAGGAAAACGATCCTCGTCAGCCAGACCACCGAGTTATGCCCCTTGGCTTTCTTCTCTTCCGGCTCCTCCGGCAGAGGGGGAGAGGAAACTGCACTCCCGCCGGCTGAACCTTCCTGTTCCGGTTGTTGTGTTTTTTCTTCTTCTGCTCCTTTGGGATTGTTTTCCTCAGACATGGTCATAAACGATTTGAATTTTGAATGACATGCTCCGGCAGTGCAGCCTGCACGGATAAACCTTACAAAAAACGGATATGTAAAAAACTCTTTACAAAAGAAATAATTACAAGTAAATTTTGTCTAAAAATATAAATTTCTGAAAAAGATATAACCCATTGTCAGATAAAGTTCGCAATCTAAGTAATATCCTCTCCGGCAAAATTATCCGGAAAGGTGTAAAAAGGATGTATCTGCTTGTGGATGTCATATCTGCAGGTGCCGGGCGGCATGCCGTCGTGGGAATATGTGTTTCAGGGTTTTTGTATGATCTCTGTTATCCTGTCCGGGATAAAACATCCCGACTCGGCCGCAGGGATCATTTGCAGAACAGCGGGGAATATCTACCTTTGCGGCCTGAAAAAGTTCTGTTCCGGCGGGGAAGTATCCGGACGGGAAGTAAAAACCGGGAACAGAAGTGCGTTTTGTTTAATTAAATACTGAAAAATTTTGTTTATGAAAAAGATCACACGATCCTTAATTGTTGCAACTATGGTACTTGCAGTTACCTCGTGCGGAAAAGAGCCCGAGAAAGTCGAACCGGTCGATTCGAACATACAGCAGTATGTTGAGGTGACCCGTTCCGCTGATGACGGAGCCAAAGCCTCCTCGACTTACCATATGGAATTCAAAAAAGAAGGCACCTGGACCATCTACCAGGGAGATTCCCCCTCGACCATAGATCTATCTGTAAGTGTAGGACATACTTCTGAAAATTCGATCACTCTTGACGGGTTTAACAGTGATCAGCGTTATTACTTCGCCGTGGTGTTGAACGGTGCTGAGATATCCATGGTCTCCGAGACACAACTTCCTCTCAAGGGACAATCCAATTTCAGGGATCTGGGGGGGCTTGTCACCGCTGACGGGCACAAGGTGCGTTGGGGCATGATCTACCGTTCGGGCGATCTCAGTAAGCTGACAAATTCGGATGTGACCTATCTTGGCAGCCTGCATCTGAACACAGTGATCGATTTCAGGGCTGAATCGGAGGTGGCCCTCGCTCCTGACAAACTGCCTGAAGGTGTACAGTACCTGAACATTGCTATCGACGACAGCCTTCTGGACAGGCAACAGATCATCACCTGGTTGCAGCAGGGAAACGCTGAGGTGTTCGATACGATCATGATCCATGCCAACCGGGTTTTTGTGACGGAATATCATGATCAATTCGCTCTTTTCCTGCAGCAACTGCAACAGGCCGACGGACCCATCGTGTTCCATTGCAACCAGGGGAAAGACCGGGCCGGATGGGCCACTGCCCTCTTTCTCTCGGCACTTGGTGTTGACAGGGAAACGATCATTGAAAATTATCTGGCTTCCAACGATTATCTGCACAGCTATATCGAAAAGACCATTGCCCTGATCAATGCTGCCGGCATGAACGGAGAGCTGATACGGCCCATGTTGGAGGTCAAGAAAGAATACCTTGAAACCGCCTTCAACATAGTGGACAGCGAATTCGGAGGCATGGAAAGCTATCTGAAAGAGCAGCTGGGCGTGGATGTGGACCTGCTGAGACAGATGTATCTGGAATAAAAAAAGGCGGCACTGCCGCCTTTTTTTATTCCTTTTCCTCACTCCAAAGTGAACATCTGCTGCAACTTCTCATCCATAACGGTCTGCAGGATGTTGTGCCGGATGAGGATATCGAAATAATCCCCGATCTTTTTCCGCATTCTTTCCCCGTCCACATATTCGAAGTTGACGCGGTTGAGGAACAGTTCCAACTGCTCGTGGGGACGGCTCATGGGGCCGGATGACATGATCGCTGCTTCTTTGCGGTGGCCGTTGATCCATTCGATGGCAGCTTTCAGTTCTTCCAGGAAGAGCCTGCTCTCTTCGGGATGCTCCTTCATGAAAGACTCTTTGATCATCACGCCGGCATTGGGGAAGCTGCCAAAACCCGGATTGAGCTCATTCCACACTTTGTTGAACGGTATCTCCGACACCTGTTGCTCGCGGTCCTGCAGGACCTTGATGGCATAGCTGGCTTCCGGCTCACGCAGCACCACCGTGTCGGCCCGGCCGGTGACAAAATCCTCGAAGATCTCCTCGGGGCGTCCAAACGGCTCGCCATACACAAACCGGAATTCTTCAGGGTCCATCCCTTTGCCGGCGATCAGATAACGTGTGATCTTGGCCGGAGGTGCTTCGGCAAAAAGAGGCATGCGGATCTCATGACCGCGGACATCTTCAAATCCCCGGACAGGATAGCGTGTGAGAAGGACAAAGTTGTCCCACACTACCAGTGCCGGCATTTTAACACCCGCCTCTTTGAGCTTCGAGGAGGTGATCAGGGCTGAGAAACTGATGTCTGCTTTGCCGTTGACGATCCAGTTGAGATGCTTTTCCGTCTCCCGCCATACCTTCATCTCCTTGATATGGAAGGTGCGGCGGATGCGGTCCGACTGCATCATGCGCAGGATGACCGGATAAGCCACAGGCGTGGCCGACTGCAGCACGATCTCCAGTCCGCCGGTGCTCTCCGGCACTTGCTCTTCCTGCTGTGACTTGTAAAAGTATATTCTGAACTCTCCCTCTTTCACTTTTTTTGTTACGCTCTCAAACCCCGATTCTTTCAACATGTTGATAATGGGATAAGGCTCGAAACGCTGCACCAGCACGAACCCTTCGTCCTCTTTCAGGGAATAGGCCCGCTCCATGATCCGGTCGAAAGGATCGATCTCCATATCCCGTACATCCAATACGGGGAAGGTTTCCATGCGGCTGTGCCAGCCGGTAGCGGTACGCTTGCGGCTGACCGCAGGATTGTACACCGACAGGCGGTACTCCTTGCCCTCTTCCAAATGGAATTTCATGCCCAGGCCGTGGGCGATCTTAATGAGCAGATCGGGCCGCTCCACCGAGAGGATGACCAGGTTGCCCCCCGGCTTCAGCTGTTTGATCTTGAGGGCCAGCAGGTCGCGGCTCCCGTCGTTGTATATGTAACGTTCTACACTCTCCTGCCAGGTGAGGTCACTGCCGGCAGGCAGCTTTTCTTCCCCGGCCTGCTGGATACATTCCGGCATCTTGTCCACCAGACTGTCTTCGATACCCAAATGCCGGTTGATCACATGCAGGATCTCACATAACGACACCCCCGTGGCCTTCGCAGCATCCCGGAAAGAGGCAAACCGCGCCAGGGTGTTGTACAGGATGGGACTCTGGATCTTTTTGAAAGCAGGAGAAAGCGCAATGAGCAGGTCTTTCAGCTCAGGGTATCTGTCGAGGGTGGCCTTTACATTGTCGTGACCCATGACAGGCTGCTCCTGCAATACGTCAGCAGTCTCTTCCACGATCGCCTCCACGGGACAGGCCTCTTTGGCCATACGGCAA
>JALVJE010000044.1:0-1457 GCA_027028505.1 Bacteroidales bacterium
ATCCTTATCTTTACCTTAAATTATATGACCAGATCCCTTACATACGTTGTCACGGTTGTTTTCCTTCTTGTGCCTTTCTTTGGGGATGCACAAAAGATCCCTTTTGACAATTATACCATCCATCAGGGACTGCCCCAGAACTCGGTTTTTGATATCAAACAGGATTCTTACGGATATATCTGGTTTGCCACCCAGGTGGGGGCGTCGCGTTTCGACGGGCGGGAATTCAAAAATTTTTATGTCACCGACGGCCTGCCTGAGAATTATATCAACCAGTTGCTGAGTGATTCACGGCACCGTATGTGGTTCGGCACCGACGGGGGAGGGGTTGCCCGCTATAACGGAAAGGGATTCAAGGTTTTTAACCGCTCCATGGGGCTGGTGGATGACAAGGTGGAGGAGATGCACGAGGACCGCTACGGCAATGTGTGGATCCGTACCCACTATGGTGTTTCCCGGATCTCGCCCGATGACAGTATTGCCACGTTTACCCATAAAAACGGACTGATCCATAACAATGCCATTTGCATGTATGAAGATCACCGCGGACGGATGTGGTTCGGCACACAGGAGGGAATATCCGTATTTGACGGGGATTCTGTCAGGAACATCGATCTGCATGATGTGATCTGGGGCATTGATCAGGATAGCGAGGAGAACTACTGGATCGCTACGCAGGGCTCCGGCATTTACCGCTATGACGGGAGCCGTTTTACCCATTTTACCACTGCCGATGGGCTTTGCAGCAATGTGGTGATCTCCATTTTCGTCGATTCAAAGGATCATGTATGGAGTGGCACGTACCGGGGCGGGGTCTCCATGTATAATGGGAAGGAATTTGTTACGCACAAAGAGAATGGCATCGGCGGGAAGGTCATCATGCAGTTTTTTGAGGACAGTCGCGGGGTACTGTGGTCGCGTCCCAGTGAGAACGGCGTTTATCGCCTGCGCCATGGTTCTTTTCAACACATTGACAAAAAGAACAACCTGGTGGATAATTATGTCCTGACCATCTTCGAGGATAATCAGCACGACCTGTGGTTCGGCACCCTGGGCGGGGTCTCCAAATATTCCAAATTCACCTTTGAGGTTTACAGGGATGTGGACGGGCTCATGGACAACAATATTTTTTCTGTTATGACCGACCGCGACGGGAATATATGGGCCGGCAGCAATGCAGGGGTCTCGATGTATGCTCATCGCCATTTCAGAAAGTGGGGTAGGCAGGAAGGATTGCCGGATTTTACGGTTACCAAGATCCTGCAGGACCATGAGGGCAACATCTGGGCGGCGGGATATTCCACCCTCTCCTTGATCGGGGAAAGACATGTGAAAGTTTTTAAGGATACCTCCGTTTTCAGCCAGAGGATCATCTACGACCTGGCAGAGGATGACCGTGGCGGCATCTGGTGTGCCACCGAAGAGGGCGTGTTTTGTTTCAGGAACCGGCACTTTTC
>JALVJE010000044.1:1467-1807 GCA_027028505.1 Bacteroidales bacterium
CAAAGGGCAGCAGATCATGGAAGAGGATGTCAGAGGGATCATGTTCAGTGGGCAAAAACTGTGGGCCGCCACAGGTAACGGGGTTTACAGCTATTCTTTTCGCTCCGGGAAATGGCATCACTTTACGGCTGACGACGGCCTGGTCTATAATAAATGCCGGGATATCACCCGGGATGAAAAAGGTACGATATGGGTAGCCACCGACGGAGGCCTGACAGGCATTACGGAAAAAAACGGCCACTACACTTTCCGCTCCTTTACCACCAGCGACGGGCTCACCTCCAACACCCTCTATTTTGTGATCCCCGACGGCCTGGGGCGTCTCTGGATAGGCCATGAG
>JALVJE010000045.1 GCA_027028505.1 Bacteroidales bacterium
GGTCAGGGGGGCGGGAGGGGTAGAAGATGTGTTATCTATAGCTTGGCTTAGCATTTGACAATTCCTTACTATTCCAGGTCACGAAAGCGGGTGGCTGTGATCACTGCAGCGGCGATACCTGCCGTTTCGGTACGCAGGCGAGTGCTCCCCAGACTCACCGTTCTGTAGCCGGCTTCCTGGGCTTTTGTGATCTCCTCGGGCGTGAAATCCCCTTCCGGTCCGATCAGTACCATAACATGGGGAGAGGTGATCCTGTCATACAAATGCATCCGGGCCGGGTCCTCCTGTTCACAACAGTGGGCAAGCATTTTGTCCCCTGAAAAGTGTCTGCTGATGAGATCGCCGAAAGGGGTTAGCGGATGGAGGCGTGGTAGGAAAGGCTGCAGAGATTGCTTGACAGCCGCTGTGAGGACCCTTTCCAGACGGTCAAACCGTAATTTCTTTCTCTCCGACCTCTCACACAGGAGGGGCGTGATCTCATCTACCCCTGATTCGGTAACTTTTTCCAGGAAGAGCTCGAAACGTTCCATGTTCTTGGTAGGGGCAACAGCCAGGTGGAGATGCCAGGGAGCTCTCCTCTCATAGTGCCGGGTCTCCTCTATGACCGCTTCGGTGTGCCGGGGGTGGGCCCGGAGGATCCTGGCGAGGTGGATGTTGCCCTTTCCGTCCAGGACCCGGATGCTGTCACCTTCCTTCAGTCGCAATACGCGAATGGCGTGGGCCGACTCGCTCTCGCCCAGGTGTATGGTCCCTTCATTGATATCAGCAGAGAAAAAATTCTGCATGGCAGTGTACGTTCAGGAAGGAGATCATTGCTCCTTCAGCAGTTCTTTCAGACTGGACACGGGGCGTATGAAAGCATCGAAAAATCCCATCTTCCTGATCTTCGGCAGATCTGCCAGCGCTTTGGAATAACCGTGGTAGTTGCCTGTGGTATAGCGTATGAACCGGTCTTTCGAAGGCCATACCTGGATATCCTTGAGACCTCTGAAGGCTCCTTTGTAAGGGGGCTTGTACAAAGCATAGATCTGGATCGTGTAGTAGGGGATCTCCTCCTTGATGTATTCACTGCGTCCCACATACTCTTTTTGGGGAGGTTTTTCTTGTTTCAGCAGGTCTTCGAGGGAAGGATCGTCCAGAATACGTGCTTTGGAGAAACCGATCTCAATGATCTTGTTTAGCATCTCGACAGCCCTGGCCTTTTGTTTGAAGCTGCCCAGGGTGTAATAGTATTCGCCGTTCACTTCATCCACTTTGACATAGCTGAGCTCTTCGATGTTGTAACGATAGAAATAATCGGCCGGTAATTTTTTCTTTGTCTTAATCACCAGGATCGAATAGGTCAGGTTGTTTTTCCCTTTAAGATATTCCGGCACAAAATATTCCTCTTTCATTTTCAGGGTCGTGTCGGGACGGATCAGTTTGATGTCCACCCGGCGTGATCCTTTTTCCATATCGGCAAGACGCGTGGCTTTTCCTTTGCCCAGAGGAACTACCTTCATATCTGCCATATGGGTGAACCTGATTTTTGTTTTAGGGACTCCCAGCGAGTCAAGATAGTCGAGCACGGCGAGGGCACGTTGCACAGGCTGGCTTTCCTTGTATTCCTTTGTGCCGGTAGTGTCCGTGAGCCCTCCGATCTCAAACCGCAGCGATGGGTATTCCTTCAGCATGACCGCCACCTGTGCCAGGGCTTCCCGTGCCATGGGGGTGAGGTTTGTGCTGTTGGGACTGAAATATACCGAGCGGATGAAGAAGATATCTCCTTTTCCCGCTGCCCGGGGTGTCAGACGGGTCTCCAGGGCCAGTGAAGAGAGTGGATAGTCGGGAGGAATGCTGATGGTGCGGGTGGTGTCATTGTATTTCCTGCTGTGCACGGAGACATTGTAGGTGCCGGGCAGGAGATCGCAGGTGTAATGACCTGACATGTCGGGACGGAGACGTTCAACAGGCTTGCCTGCGCTGTCGGTGACGGTCACATACAGAGAGGTGTCCGGTGTCTCCGAGCCGTCGGCAAAGGATACCGATCCTTTGAGCAGGATCGCAGCGATCTCCCCTTTGGAAAGGATATGTACTTTGAAAATGTCCCAGTTTCCGGCCGGATCCCCCTCTTCCCTGGTAAAGAGGGATATCAGGGCCGTATCTCCTTTGCCCAGAGGGTAGAAAAACCGGTTCTCATCGGATGTGTTGACCGGATATCCCACATTGAAAGGGTGGGTCCAGCGGGAGCCTTTTCGTACCGAATAGAAGATATCGAAACTGCCCGCATTGTAATGGCCCTGTGAAGTGAAAAAAAGTTTTTTTCCGTCTTCGGAGAGATAGGGAAAGTCTTCCATCAGTGGTGTGTTGATCACAGAGCCCAGGTTGACAGCCGGCCCCCAGTGACCATCGGCAGTGCGTCGCGATACATAGATGTCCAGTCCGCCGTATCCGCCATCCCGGTTGCTGGTGAAATAAAGCTGCTTGCCATTGGGGGTCAGATAACAGGATGATTCCCAGTACTTGGTGTTGATGGTACGGTCCAGCCGCTTCATGGGGCTCCAGGCAGAGCCGTCATAATGACTGCTCCACAGATCCGCCTGTCCTCCTTCTTCTTTATAGATAAAAAGTTCATCACCTGCATAGGAAAGAGCTGTAGTATAACAATCCTCACCCGCTTCCAGCTGATCGGTGATGTCTTCAGGCTCGCCCCAGCCATCCGGAGTCTTTCTGCTGCACAGGATCCTGTGGTTGTGGCCGGGATATGCAGTGTAAACAAGTACCTGTCTGTTCCCCGACATGACGGGATAAAGGTTCTTGTGATAGGCATTGATGAGATCCGGTAGCCGGGCTGTTCTGATACGAACTGGCTCTTTTTTCATCTCCGAGACATGTTCACAGTTCTTGATCTGCTGCCGGACGAACTCATTGTAGAACATGCCTGTATTCTGATACCGGGATGTAGCCTGCAGGAATTTTTTATAATAAATAACGGCAGAATCTGTCTGCCCGAGGATATGATAAGCAGAACCGATATAAAAGATCACATCTACCGGTGCATGATCTTCCTTGTAACTGTATGAATAATCGATCACAGGATCGACATTGGCTTTCTTCAGCCAGGGAAGGGCTTTGTCGATCTTACCGGCGATGTTGAGATAGCAGATGCCGGTTTTGTACTGATAGTTGTGATTGCCGGGGACCAGATCCGTCAGCATCCTGTACAGGGGCAGGGCCTCTTCATAATCTTCGTTGTACAAAAGGATCGACTCTGCCTCGTTGAAAATGGTACGTATCTCTTTGGCAGAGGGCTGGGCCAGGATGTCCCGGGAGAAAGGAAGCAATACCAATATAAAAAGCAGGAAAATGTAGTGATATGCAATGTGGTTTTTGCTTTTCATTGCGGATACTGAAGGTTTTTTATGGAACAACAATCAAAAGTAAAAAAAAGATCCGTATTGGGAAATGTTACGGTGGTGATATTGATCATTTTGCCATACCTTTGCGGATGGTATGATGAAGATAGGCTTGCTTTCGGATACACATGGCTACCTGGATGAGCGTTGGGCGGATATTTTTTCCGGGGTGGATGAGATCTGGCATGCCGGCGACATCGGGAGTGTGGAGGTAGCCGACTATCTGGCATCGCTGAAGCCTTTCAGGGCAGTGTACGGGAACGTTGACGGTCCGGAGCTGCGGGCCCGTTATCCGGAGCATCTTCGTTTTTTCTGCGAAGGGACAGATGTGTGGATCACCCATATAGGCGGCTACCCCGGGCATTATGACAAGCGTGTGCGGGAGATGATCCGCAAAGAGCCGCCCCTGCTGTTCATCGCGGGTCATTCCCACATCCTGAAGGTGATCTACGATAAGGATCTGGGCCTGCTGCATATCAATCCCGGCTCGGCCGGATATGCGGGTTTTCACACCCAAAGGACGCTGGTACGTTTTGTGATCGACGGGGAAGACCTGCGCGACCTGGAAGTGGTGGAGCTGGGCCCGCGCAACCGGTAAGGTCTAGCTTCCTCCCGAATCCTCTGTTCCCTGGTCCTCTTTCAGCATCTCCATCCTTTGCAGGAACATGCTCATCTTGCGGTTGACCCCCGGCATGTACATATAGGAAGGTCCTCCTTTCACGCCCTTATGCATCCTCTTGCTCTCCTTTTCCTCCATCAGCAGGCTCATAAACTGCCGGTTGCGGGCGATGGCCTGCATCACCCCCGGCGTGTAGGCGAAATAGTAGAAGAGGCGTTCTGTGGGCTGCAGGTAGAGATCGAAGGAGCTGCCACTGCGCCGCCTCTGTATCTGCAGGTAACCGTCCACCATAACATTGAGGGGATAACCGTCGATGTTGCCGATACCGATCTTTCCCTCCGAGATGAAAGAACGGCTGTCCTGGTGCCATACCAGATGGACCTTCGACAGGAAGATGGTGTGCTTCTGGGCGGCCGGCACGCTCTTGAACTGTGTGAAGAGTTTTATCTCTTCCGGTTTTTTCCGGCTCTGTTCTTCGGGGGTGGCCCGTTTGTGGGGGGCAGGTAGTTCTTCCAGCATTTTCCGGTAACTGTCGCTGCGTACATCCACCGGCGGCAGGTTGGCCAGAGAGTCTATTTCCGTCCGCATCACCTTCAGGGCTTCGGGAAGGAAGAAGAAATCAAAGCCGATCATCACATCCAGCGACACCTCATCTTTTTCCATGTCCAGCCGGATATTTCCTACGGTAACGGTCTTCACCTGGCCCAGGTCCACATTCAGGTTGAGGACACCTTCACCCAACAGCTTGCAATAGTTCTTGTCGAGTGCCAGATAGTTGCCCGGCAGGGCGGGGTTCAGCACTTTCTCCCGGCTGCCTATCCTGTATTGTCCCGATGTTTTGTCGAAATAAAGTACACCCCGGGCCGTGCTGATGGCCACATCACTGTAATGTTTCCGTGGTGAAAGAAAGGCCGGATAGATATGAGTGGAGTCGTTGGTGATCATGTGCCCGAGATAAAGCTTCTTCCTCTGGATGTCCCGGAGATCGTCGCCTACCGGGATAAAGATGCTGTCAGGATCGATCTCGCTGCTGAAGGAGAAGAAATTGCGGGGCAGTTCCTCACAGTCATGCTGTATCTTGACGCCGCCGGTAAAGAGCAGATGAGGGTGGTGGGAGAAGAGCTCCACGCTTCCGGTATATTCGTATACAGGGCTGAGCATGAAATGCTGGTCAGGAGTTATCTTTGTAAGTGCCCGTGTATAAGTGGAGTCATCTACATACACCTTTGAGAAAAAGATGGTCTCAGCCTCTCCATTGTCCTGCACATAGCTGTAATTCCCCGATCCTGTAAAATCCTTCCGGGAAAGGATCTTCAGGGAGAGGGAGTCGAGGGTATAACGGTTGTTAGCCACCAGGCGGGCATCCTCCAGCTGACCCAGCCGGCCTCCCGGCTCAATGCGTACGGTCATGGAGTCAGGATAGATCAGAGCATCGGCTACCTCAATGAATTCAACATGATATGCCGACAGGGTGTTGCTCTTGAGATCGTAGAGGGCTGAGTCGGAGCTGAAACCCAGCGTGTCGGCTTTGGGCAGCAGGGCAATGAAGGTGGGGAGTTTTTGCCACCTTTCGGTCAGCTCCAGCGGGTCTTTGAAGAGGAGGTACTGGTCGTCGCTGCTCTTTTCGTTGGTCAGGCGTGCCACGCCTTTGTCATAATCTACATAGATGTGATCCAGCGACGTGATCCACCGTTTGTCCGGAAGGGAGATGGGGAGCGTATCGTTCAGGCATTCGTAAACGGCCGTTTTCTCCGTAACATCTACCACCGTCCTTACAGAACCAGCCTCCAGCAGTCTTTTTTGTTCGTTCCCTGTGGCCAGCAGCTGCAACAATGTGGTGTCGGCCGTGATCCTGTTTTCCTCCAGTCGGAAAAGGGAAGAATGAAGGGACATCTCCGGCAGGGAGAGGACACCCGAGGCTGTGAGGTCCTGCGGCGTCAGCAGCATGTCTCCTTTGAGAGGGTAGGAGTCATACAACACAGGATCATCCTTGATCCTGAGGATCTGCATCTCATCGCGATGCGGATACCAGTGGATGTTCACATCCGTGGCGGTTACGGAGGGAAACCGTTTCCCGTTGATCCCGGTAGTGTCCAGCACAAAGTGGTGCGACATCGTGAGCATGGAGTCGGGGAAGAAGATAAAGGTATCTGCCTGCACGGTGGCGGAGAGGTAGATAAGCTTTCCGGCACCTGCCAGCCCCTGGTTGCTGAGGCGGACCTTGTCGAAATACTTGCCCTTACCGTCATAAACGTCTATACCGTCTTCCGGTATGGCCGAGACAAAGCCCAGGGAGTTGTCTTCCTGCACCTTCAACTCTTGTGGGATGGGCGGGAAGATCGACCCGCTCACAAAATCTCCCTTGAAGGTGAGGTCTTCCTTACGTAACTTATTCAGTTTGTGCAGGGTGAAAGGCTCGATCACAAAGTAGAAATCTTTCCGGTCGTAAATGGTATCGTAAATGGAGGCCTCATCGTAATATACATAGGAGCTGTCGGTGCTCCTGAAAAAAGGGTACTGCGGATATCTTTTCCGCCCGGATTTGTTATCCGGTTTGTCGATATAGATATCTCCGGTTACCACCTCCAGGATATTGTTGATCTTCTCCGGGACGGGATTACCCAGATCATCCACCTTGTCACCGTAGGCCATGAACTTCATGGAATCGATCTTGTTCATCTGTATGCGGAAGCTGTCGTAGCTGAACAGGAACTTCTTTCCGTACAGCATACTCATGCCTGCTTTGACCTGCCCGTCAAAGCTGAAGCTCCTGTTCCTGTGCATGATGATCCTGTTACCTGCCGGAAAGATGGACACATCCTGCGAGTCGCTCAGAAAGATAGTAGGGACGCCGTTGATGGTCATGTCATAGTTCTTCAGATCGAGGATAGCATTGTCGATGGGTGCGCGGGTACGGGAAAAGAATGACATTACATCATAGTCGATCTTATGGGCATGGGCGTCGAGATAATCATACAACTCTTTTTTCAGGATCACTTCTCCTGTTTCCGGATTGTAGAATACAAAACCGAGGATCGCCAGATTGACGATCATGCGCCTTACCTGATACTCGGGCTTGTTCATCCAGTTGGCCAGCTCACCCACGGGGAAATCATCGGAATAATACCAGTCGGCAAACTTTTTCAGGAGATAGAGAGGGTGTTGGGCATCCATGTACTGGATCTTGTAGTAGGTCTGGTCGTTGAAAAAGTTGGTGGACCAGAAACGGGCTTCCCCGATGGTCGTTCCCCGCAGACGGGTGAAGAGCGCCTGGTCCTTATCTGTCTTCCAGACGAAACGATTGGCCGAAATGTTCAGCTTGTGGTAGGAGTCGTAATAAGGACTGGTGGTCATGAGGTTATCCGTCTGGTAAAGGGATACTTCATGGTTGGGGGCGTTGTAGTTGAAGGCGATGTTGGGATGGTAGATCGAGTCCTGGTCCATGAAAAAGGTGATGGCCGACTCCCGGCTGGAGATGTGATCCTTATGTATTCCAAAGAAGACGGACCTGACCAGGAGACGGAGTGTATCGCGGATGGTAAAGCGCACGGAAGCCAGCTGCAAAGGATTGCCGGTACCATTGACCACAGCTCCCTGCATGGAAAAACCTCCTTCATAGTCAACGCCCGGGTACAGGTCTTTGATCCGGAACCGCTTGACATAGGAGTTGAAACGGGGGTATGTCGCCCGTGCCGGGACAGGGATATGACTGACCTTGTCTTCAAACCGGCCTTTGATCGGTTCCCTCAAGTAAGCCTTGTTGATGAACATCACACTGTCGAGCAGGTACCCGTTGCGGGTGAAATTGATCCTGTAATCACGCAGGAGCACATACACGGAATCGGGAGGGTAACCGGCTCTTTGCCAGGTGACTTTTCCTTCCTTCCCATACCATATAGCTGTGAAAGGAGCGTATCTCCCCGTGGCTTCCAGGATCATAATGCTATCCCGGTTCGTTTTGCACATGATCCGTGTTTTCTGCGGGACAATATAGAAGACGGAGTCGTATATGAACCTGAAAGGCACTGAATCGGTGACCCACATCATGGCACGTGCGGTATAGAGCTGACGGGAGAGAAGATAATTCTTCGTACTCGAGAGAAAACCCTGGATACTGCGCAACTGGATCCTCCGGTTGTCCAGAAGGGCCAGCAGCCCTTTTTCAAAATTATCAAAATAATTTTTTCCGGCATAATGGTCTTCGAGGTACAGGAAGATCTCCATGTAATCGGTGAAAAGGGGGACCTGCCGGGCTTTCCTGCTCTTCATGCGGCTGAGTGTATGCAGGATGAGATCCCTTCTTTCGGCCGTGACCGTGCCCGAGTCGGAAGAGACACGCCGGAGGAAATCTTCCAGCATGGCCATGTCCTTGTCATTCAGCCGGGTGACGGTCATGAAACTGCGGAAAGCCTCCGCAAAACCGGTGGTGTCTGTGGGGAAAGGTTTGCCAACCTGTGCCAGTCCGGAAGAGGAAAAGAGCCATAATCCCGGGAGAAGGACCAAAAAAACATAAAGACGCCGCAGGGATCGTGGTTGATGGTTCATGCCGTTTCTTCTACACTGACCGAACATTATTGAACCATAAAGATAAAAACTGTCGGTTAAATAAAAAATAGAATGATCCCCGGGTGGTAGGGTCCCTTGTTATAATGATTGAATGATTGAATGATTGAATGGATGAATGATCCCAATCACTCCACACTCCACACTCCAAGTACTCCACACTCCAACCTCTAGGCACTCCACACTCCACACTCCACACTTCTTATACCGCCTGGATAATAGCGTAGAAATCTTCCGCTTTGAGGGAGGCGCCGCCGATCAGGCCGCCGTCCACATCAGGATTGGCAAAGAGTTCTTTGGCATTGGATGGCTTGCAACTCCCGCCGTACAGGATCGTGGTCTCTCCGGCAGTGGTCTCCCCGTAACGTTCCCGGATAAGCCCCCGTATGAAAGCATGCATCTCCTGTGCCTGCTCCGGCGTGGCGGTCTCTCCGGTACCTATGGCCCAGACCGGCTCATAAGCGATGATGAGGCGGCCGAACTCCTCCGGGGCGAGGAAGAAGAGCGCTTCGGAGATCTGTTTCTTCACTACATCAAAGTGTCCACCTGATTTTCTTTCTTCCAGCACCTCCCCGCAACAATAAATAGGTGTGAGATCATTCTCCAGTGCCAGCTCGATCTTCTTCTTCAGGATGGGATTGGTCTCACCAAAATAATGGCGGCGCTCCGAATGACCTATGATCACATGTGTGGCACCCGTCGATCTTACCATAGCTGCCGATACCTCACCGGTGTAGGCTCCGGCATCTTCCGAAGCACAGTTCTGGGCAGACAGACTGATGAGTTTGGGGTTGATCTGCCTGGCAATCTCCGTCAGATGAATGTAGGGAGGCGCGATGATCACGCCTGTATTCTCCGGGATGCCCTGCTCCACCAGGGTATTGATCTCTTTAGCCAGTTGAACACCCTCTTCCAGGGTCTTGTTCATTTTCCAGTTGCCGGCAACGATGTTCTTTCTCATAATATTGTTATTTTCAGGTTAGAGTTTTAAGTTCCCAAAAATAATAATTTAGTTCCAGGTTCCAAGTGTCAGGTTCCAGGTTCCAGGTTCCAGGTTCCATGTTCCATGTTCCATGTTCCATGTTTCAGGTTCATCGATCGTCGATCATCGATCATACTTTATTGATCATCCTTCCCAACCCTGCTATGAGCAAGAGGCCGGCTGTCAGCAGCAGGACGAGATCCCGTTCTGCATGTTTGCGCAGCAGGGATACCTGGCGGGCGAGGAGGTTACCTTGGAGAGAAGAAGGCTCCGGGATATCCCGGTAAGACCATTTGCCCAGGATGGTACCCTCCTTGATCAGCACCAGCCCGGGGTTGGAGCGTATGATCGTTTTACAGGTGGTCTCGTCCATGGTGGCCCAGGGGATGGGATAGGGAGCCCTGAACCGCTTCAAGGCAGCCTCCGGGGGAGAAGCGGTGACGGTATAAAATGAAATGTTTTTTCCCCTGCACCATTCATACAGGTTGAGTGCCTTTTGCAGGCCACCGGTGTCGGCTTTCTCAAAGTCGGGGGAGACCAGCAGGAAAGTGTACCCCCGGTCGGATAAGACCTGGTCGGTGATGTCGGTGCCGTCACGCAGGGTAAGAGAAAAATCGTGGATGGGCGGGGTGTACCCTTTTTTTATAAGGGTGGTCTTCTGATCCACGAACTTCCACGTGGTGTCCTGCCATGGAATATTGTCCGGGGTAAACTCTTTTTGGATGCCGTCTTTCTCATAGATCAGCACAGTGTTGTACACATCATGGGGGGCGTCTTCAGGGATGATCATGCTCTCCGGGATATTGGTGCCTGTACGGTAAGGCCGGAAATCGATCAGGGGAAGGTGGCGGTAACTGTAAACAGAGAGAGTGGTGAAGACAGCGAAGAAAATGATCAACAGCCCCAGGGAAGTCTGCGGCGGCCAGACAGAACCCAGATGTTTCCTTTCCACAAAAAGATAGATGGCCAGGGCCAGCAGGACCACGTTCTTGTAAAAGGTCTGCCAGTTGGTGAATACCAGGGCATCGCCGAAACAGCCGCAATCGCTGACCGGATCGAAAAGGGCCAGGATCAGAGTGAGCGGGGTGAAAAACCCCATGAACAGAAGGAAGCCCCATACACCGGCACGGGGCCGGAGGTTGAAGACCAGGGAGATGCCGATCATGAACTCCAGGGCAGGAAAAAGAAAGGCAAGAGGAAAGGAGAGCGGGGAGAGAAAGCCCAAATGAAAAGCCTGGAAATATTCCGTAAACTTAATAGCCGAACCGGTCAGATCAATGCCCTTGACAAAGCCGGAGAAGATAAAAACCGCTCCTGCAAGGATCCTGGCAAGTAACCTGAGTGTCTTCATCATCTGACGGGTTTACGGATTTTACCGGAAAATAAGTGAAAGCATGCCGCATGACAAAAGACTTTTGTCAGGTATTGAAAATAAAGAGCGGAATGCCCGGGAAGGAACAGATGACGGGAAGCTTCGCCCTTCCTCATCCAGCCCCCCTTTTGCCTTAAGAAGTTTGGAGTGTGGAGTGCCTAGAGTTTGGAGTTGTTTTCGCTTCATCGCTTCATCGCTTCATCGCTTCATCGCTTCCTGCGCTCTGAGCCCTGAGCACTGTGCTCTGTGCTCTGTGCTCTGTGCCTTCCCCCAGTACCCCCGTCCGACTGGCGTCAGCCCCGTCCGAATGCCTGCCTGACGGTAGACAGGGACATTCGTCCGGGCGGGGATGATCGTTGATCGATGAATAGGATAACCAAGAACCATGGACCGTTTTACAGTATTTTATTTTCTTTAAGTACTTTTACGATCTTTTCAAAGATCCGGTCTGCGGGTAATATTTTTTCCCTTTCATCATAACAGGGAATACTTATACAATCCGGTTGGGTCGCAGCAAAACGTAGGTAAATGTCACGTACTTTTTGTTGAAAAGTCAAATCTTTTTCATGAATATCCTGTTGTCCTTCCAGATATTTCCGGATTTCACTTTGTTGTCTTTCTTTCAGTTTCTCCACTGTAAAAGAAAAGGGGACATCCAGAAAAATATTGAGATCGGGTTTGGGAATCCGGAAATGTTCGTATTCCATATGCAGGATCCAGTCACGTAGTTTCTCCTGTTCTTTCGAGTCCTCCAGCTTGGCACACTGGAAAGCGATGTTGGAATATACATACCGGTCAACCAGTACCACCTGCCTGTTCTCCCGCTCGCGGCGGATCAAACCGGCCGCATCCATGCGATCGCCGGCATACAGCAGGGCCACCAGGTAGGGATCCACATCCTCTATCTTCCCCAGCTCACCCCGCAGGAAGCGGGCGATCATCTCACCGAAGACCGGGGCGTCCGTACGGGGGAAATGCAGGAAAAAATGGTCGATCTCGTGACGTGTGAGATGATCCCGCAACCGCTCCAGCTGTGTCGATTTGCCGGAACCGTCCAGACCTTCTATGACAATAAAGCTCATTTCCGTAAAAATGTTTGGGGTTAACGGATCTCTGCTGTATTTTTAGGGTTAAAATCGTTCTAACAATGGATAAAGATACATCATTTCTGCAAAACCACACGCTGGTACTGGGAGGACGATTGTACGAGACCGATCCCCCGCTGGTCATGGGCATTCTGAATGTCACGCCCGACTCGTTTTTTGATGGAGGGAAGTATGTGGCAGAGAAAGATATTGCCGGCAGGGTGGAGCAGTTGGCATCCGAAGGGGCTGATATCCTGGATGTGGGGGCTTTCTCCACGCGGCCCGGCGCCGAACCGGTTCCGGAAGAGGAGGAGTGGAAGCGCCTGGAGCAGGCGCTGCGCATCATACGTGATCTGCAGCCGCAGCTGCCGGTATCCGTCGATACCTTCCGGGCTTCCGTAGCCCGCAAAGCCGTTGAAGGGTATGGCGTGGAGATGATCAATGACATCTCGGGCGGCGATATGGACCCGGAGATGTTCCGGACGGTGGCGGACCTGCGTGTGGCCTATGTGATGATGCACATGCAGGGTACCCCGCAGACCATGCAGGACAACCCCGAATATGAGCATGTGGTGCGGGACATCCTCTACCTCTTCTCGAAGAAGATCGCCCTCCTCAATGAACTGGGGGTGACCACCCTGGTGCTGGACCCGGGTTTCGGCTTCGGCAAAACGCTGGAGCACAACTACCAGCTCCTGAAAGGGCTGAAGGCTTTCCGGGCTACGGGACTGCCCCTGCTGGTGGGTGTCTCCCGCAAATCTATGATCTGGCGCTTGCTGGGCACCTCTGCTGAGGAGGCCCTCGAAGGCACCACCGTCGTGCAGACCATCGCCCTCCTCGAAGGCGTGGATATCCTGCGCGTGCATGATGTACGTGCCGCCCGCGAAGCCATAAAGATCATTGATTACTGGAAAAACACCCCTTGAACAAAAAACAAGAGCCAAGAATCAAGAACCCCGTCCGAACGGATGAACCGTTCATCCGGGCAGGCACGAACTACGAACTATGAACTATGAACTATGAACTATGAACTATGAACTATGAACTATGAACTATGAACTCGATACTCTCAACTCGATACTCGAAACCCGATACTCCTAACTCGATACTCTTTTGTATCTTTACGCAATGATCGCACTCATCACGGTACGTTTCTGGGATATTCTGGATATCCTGCTGCTGGCACTGCTGCTCTTCGAGCTCTACAGGCTGATACGGGGTACTGTGGCCATGGATATCTTCGTGGGCATTTTTCTGGTCTATATTTTCTGGCTGGCTTTCCGGGCCTTGCATATGGAGATGATGGCCTCGCTGCTGGGGCAGATCATCGGTGTGGGCGTCATCGCCCTCATCGTGGTCTTCCAGCAGGAGATCAGGCGTTTCCTGCTGCTGCTGGGCGGGCGTTATGCGAAAGCGCGGTGGCTGGGTTTTGCTTCCTGGGGGAGCGGCGGTGCAGGAGAGAAGATGTTCAGTGAGCCGGCCCTGCGGCAGGTGCTGAACGCTGTCAAACATCTCTCCTCTACGAAGACAGGCGCTCTTATCGCCATCGCCCGGGAAAGCGGCCTGGAGACGATCATCGGTACCGGCGACCGCATCGATGCTGCCGTCAACGCCCGTCTGCTGGAGTCGATCTTTTTCAAGAACAACCCCCTGCATGACGGTGCGGTGATCATCCAGCACGATCATATCGTAGCAGCCCGCTGCGTCCTGCCCGTCACGGAGAATATCTTCCTCCCGGCCAAGTACGGCATGCGCCACCGCGCTGCTCTGGGCCTGGCTGAAAAAACGGACGCCGTGGTGATCGTAGTGTCGGAGGAGACCGGCGAGATCTCCCTGGCCTATGATGCCGAGATCTACTTCAACCTTACGCTACAGAAACTGGAGGAGGAGCTGGAGAAACTATTCCCATGAAGCTCGATGCTCGATGCTCGAAGTTCGAAGGAAATAACTCCTAACTCGATACTCAAAACCCGATACTCGAAACTTCTTTACTCCCCGTCCCATCCTGCTATCCTGGCCAGGATCCACCACATGGCGTAGGCCTTTCGGTTGGCAGTGATGTGCTGGGTGTTGTGGGCTCCGTAGGTGGCGGTGCCGCCCGGTGCGTTCCTGTTCTCATACCAGTCCTGGCCCAGTGTGTGACCGGCCTGCCAGTTCTCGTAGAAATTTCCGCCGTAGGCTGCCGAGTTGCCATTGTCGCCGGCATCCTCCCAGTATTTGTCCTCCATATCGTGCGTGTCGATGCTGTAATAGTCGAGGCAGAATTGTTTGTGCTTATTGCAATAATCCAGGATCAGATCGGCCTGGTTTTTGGGCTTGCCGTCACCCACATTGTCGCCTACGTTGGCATGTCCGGTCATAAAAATAAAGGTGACCGCATTTTCGCGCTGGCCGCTACCGGTGCCTATCTTGCTTCCTCCCGGACCGTATTCGGAGATCAGAGAGTCCATCCCTTTGAGATAATTGTCGGATACATGATGTCCGGCGATGTTGCACCACGACCACATCACCACGTTGATCTCTTCGTTTTTCGGGTCGTCGAGGTAATTGCGGGTAGCCTGTATGAAGGCTGTCTCGTTGCGGCTCAGGTCGGACGCATCCTCTCCCGGTGCGGCATAGGAGGCCATGGCATAATCACGGAAATCCAGTTTGTTGGCTTCCGGGGCATTGTTGGTAATGGCGAAAAGGACATCATCACCGCTTTTGTAATCCGGCAGACCAAAGAGACCGTAGGAGACATGGGTGCCGTGCGAGGTGTGCTGGTAGGCAATGTGCAGGGTCGTGCGGGCCTTGTCAATGTAAGTGACCGGGATGGATCGCAATACCGACTCTTTAGCTACTGTATTGCCGGCAATAAATGTTGTGCCTGCAGGATGAAAGTCTTCATCTCCTTTGGTACAGGCTGTTAAAAGCAGCAGCCCTGCTCCGGTTATCAGGGCGAATAAGGACGTTCTTGCTTTCATGAGAAAAAGTATTGGTTATGTTCAAAGGAACGTAAACATTGACAATATGTTACGTTCCATCGCCGGCTTTTTTGCAAAAGATGAGGAAGATCACCGGGGAACGATGATAGACGAACGATGAACGACGAACGACGAACAAATAACCGGAACCTGGAACTTGGAACCTGAAACCTGGAACCTGAAACCTGAAACTACGCTCTCTTTTTCTTTTTGAACAGCTCGCTGGCATGTGATTCTTCGCCCCGGATGATCCGGCGAATGTTACTGCGGTGGGTCCAGATCAGCAGGATGGCGACGAGGATGGCGAAGATCTTCAGCGAGAGAAAAGGGGAGGGGAGGATCAGCCATACCGTTATGGGGAACATCACGCCGGCGCTCATGGAACCCAGGGAGACATAGTTGAAGACGAAGACGATGATGAGAAAGGTCCCTATGCTGATGAGGGTGGCCCAGGGGGCGAGAGCCAGGGCCACCCCCAGGAAGGTGGCGACACCTTTGCCTCCTTTGAAACGGGCATAGACAGGGAAGATATGCCCGATGGCGGCGGCCGTCCCCAGGATCAGTTGCTGGGTCATGAAGGCCTCGGAAGGCCCCGGCACGATGTTGGCATAAGTAGCCAGCCGCACAGAGATCCAGCCCTTGAAGACATCAAAGAGAAGCACCGTCACGCCGGCTTTCC
>JALVJE010000046.1 GCA_027028505.1 Bacteroidales bacterium
ACCATTTGTCAAGGGCTGCCGAGAGTTTTTTGACCACCTCTGGGTGCTGATCCGCTATGTTGACGAGGTTTTTGGGATCTTTTTCATCATCAAAAAGGAACAGCGCATCTTTTCCGCGTACCAGGCGGTAGCGCCCGTCGGTGACCATGGCATATCCTTCGATCTCGGCAAACCCTGTCTTACGTCCCGTAGAGCGGCCTTTGTACAGGGCAGGCAGTAAGCTCACACTGTAAGGACGCTCTTTCAGATCTTCTTTTTTGGCGCCGGCCAGCTCCAGGGTGGTATGTACCAGGTCGGTCAGCTCCACCGGATCATTGATCACGATCCCCTGTTTCATATGGCCGGGCCAGGAGATGATCAGGGCCGGGTTGGTGATCTGCCGGTAGAGCGTTCCCTTGTGGAAACGCCAGTGGTCGCCGATCATCACCCCCTGGTCGGAGAAGAACACAACAACCGTGTTCTCCAGGAGACCTTTTTCTTTCAGGGCCTCCAGCACTTCACCCACATATTTGTCCATCAGGGAGATATTGGCGCACAGACCCGCCTGATGATCCCGGATCTCCTCCTCACTCCGTGCCGGTTTTGTTTTCTTCACCAGTCCCGGTGGGGGAGTGTAATTTTTCACACGTGTACCGCCCGGCATCTCCTGCGGATCAAAGGTGTGGTACTTCTCCGGCACGTCAAAGGGTCCATGTGGCAAGGAATAATTGAGCCAGAGAAAGAAAGGTTTCTTTTGATCGTAACTGTCCAGGAAATCTTTGGCCGCCCCTGTAAAAAAACCGTCCAGGTAATCATCTTCGGGAAGGGTGCTGGGTTTGCCGCACTCGTTCATGAAGGTATTTGCCAGTCCCTTTGAACGGAGATAGTTGACATACCAGTCTTTTCTGAGTTGCTTGCCTTTCCTGAGTTGTTTGCACAGTACCGCGCGTCCCACCGTCTGGTGCACCAGGTCAAACCCCATCTCTTCGGCCATGGCTTCGGTCTTATCTTTACCTTCAGCAATGTAGGGCCGGATATGGCATTTCCCGATCCAGGCTGTGTAATAACCGGCCCGCTGCAAAGCTTTGGGAAAGGTCCATACCCCCTGTGGCAGCGACTTCATCTGTCCGTTGTAATAAAATCCCAGGTTGTGAGGATAGAGACCTGTCATCAGCGAGTTGCGGGAAGGCCCGCACATCATGCCCTGAGCCACGGCATTGCGGAAATAGACCCCTTCCTTTGCCAGCTTGTCCACATGGGGCGTAGGCGGATATTTCGCGCCGTTGACACCCAGGTATTCATATTGCAGGTCATCAACCTCAATAAAGAGTATGTTCGGCCGTTGGGCCGGGGAAGATAAAAAACTCCATCCCCCCACTGCCATCAAAAGTAGAATCTTCAACGTTCTCATAAGTTTTCTGTCAATAAGATCAACATCCTGTTACCCGATCCCTGCCGGGTTCTTAAGCATTTCCATATAAAGACGTACTCCTGAAAAAAACGTTGCTTAATTAATAAAGCAGATATGTAACAGCCCGGACCCCCGTAAAAGCAATATCCCTGCTATTTTTTTAAATAGAAATCTTTCTTCATATCTCCCACGATCACAGCCATACGGCCGGGTTCCTGGTGTCCCATCAGATCCGTCCCGACAAATGAAAAATCCGGTTTTTTCAGGTGGAAATTCACGGTCGTTGATGTGCCGGGCTCCAGATAGATCTTCCGGAAAGCCCTGAGCCTTTTCACCGGAGGTATGACAGAAGCGGTATAATCTTTCACATAGACCTCAACGGAATATTTCCCGGCCCTTTCCCCCTGATTGGTCACTTCGACAGAGACGGAAAGGGTATCACTGAAGGTAAGTGTATCTCTGCTGAGAGTGAATCCGGTGATGGCAAACCGGGTATAGCTGAGGCCATAGCCGAACGGCCATTGCGGGTCATAATATTTCCCCTCCCTCACAGGAGCATCATAGGGGATGATGTTGCCGGTATAGCGGGGATAGGAGAAAGGAAGTCTTCCCGAGGGATTGGACCTTCCCAGGAGGGTGTTGGCGATGGCCTCCGCTCCCTTGCTGCCGGGGCGGTATGCCATAAGGATAGCGTTCATCGAAGGGACGATCTCCCGGATGATGCGCGGACGTCCCTCAGTGAGCACCAGGATCACCGGTTTGCCGGTGGCTGCCGCCGCCCGGGCCAGGGAGAGCTGATCTTCCGGCAGGGTCAGGTCGTTGATGCTGCCGGGACTCTCAGCATAGGCATTCTCACCCAGGCAAAGGACAATGGCATCCACATTGCGTGCTTTTTTTCGCATGACATCAATATCCCTGGCTGTGATCTTCCCGAAATGGGGAGGAGCCACACTGATCACGTTCTTCCTGCCATTCAGTTCTTCGAGCGCCTGACGGATATTTTTCGTTACTTCCGGATAAAGCGAATCGATCGTGCCCTGCCAGCAGTAAGACCAGCTGCCGTGGAGAGCAGCCAGTGAATTGACCGCAGGCCCTGCCAACAGCAACCTTGTGCCTTTCTTCAGAGGCAGGACGGGATGACCCTGCAGGGTATCGTTTTTCAGGAGGGTCATGGTCTCCTCTGCGATCCGTAAAGCCAGGGTCCTGTAGCCTTGCTTTCCGAAATTGGCAAGAGCCTCCGGCTCCGGGAACGGATCCTCAAAAAGCCCCAGGCGGTACTTGATGCGCAGGATCCTGCGCACCGCGTCATTGATCCGCTCTTCGGAAACCTTGCCCTCTTTCACCAGCGCAATAAGATCATGATAGAAAGAGAGGTCATAAGGCACCATGCTCATATCGATACCGGCATTGACAGCCATCATCACTGCTTCTTTATTATTACGGGCTACATGATGCTGCTTCCACAGAGCAATGATATCTTCCCAGTCAGTGACCACCAGTCCCTCAAAACCCAGTTCACCCTTCAGCGCGTCTGTGATCAGATATTTGCTGGCATGGACCGGCACGCCGTTGACGGAGCCCGAGTTGATCATCACCGTAGAGGCACCCTGTTGTATGGCCACCCTGAAAGGAGGCAGAAAGATCTGCCGCAGCTGATACTCCGGGATCACGGCCGGTGTCCGGTCCTTGCCCGACTGCGGCACGGGATAGCCGATATAATGTTTTGCACAGGAAGCAACAGACAAAGGCGATTCCAGCCCCTGGCCTTCATATCCTTTGATCGCCAGCTTTCCCATCACTTTGACCAGGAAGGGGTCTTCACCGAATGTCTCTTCGAAGCGCGACCAGAGGGGTTGTCTCCCCACCCCAAGGACAGGATCAAAATTCCACCGCACACCGGAGGCACGCACCTCCATGGCAGTCACATGTGCCACATGGTTCACAAGTCTGCGGTTGCGCGCAGCAGCCATACCGATATTATGGGGAAAGAGCGTGGAGCCCTTGATGTAGGTAGCCCCGTGGATCGCATCCACCCCGTACAACACGGGGATCTTCAACCTTGTGTTCATCGCATCCCGCTGTATCAGCGTGATCAGCGAGTTCCATTGCTCCAGTGAGATCGCCTGGGACATACCATCCACGGTAGGTGCATTCAGGATCGACCCTACCCCATACTTCGAGATATATTCTTTCAGTTTCTCCTTATCCAGGATATTATCGTTGTAGAACACGCCTATGGTGATCTGGGTCATCTGCCCCACCTTCTCCTCCAGGGTCATCTCAGACAAAAGAGCATTTACCTTGTTCTCCACCGGATCATCCCCGGTCATACTTGTATTGCACGCAATGACCAGAAGGACCCCTACCATTAGGAAAGCTACTTTCAGAATATGATATCTCATATACAGATATGTTATTAGATTAAAGTTCAAAATATTTTTCAGGCGCTTTGTAGATCTCCACATTGTTGATCAGGGGACAGGCCCGGGCATCCTCTATTGTAATACGTATCTTATCTGTCCGCACCGGTGTAAAATGAAGGATTCTTTTGTAACCGATGGTCGTCCCGGAGGCCACCTCCTGCCAGTTACCGTCTGCCAGCACCTCCACCCTGAATTTCTTTACCCGCTGACCCAGCGGGATGTACTCCTGTAAAAGTACCAGGTTCACCTCCTGGCGTTTGTCCAGATCGATCGTCAGCACACCCTGTTTGACATCATCATCGTTACACCAGTAAGTGTCCTCTTTGCCGTCGGTCAGGTTCGCCGGTGCATAGGTGTCACTCTTTCCCCGCCAGGAATCTGCCGACACCCGTTTCCCGGCAGCCAGGTTGCGGGCAAATATCTCATCCAGTGCTTTCCGGAACTCTTTCAGGCGCTGCACATCATGTTCGTTGATCCTGCCGGTACGGTCGGGCGGCACATTGAGCAGAAAAGAGCCGTTGCGGCCGATGGACTTCATGTAGATATCTACCAATTGATTGACACTCTTGACCTTGTCATCCTGGCTCTTGTGATAGAACCATCCGGGACGTATGGACACATCACATTCGGCCGGCACCCAGTCCCTGCCATTTTCCAGCCCATGGTTGAGTACATCCGTCTTGGCCACCCCCGGTGCGAACTCATCCTTGTTGATCATCGACCAGTTGGTTTCGCCGGCGATACCCCGCTCGTTACCAACCCACCGCACATCGGGACCCGCATCGCTGAACATCACGGCGTCGGGTTGCAGCTCCCGCACGATCTTGCGGGTATCGGGCCAGTCGTAGTAGGTTTTCCGGTCGATGGTGCGCTTCTCCCGGGCCCCGCCGTAATAGCCCGTGCCTCCGTTGGCCCCGTCAAACCACACCTCAAAGACAGGCCCGTAATTGCTCAGGATCTCTTTCAGCTGGTTGCGGTAGTAAGTGATATATTCGGGTGTGCCGTACAATGCGCTGTTACGGTCCCAGGGAGAGAGATAAACCCCGAATTTGAGCCCCTCTGCCTTGCAGGCTTCAGAAAGGTCTTTGAGCACATCCCCTTTCCCGTCTTTCCAGGGAGAGTTCTTCACCGAATGCTCCGTATACTTCGAAGGCCACAGACAAAAACCGTCATGATGCTTGGCGGTCACGATGATGCCTTTCATGCCGGCCGCTTTGATCACCCTGGCCCATTGCCCGCAATCCAGGTCCGACGGATTGAACACTTTGGGCGATTCATCTCCGTATCCCCATTCCTTATCCGTGAACGTATTGACGGTGAAATGGGTAAAAGCATAAAATTCCAGATGTTGCCATGCCAGTTGCCGGGGTGACGGTACCGGCATCACCGGCGCCGGCGGGTCCACCTCACGGGAACAGGACACAAAAGAGATCACCAACAGAACCGATACTGTAAAAAATATTTTTCTTGCCACAACTATATAAATTTTGTATTGCCCCAAAGATAATCAGTTTATTCCGTTCCACCCATTTTTATCAGGAACGAAAAAGTATCATTCATGTCAAGTAATCTCACAAGAGAAATAAAAAAAGATTATTTATTATTTTCGTATCTGCCTCATATACATATAAAGGTTCAAAGAGATCTAATCACTCAGATATGAAAAAAAAAGATACCGGAACTCAGCATCATCGTAATACCCCGTGGAGC
>JALVJE010000047.1 GCA_027028505.1 Bacteroidales bacterium
AGACTGCGATGGAGCTGGGCCAGAAGACCTTTTTGATATCCTCCACCTCCCGGGCCAGGTCGAGGACGTTGAGGAGACTGTTCATGTTGATGTGCCAGGCCTGCATGGGCAGCTTCTCCGCATTGCCCGAGAGGACAGCCGCCAGGTGATAGATCTGTGTGATCTTGTGGCGGATGGCAAAGTGGATGAGGCGTTTGTCATCCATGACGTCCAGCAGCTCAAAAGGCCCGCTCTCCAGGATATCGGGAGTGGGTTCCTTCAGGTCGGTGGCAAAGACATGGCCCGCTCCGTACATATCCCGCAGACGCAGGGTGAGCTCCGAGCCGATCTGTCCCGAAGCTCCGATGATCATAATGTTCTCTTTCATAGTGCCTGGTTTTGTCATACGAAATAAATCAATATTTTACAGCATACAAATGATATTTAACATATCGTCCGGTGCTTTTACAGGGAAGTAAAGATGTATAAAACGCGCACATGTTACAAGGAAGAAACGGGCAAAAATGAGTAGTTTTGCAAAAAATTCAGATCATGGGGAAAAATGTCAGGGTGCGCTTTGCACCGAGTCCTACGGGACCTTTGCATATTGGAGGTGTACGCACCGCTCTTTTCAATTATCTTTTTGCCCGTCATCATGGCGGGACCTTCGTTCTGCGTATCGAGGATACCGATCGCCACCGTTACGTGCCGGGGGCTGAGGAGTACATCATCGAGTCGTTGCGCTGGTGCGGTATCCTGCCGGATGAAGGGCCCTGGCAGCAGGAGGGATATGCTCCCTACCGCCAGTCGGAGCGGCAGGCGATCTACCGGGAGTATGTGGACCGGCTGCTGAAAGAGGGGAAAGCCTACTATGCCTTTGACACACCGGAGGAGCTGGAAGCATTACGGCAGGAGTATGCTGCCGGGGGGAAAACATTCAGCTATGATCATTCGGTACGGGGGAGCCTCCGTAACGCCCTGACCCTTCCTGCTGATGAGGTGAAGCGGTTGCTGGAGGAGGGGGTACCGTATGTGGTCCGTTTCCGCATCGATCCGGGCGAGCAGTTGCACCTGCACGATGAGATACGGGGCGATCTGACCTTCGACACCTCCACCCTTGATGATAAAGTGATCTATAAAGCCGACGGCATGCCCACCTATCACCTGGCCAATATCGTGGATGATCATCTCATGGAGATCACCCATGTGATCCGGGGCGAGGAGTGGCTGCCCTCGCTGCCTCTGCATGTGTTGCTCTACAGAGCCTTCGGCTGGAAAGCGCCGGCTTTTGCTCACCTGCCGCTGATCCTCAAGCCCGAGGGCAAGGGCAAGCTGAGCAAACGCGACGGCGACCGTATGGGTTTCCCGGTCTTTCCGCTGCAGTGGACCACCCCGGAAGGGGAGGTGTGGCCCGGCTATCGGGAGGAAGGCTACTTTCCCGAAGCCTTTGTCAACATGCTGGCATTGCTGGGATGGAACCCGGGGACGGAGCAGGAGATCTTCTCCCTCGAAGAGATGGCCCGTCTTTTCTCGCTCGACCGCATCAACAGGTCCGGCGCCCGTTTTGATCCGCAGAAAGCCCGCTGGTTCAATCACCAATACCTGCAGATGAAACCCCTGGGGGAAGTGACGGAGATGTTCAGGGAAGAGTTGGAAAAGAGAGGTATCCCTGCCGATCCGGCCCTGGTAAAAAAGGTGGTGGCACTCACCCGTGAAAGGGTGGATTTTGTCAGGGACCTGTGGCAAGAGGCCTCATTTTTCTTTGTGGCACCGGAGCATTATGATGAGAAGGTCGTGAAGAAACGCTGGAAAGGCGATGTGCCGCATCTGATGGAGGAGGTGAAGGAGGTGATCCGGGTTACGGAGCCTTTTGAGAGCAGTGTGCTGGAGGAGCGGATCAAAAGCTGGATCGAAGCGAAGGAGGCCGGCATGGGCAAGGTGCTCAATGCCCTGCGGCTGCTGTTGGTGGGCGCCTCCAAAGGCCCGCACCTCTTCGACATCATGGAGATGATCGGGAAAGAGGAGACGGTAGCAAGGATCGAAAAAGGTTTGGAGAAGTTAAAAGTTAAAAGTTAGAAGTTACGAGTATCGGGTATCGGGTATCGGGTATCGAGTTGCGAGTATCGAGTTACGAGTTATGAGTATCGAGTTGCGAGTTTCGGGTCCCGCAACTCTTAGGATCTTCGATCCTATAGAGTTGCGAGGATGCTCGCAAATGCTGGCTGGCATTTGCGGCATATCGAGTTGATAGTTCACAGTTCACAGTTCACAGTTCATAGTTCATAGTTCAAAGGGAAAATACTCTTTGACCATTAGACTTTTAGACTTTTCGACTTTTAGACTTTTCGACCCTTCAATATATTTCCGGTATAAACGGCATGCGGGCCTGGATGGTGTATTTCTTTTTCAGGGCTGTCAGTTCCTGCCAGGTGCTCCATACTTGTCGCAGCTCTTTGGGGAGGGTCATCAGCCGCACCTCGCCGGCGAGCTGTTTCATCATCTCCTGGAAAGGTTCTTTTTGTTTGGGATAATCGACGGTGCGGTAGGTTTCCAGTCCGGCCATTCCGGCAGCGGCGTCCACAGCATCGTAGAGGCCTCCGCGGGCATCAGCCAGTCCGTTCTGCAGGGCATTAAGGCCGCTCCACACCCGTCCCTGGCCGATCGAGTCGACATAGGAGGGCCGCAGGTCCCTGCCCTCGCTCACATGGTCCACGAACATTTTATATGTATTCTCGATCTGGGTGGTGAGGAAGGCTTTCTCGCCCGGCGACAGCGGCCGGTAGAGTGAGCCGAAGTCGGCATAGCGGTTGGTCTTTTCCACGTCGAAGGTGATGCCCAGCTTGTCGTTCATCAGTTTCTGCAGGTCGGGGATGAGGCCGAAGACACCGATGGAGCCGGTGAGGGTCACCGGCAGGGTGAAGACGCTGTCGGCGGGGGAGAGGATGTAATAGCCCCCCGAGGCGGCATAGGTGCCCATGGAGGCGACCACCGGCTTGGTCTGCTCTGCCAGGCTCACCTCCCGCCAGATGATATCGGAGGCGAGGGCACTGCCGCCGGGCGAGTTAACACGCAGGACAATGGCTTTGACCGAGCTGTCCTCACGGGCTTTCCGGATGGCGTTGGCGAAACGCTTGGCCCCGATGTTGTTGTCGGCACCGTCCCCCATGACGATATCGCCAAAAGCATAGACGATGGCGATCTTATCTTCGGGAAGGCTTTTCTTTTTCGGCTGCACTTTGGTGTATTTGGACATGGAAATGAGATGCAACTTCCCGGAAGTACCGGACAGTTGCTTCAGCTCGTCGAGGACCTCATCCCTGTACCTGATGCCGTCCACCAGCCCGTATTTCACCGCTGCCTGCGGACTGTCGATGAGCAGGCTGTCGGCGAGCCTGTTCAGCTCTTCCGGTGTGAGATCCCGGGCAGTGCCGATGCTGTCCAGCAGATAACCCCAGATGGAGCTCATGTACACCCGTATCTGCTCGCGGTTCTCTTTGCTCATATGGTCCCGGATGAAAGGTTCCACGGCGCTCTTGAACTTGCCGTGCTTGACCACCTGCACCCGGACACCCAGTTTTTCGAGGGCTTTTTTGTAAAACATGATCTCGGAGCGAAGACCGGTGAACTGCATGGTGCCGGCCGGGTTCAGATAAAGGGTGTCCGCTGCGGTGCCCAGGTAGTAAGCCGATTGCAGGAGGATGCCGGGACAATAAAAAAGGACGAACTTGCCGGAGGTCTTGAAATCCAGCAGGGCATTGCGGATCTCTTCCACCGTGCCTATGCCGGGATAACCGGTACCTGCCTCCAGGTAGATGCCTTTGATCCGGTCGTCCTCTTTGGCTTTCCGGATATTGGCCAGGATGTCGTTCAGTCCGGTGACCGTCTGCAGGTTCAGGTTGAAAGGATCCATGCCGAAGAAAGGAAAAGCGGGGGTCCTTTCCGGCACATTGGCAGAAAGACGGAAATAGAGAACGGAGTTATCCCTTATTTCTACCGGTTTTTCCGAGGTCATCATGGAGCTCATTATCCCCAAGGTTCCCAGTAGGAAGAAGGAGATCAGGAGGAACGAGATGAACACACCGACGATGGTGGCCAGGGTATATTTCAAAAAGCTTTTCATAACAAAGTGTTTGGAATGATTAATATTGCTTAAAGATACGAACCAGAGTTGTATTTTTGCAAGCAGAGCAAGAAATTTTCTTATGGCGTCCGAAAAAGTCATTTTGTTGCTGGGAGGGAACCGCGGTGACCGCCGGGGGATCCTGCGGGAGGCCCTGGACCGGCTGGGTGAGCAGGCAGGAGAGATCGTGGCTGTCTCTTCCCTGTATGAGACCGAGCCCTGGGGTTTTGAGGACCCGGTCCCTTTTCTGAACTGTGCCGTAATGCTGCATACATCCCTTACACCGGAAGAATTGCTCAGGGTCACGCAGGGCATAGAACGAGCGATGGGCCGGGAGAGGCACGGGGAGGGTTACGAGGGCCGTACCCTTGACATAGATCTTCTTTTTTTCGGTGAGAGGGTCATTGAGACGCCCGACCTGCAGGTACCGCATCCCCGCCTGGCAGAGCGCCGTTTTGCGCTGGTGCCGGTGGCAGAGATCGCTGCCGCCACCGTGCATCCTCTGACGGGCCTGACCGTCGGAGAGATGCTGGAGCAGTGCGCCGATAAAAAATGGGTGCGAAAAGCGGGCGTTCTTAACCTTTGATCTTTTTCCTGATCGCTTCGGTCTCCTTTTCGAATCCCGGTTTGCCCAGGAGCGCGAACATATTGCGTTTGTACGCCTCCACTCCCGGCTGGTTGAAAGGGTTGACACCCAGGAGGTATCCGCTGATGGCACAGGCTTTCTCAAAGAAATAGATCATCTGGCCCAGGTGGTATTCGTCCAGTTTTCCGATCGTGATCTTTATGTTGGGTACGCTGCCGTCCACGTGGGCCAGGAGGGTGCCCAGCTCAGCCATTTTGTTCACCTCGTCATAGCGTTTCCCTGCCAGGTAGTTGAGCTTGTCCAGGTCGTCCGCATCCTCCGGGATGACCACTTTCCTTTCCGGTTTTTCCACGGAGAGGACGGTCTCAAAGAGGATCCTCTCACCCTCCTGGATGTATTGTCCGAGGGAGTGCAGGTCGGTGGTGAAGTCGACCGATGCCGGGTACAGGCCTTTGCCGTCTTTTCCTTCGCTCTCGCCGAAGAGCTGTTTCCACCATTCGGCAAAAAAGTGCAGCTTGGGCTGGTAGTTGGCCAGGATCTCGATCTTCTTGCCTGCTTTGTACAGCAGGTGCCGGGCAGCCGCATATTGTGCGGCGGGGTTCTCATGGAAGGTACGGGCGGGGCAGGTAAGGTCTTCCATGTCGGCAGCTCCCCGCACCAGGGTCCGGATGTCGTATCCGGCCAGGGCGATGGGCACCAGTCCCACAGGTGTGAGTACCGAGTAACGCCCGCCGATGTCATCGGGGATGATAAAGGAGCGGTACCCCTCCCGGCCGGCCAGGGTGCGCAGGGCTCCTTTGTGTGCGTCGGTGATGGCGATGATGCGTTTCCC
>JALVJE010000048.1 GCA_027028505.1 Bacteroidales bacterium
TTTTTTGTTTTTCATAGATCTCTCCCAGCCGGAGGGCTGCCTCACTGGCAAAGAGATATTTTTCATCCCGCCCGTTTTGAAGCACCCATTGAAAACACCGGATGGCTGCTGAAGTATCTCCGGAAGACAGGGTATATCTGCCTTTCAGAAAATGGTACTCCAGTTGGTAAGGAAGTGCCGCACGGGGGTGTGCTTCATAGTCTGAAATGTTCTTCCCGGCGCGTTGCAGGTAGCCGCCGTCGAGCAGCAGCCGGGCTTTGACGAGATCGATATCCGGCTCATAGTCCAGGGAGGCATCATAAAGCGCTTCCCGGTCGCGTTCGATGATGTCATCCCCCTTTTCGATCACCTCCCTGCAGAGTGCATGATATTTTTTCCTGTCGCCACGGAGGAGATGGACCAGCGCCAGCGCATAGGTCATCTCCCTGAAATAATTCTCTTCGTGCAGTTCCTGCAAAAACTGTTGGATGTATTTTCCGGCTTCCGGATCCAGCTTGCGCAACAAAGCTTTGCCCATCATGTAATTATAAAGAAATTTCGCTTTAGGACCGTTTTCCCCGGAAAGGGTGGCAAGCGTTCCCAAAGCCTGTTCATTACGTCGCGTGTGGTATTCAATGTTGGCCTTGAAAAACTGCGGCATGAACAGATCCCTGAAAGAGTTGTCGTAGTTTTGGGTGAGGTCGTAAACGATCTCCGGTGTTTTGTTGATCTTGGCCACGAAGATCAGGAAGAGCGCCGATTCGGCATTGATACCCCGGATATGTTGTTGTTGCCTACAGACATCTTCCAGCGTTTTCCATCCTTTATCAAAATCCGAGGAAACCGAGAACAGGGAGGCCACCCCTTTGACAAACGGGGGAAGGTTGGACAGGGCGCAGTTGAAAAAACCGTCGATCATCCGGCTTGGGCCGAAGTCAGGATAGCGGTTCAGGTTTTTATGTACCTCCTTGTAGCCTTTGTATAGCTTGTTGGCCCCGCCGAGCAGCGATCCGTTCAGCACCCTGAACAATCCGGCCTGCAGGTCCATCTCCGACTTGCACATCAGGTAGTAGGGAGAATCTTCATACCGGCCGTCCATGATCTTCCTTCTTTTATCATAGTTATCAAGAAAGGCCTCGTACGCCTTTTCTTCCGGATTGATGTATAACGACCAGGCGTCGATCGTCTGTTCCAGATAAAGTGCATAATAATTGGTCGGGTGGACGGAGAGCTCTTTTTGCATAAGGTGCCGGGCTTCATCGAACTTCAGATCGAACAGCAGTACCCAGCTGTTCCGGCAGTTCTCATTGAACTGATACTGGCCGGAAGCTCTCGCAACCGGGAGAAAAAGGAGAAACAAGAGAAGAAGATTCTTTTTCATCGATTTTGTTTGATCATTGCACTTTCCTCCAATGACGGAGCGGTAAAAATAAGATTTTCTCTGCAGGATGATGTGACTTTCCGATATACAACTTTATGAATAAGGGAGTAAAAAAGATTCATATTTGTGCCATATAGTGTTTCCGGCAAAGATAGAGATGGTAAATTTACCAGCGCCGGATATCTCCCCGGTGTAGATTTTTAATCATTTAAAATTTTTAATTATGATCATTGTAATAGCTGTCGATTCATATAACGAAGCCAATGGGGGCACCATCGCCACCATGCGCATTGCCGAGGCTCTGAAAGAGAGAGGGCATGAAGTGAGGATCATTGCCGCGATCCACAAGGACCCTGAAGATCCTTATTTTTACAAGATCCCGGGATTCGTGCTTCCCGGAGCAGAAGGGGCCCAGGAGAACATGGTCT
>JALVJE010000049.1 GCA_027028505.1 Bacteroidales bacterium
GTGATGGACGATCTGCGTGATTACCGCTTTTATGCTGCGGACATGTTGCATCTCTCGGATACGGCCGTGGACTATATCCGGCAGCGCTTCAGGGAGGCGGTGCTTGACCCGGCCGTTCACCCTGTGGCAGCGGAGATGGAGAAGATCCTGCGGGCCATGGCCCACCGGCCTTTTCGGCCGGGCTCGGCAGAACACCGGAAATTCCGCGAAGCACAACTGAAAAAGATCCGGGCCATGGAAGCGAAATATCCCTTCCTCGATCTCAGGAAGGAAAAAGAATTCTTTATCTCATAACCCGGATCTCCTTTCGACGATCATCACTCGTCAATCATCGTTCGACGATCCCCGGTAAACCATCGGCCGCCAGAGGCGGTTCCTGAGCGTGTCGAAGGAAGCCGATGGCGCTGCCGGGACTTCCGCTAACGCTCCAGCATCGTTCAACTTTAAATGCTTTGCTCCAATATCGAGCTTCCTCCAGTTCGTCAATCATCGTTCGTCAATCATCGTTCCTAATAGTTCTGTGCTTCCAGTTCGAAATAGGCCTGTAGGTGAAGGCAGGCTTACCTGCCGAAACCCCGGAGTCCTAAGTACTGTGGGGAGCTTTCTTGCCGGCTTTTTAGTAATTTTGAGCCTCCAACTCAAAATAAGCCTGTGGGTGAAGGCAGGCCGGGCACACTTTCGGGGCCGATTTACCTTCGTGGATGTACCCGCAGTTGCGGCATTTCCAGATCATCACGCCATCCCTTTCGAAGACCTTCCCTTCTTCGAGATTGCTGTAGAGCTTGCGGTAGCGTTCCTCGTGGGCTTTTTCCACTTTGGCGATCATCCGGAAGGCAGCGGCTATTTCCTTGAAGCCTTCTTCCTCTGCGACGTCGGCAAACTCGGGATAAAGCTGTGTCCACTCTTCATTTTCCCCCTCGGCGGCGGCTTTCAGGTTCTCAAGCGTTGTGCCGATGACGCCGGCAGGATAAGCAGCCGTGATCTCCACCATACCCCCTTCGAGGAATTTGAAGAAGCGCTTGGCATGCTCTTTCTCGTTCAGGGCCGTCTCGGCGAAGATGGCCGAGATCTGTTCCAGGCCCTCTTTTTTGGCCTGCTTGGCAAAATAGTCATAGCGCATTCTGGCCTGTGACTCTCCTGCGAAAGATTTTAACAGGTTCTGTTCGGTACGTGTTCCTTTCAATGATTTCATGATCGCAATTTTTAGAAATTAAAAAATATAGGTTGATTATACAGCATAAAATTCTTCCTTGCTGCTCCCGCAGACGGGGCAGGTCCAGTCGTCGGGCAGATTTTCAAAGGGGGTGCCGGGCGGGATCTCCCTTTCCGGATCTCCTTTGGCAGGATCATATTCATACCCGCATACGGCACACCGGAACAAGCCTTCCTGAGGGGAGGGGGCTTCTGAAGGAGTTTCTTTCTCCTCCGGGAGATAAGTCGGGGCATTCTTCGGGGCCCTGCCTTTTTTTACCTGGTGGTACCAGGCATAGGTGAGAGGTTCTTTGTCCTGTGACAACAGGTCGTTGGCGATGATCTCTCCTATGAATACCAGATGGGTGCCCACATCCATCGTACGGATCACCCTGCATTCGAACCAGGCAATGGTATTTTGCAGGAGTACCGGTGTGCCATGCTCTGTCTCCAGGTGCTCCGTACCGGCAAACTTGTCAACATCCCGGCCGCTGCTGAACCCAAAAAGCCCGATCAGGTCCGCAGAGGTATCCTGCTCCAGCACGGCAACGGAAAAGTATCCGCTTTCCGCAATGAGCGAAGAGGTGAGGTTGTCCTTATTACAGCTGACAGCCATTTGGGGCGGGGTGGCCGTAACCTGAAAGACCATATTCCCTACATAACCGTTCTTTTTTCCTCCGGCAGCAGAGCTGATGATATACAATCCGTAAGTTAATTTGAAAAAGGCTTCCGTATTCATTTCTGAGAGTTCTTTTTGATATGTTTGCCAATGATCTGTACCGTGATCCTGGACACTTCAAAATCTTTCAGAGGTCTCTTCCTGAAATATTCATTCAGCATCGTGGTCAGCCCGGGATCGAAATAATCGATGATCTCGTCTTTCGTGGTATCCAGCAGATGATGATGCTCTTCCAGGATCCCGTCGTATTTCATACTCCCTTTGTCCGTGAGCACTTTGTGGATAAGCCCTGCTTTTTCCAGGGCTTCCAGGTTGTTGTAGACCGTGGCAGAAGTGATTTGGGGATATTCCTCTTTCAGTAGCCGGAGGATGGATTCCGCATCGGGATGTGAGGAGGAGAGGATCGCCTTATAAACCGCAATGCGCGGTGTGGTGACCCGTAGTCCCCGTTCCCGGAATTTCCGGATGATCTCTTCTGTCGTGGGGGTATGCAAAATTTATATTTATATAGATTCAAATATTAGAATGATTCAAATATAATGATCATTTTTAATAATGCAAAAAATCATATAATATATTTTGTGTAACTTGCGGTCGCCGATCATTATTAAAAGCAGGATGATGCAGATAGAAAAGATTGACGGCCGGCGGTTCTTTTATTCGTTTTATGCCGGAGCGATACGGTTGCTGGAGCATCAGCAGGAGATCAACAAGCTGAATGTTTTTCCGGTGCCGGATGCAGATACGGGTACCAACCTGGCCTCCACGTTCCGGTCGATCATGGATGCCATTCATCCCGTACGTTCCTACAAGATGACCACTTCGCTGATCGCCGAGGCGGCGCTGACTGGGGCCCGCGGTAATTCCGGGATCATCTTTGCACAGTTCCTCAGCGGGATCGATCAGGAGACCTGCAACTGCCAGAACATCACCATCAAGGATTTTGCTTTTTCGGTCAAGAACTCGATCAAATATCTTTACGAGGCCATTGCCGATCCGGTAGAAGGGACCATGCTGACGGTAATCCGGGAATGGGCCGAATATATCCAGCACAACTATCATTTGGGGGATTTCAGGACCCTTATCACGAGGTCGTATGATGTAGCCCTCCGTTCCCTGGAGGCCACTTCCCAAAAGATGAAAGAGCTGACCTCGACCGCGGTGGTGGATGCCGGGGCCAAGGGCTTTGTGGTGTTTCTGGAAGGAGTGGTCGATCTGCTCAGAAAGGATGATATCCGTCCCCTGGCGCGTATGAAAAAGCCCCTGGTGGTTGATGAGCCCCTGGATGTGGAGATGGAGCATGGCGGAGAGCTGACCTATCGTTATTGTACGGAAGTTCTCCTGAAAGGGGAGAATATTGACCGTTCCCGGCTGGAGAAAATGCTGGAAGACGAAGGAGATTCGATCGTGGTGGCCGGTACCCCTTCTATGGTACGTATCCATGTGCACACCGACCGGCCCGATGAGGTGATCGACCGGCTGAGGCCGTATGGCCGCCTTGTTTTTCAGAAGGCCGATGACATGCTCCTGCAATACCGTGTGGCCCATGAGCGTAAGCATTCCATAGCCCTGGTGACCGATTCGGCCTGTGATCTGCCGGAGGAGTACCTCGAGGCGCACCAGATCACCATGGTGCCTATCTATCTGTACATGGACGAGAACCAATACCTGGACCGGGTGACCATCCGGCCGAAACGTTTTTATGAGATCATTCAGGAGGAGTCGCCCGTCCTTACCACCTCACAACCCAATATCAAATCGTTCGTGAATCTGTACTCCCGCCTGGTATCCCATTACGATTCGGTGATCGCCGTGCATCTCTCCTCGGCGCTCAGTGGTACCTTTCGTACTTCTCTGCAGGCTGCCCTGCAGGTGGCAAAAGAGACCGGTAAAAAGATCACGGTCCTCGACTCCAAAGGGCTGTCAGGTATGTTCGGCCTGGTGGTGAAAAGAGTGGCCGAAGCCATAGATCAGGGAGCCACACACGAGGAGATCACAGCCCGCTTTGACCGGTGGGTCGAAAAAGCCCGCGTCTATGCTGTGGCCGGATCCATGAAGCAGCTGATGCGCAGCGGACGTGTGGGCAACCTGAAAGGATGGGTGGCCCGCCTGCTCCACCTGCGTCCCATGGTCACAATCGACCGTGAAGGCAAAGCCATCAATACCGGCATGGCCTTTTCACAGAAAAAGGGACTGAAGAAGATCATCCGGGTGCTGGCCCGGGATGAAGCTTTCCGCCGTTCGGGCGAATATATGGTGTTGCATGCCAATGTGCCTGAGGAGGCAAAAGCCCTGGGCCGGGAGATCCAAAAGTTCACCGGCAGGGAGCCTGAAGGATATTACAGCATATCCCCTGTGCTGGGACTGCACCTCGGGGCAGGCACAATGGGAGTGGCTTTCATGGAATCCTGATGAATTGAAAAAATAGGTATTTAAATACCTATTTAATTGCCTATTAAAATACCTATTTAAATAGGTATATATCTCAAGAATCAAGAATCAAGAATCAAGAGGTATTAGTGTCCGATAAAAATTAAGAAAAGCCAAATCTAAGCAGTCATGCTGAGCTTGTCGAAGCATAGACTGCTGGTAAAGATATCAATCCTTTCGCCAGTCTAACCCTTCGACAAGCTCAGGGTGACTGGCTTAATTAGTAGGGGTATTATTCCTGTATTTTCTTCGAAAGCGTTAGTTATCTGTATCATACAAGCATATAACAAATTTATCTCGGACAGTAGTGAATCAAGAGGCAAGAACTACCCACCTCCAACTCATAACTTTTAACCCAGAATCAGCAATAGAAAATCGCAAGCGCTTTTCATTGCTGATCGATTAAGGATTTCATCGGTTTTGGCTTACACCAAAACCGTGAACTCCTAGATCGGGGTTAATCCCAGCTAACGCATTAGTTCAGCTAATTTTCAGCTTCCTAATGCGTAATCTGGGTTTAACTTAAGGCACTTTTAACTTCTAACTCCAATCTCCAGGCACTCCACACTCCACATGCCGCAAATGCCCGCTTGAGGCATTTGCGAGCATCCTCGCAATTCCTCAGAATTGCGGGACTCCAAACTTATTGTTTGGTCAGGGGGGCGGGTGGGATAAGTTTGATAAAGCCTTGTTGTATGGTTAACTTTTGGGTTTATCTCACCGTATCAGGATCTTTTTGCGGATCATCCCTTTTTCTGTCTGTATCTCCAGGAGGTAGATACCGGGGGATTGCTGCAGGGTGAGTGGGACTACGGGGGAGAGGCTCTCAGGCAGCACTTCCTGCAGGAGGATGCCGGCCACGGAGAAGATGCGGACCTTCACCACGGGCGATGTGGCGGATACCGTGATCCTGCCGTAAGTAGGATTGGGATAGACATTTACCCTTTCGTTCAGCATCGTCTCCACGGCAGAGGGCACTGTAACATAGACTACCAGCAGGGCCGAATCACAAAGGTCGGGATCACTGGTAAGGCATACCTTATATGCGATGGTATCCAGCCCGGAGAAATCGTCATTGGGGTCGTAGGTGATGTTATCGGTGCCGTTGGTGGAGGCAGTGCCGTTGGCCGGTCCGGAGATAATGGTCAGGGTGGCAGCTCCGGGGATATCATCGTTCTCAGTTACGGTGGCCGTGAGCACAGAATCCTGCGTGATGGTGTGGTAATCGTTTTTACACTCCGGTTTATCCACAATGATCACACCATGTTTGAAGCGTTCGGTGAACTCCTGAAAGTAAATATTGGCGATGGTGGCGTCATGGACGATCACCGTATTCTCATCGTTGCGGTACTCGGCCGAGGAACTCCAGTTGTGGCTGCCGGTGAGCACGAGAGGGTCGGATGATGAAAGGGAATTGTCCACGATGAGGTATTTGTGGTGCATGATCCCGGACTCTCCTGTTTTCCGGTAATTCTCCTTCAGAGCTGCTTCAAGAACATTGTTCACGGTCTCCATGGCAGGGTCGGAGTTATCGTTCACCAGCACCTTGCCGGAGGCACCGGCATTCACGCGGTCACGTACGGCATAGGCCAGCTCGCTGCGGGTGATGATCATGGAAGCTGCTTCCAGATCGGCGTCAGCAGAGTTGATCGAAGAGAGGATATGCCCGTTGGTGCCGTCGCTGGGACTGAAATAGCTCTCCACGCGGATGCCGTTGCCCAGGACGAGCTCGTGGGGTGTATTGTCCGTTTTGTCCGGGCCGAATTTACTGTTTGCCGGGTCGGGCTGGGCGCCGCTGCTGCCAAACATCTCCTCGAACTCCAGGGTATAGGTGAGCGCCAGGCTCTGGTCCTGGAAGATGATCACATTGTTGGGGTCCACGTACATCTGCCCTTCGGTGAAGTTGGTGGCGCCGGTCCAGACAATAGGATCATTGGGGTCGGAAGAACGGGCATCGATGATCACGAACTTGTTGTGCATGATACCGTAATTGGGATAGTCACTTTCCGGGCTCGCGATCTTTCCGATGCCGGATACCAGTTCGTCGATGCCGGAGTTGTCGGTATTGCTGTCATAGACCACCCGCACCCGCACGCCCCGGTTGTAGGCATTGTTGAGGGCCGTGGAGATATTGGAGATACCGGTATTGTTGAAATTGTAGATGGCGACATCGATGGATTCTTTGGCCCGGTTGATATAGGCAATGAGGGTGTCATCGAGGGTCTTGTCCAGCCAGATGGCGTCGGTGCCTGTGGATACGGAGTTATCCACGGGACGGTCGAAATAAACCTTGATGTCGCCCGTAGAGGCCGACTGGGTGATCACGGGCATGATGCGGGATTTGGCCGTATCGTCGGGTTGGGCAACCGAGACGGAGAAAGCCTGGATGTAAACCAGGGTGGCCGGATCGAACCCGAAAGCGTTGGTAATGTGATCCGTTCCGGTACCCCCTGCTGTGAATATCCCCTGTTCCAGGGCAGGTGTAAAGCCGTATTTTACCTGGGTGGTTCCTTCCGTATCAGTGGTCCATTTTATATTGAAAATATCCTGGTGGATATTATAAATCTGCACGGGGGAGATAATGTTGATGGAGCTACCGGGTACCAGGTCGTCGCCGTCGCGGGGGAGGATCTGGTAGGTATCTTTGTATTGTCCAAGTGGCCCAATAATGGTTGTAGGTCCGGAAGGAATGACTCCGCCTATCAAAGGACTGTCATTCGAATTAATATATATCTGCCCTTTTTGTCCATTTGCTGTATATGAATAATCCTTTCTTTGAAATACTTGTCCCGCATCGTCAAAAATAGCGTTTACCACCTTAACCAATTGACCTTCATAACTCTCGCTTAGTTGCGAAGGGGTGAGTGTGACGGGATCAGGGAGGGCATGTCCGCCGGAAACGACCGTTACCGAATTGACGGGACTTATCTCCAGCAGGTTGTTATAATCTGAAAGTACGCCGGTAAGGACGATGCTGTCGCCCCGTTTTACATTGGCCAGTTCGTTGTATCCGTAAGCAGCAATGCCGGCAGTACCGTCCTGGAAGTAACGAATGGCTCCCAGTTCACTGCCATTTGTGACGATGCCCGTCACGGTGACAGTGGCTCCTATATTTTTTCCACGTGCTTCGGCAATGGTGATCACCTGGGCGTGGGAAGAGAGATGAGCAATGAGCAATGAGAAAGTGAGAAAGAGTAGTTTCTTATTCATAACAGATGATTTTGTATTTAAAATGAAAATGAGATCGAAGTATCAAAACGGCGTCCCATCCCGAAAAAGACCGTGACCGATTTGGCATCGAAATCCTTGAAAGGCAGGGGACTGTACGGGTCGTTGTTCACAGCATCCGAAATATAATGGGTGTCGAAAAGGTTCAGTATGCTGAAGCGCAGGGTGGTACGGACCTTGCCGGCGATGCGGAAAGAGTACCCCATGTAAAGGTCAAACAGCGTATAGTTGGGGATCTTCCACGAATCAACCGGGTTGCCCTGGTCGTCGGTGGTGGACTCCGGTGTGAAATTGGAGTAATACTTGGCGAACCAGGTAAAGCGTCCGTTTATATAGAGTCCTTTGACGGGTTCATACCGCAGGCTGCCTCCCAGTTGGGTCTGGGCCGCATCTCCTACATGAATGCCTTTGGCATTGAAGTCAACCTTTTTGTTCACCGGTTCGTTGGTGTCGTAATTGTAATACTGCAGGCCTTTGACCTCTTTGTCCCATACCCAGTCGCCCAGTGACATCAATCCCTGCAGGTTGAGGTTGTGCAGGATCTTCCAGGCGAAGTCCACCTCGATCCCTTTGTGCCAGGCATCCATTCCCGGGATGTCGGCATAGACCCGTATGTTGTTGTTCTCCGGTTCTTCAGGGTCATAGCCGGGATCGTCGGGTTGCAGGGTGTAGGTGGAATAGACCCGGTTGGTAGGCTTGTTCTGCCACCAGGTAAGGTAGCCGTTCACATTGAGCGAAAAGGAGGGAGATCCGTAATGATATCCTCCTTCGATGGCCTTGACCTTCTCATTTCCTGTTTCATCCGCAAAATCGGTCGTATATCCTTTGTAAAAATATCTGAAGGGACGGACCTTGGAGAGGTAACCTACATTCAGGAAGATATTGGAATGGGAGCTCAGATTATAGTTCCCCCCCGTTTTAAATGTAAATCCCGGTTTCCAGAACCAGTCGGATTGTGATAGCTTGAAATAATCAATCTTCTTGTACCCGTTCACGGCCGTGGTGATGTTGAGGAACCAGGAGAAGAGGGCCGTCTGGTATTCCGACTGCAGGAAGATGCCCCCCCAGTTCACTTTACCTTTATAATAATAGCGGATCATATCACCGGGATATTTCATGGCCAGGGAGGAGTCGGCATCATAATCATTGCGCAGGTCTTCCTGGTCGATGGCATAATCGCCGCCCAGCAGGTCGGTGACGGTGGTATAATGGATGCCGGTATAGTTACGCAGGTCGATCCCGCCGCTGAAGGTCCACTTTTCGGATCGCTGGTAGTTGAACGTGGAGAGCAGTCCGTACCAATGGTGGTCGTTGTTGGCCCGGGTCATGTAATTGTAGGAGTAATAAAGGGAGTCGCTGTAACGGTCGTCAATGGGGGGGATAAAAAAAGGAGGGAGTCCTTTATTATTGGCATCGTAAATTTCTTGCCAGTTGATCTCTCCGTAATGCGGGTCTTCCGGGTCGCTGATCATCTGTGTCTCCTTGATGCTGTGGCGTGGGCGGTCGCCGCCGCCGGTGCCGAGGGAGACATAAAAGATGTTGGAGAGGGTCATCTTCTCGTTGATCTGCCACAGGTCGCGCAGGCTGAACATAGGTTTATGATAGATGTTGCTCCTTTCGGAGAGGCCTTCTTCGGGGGCATCGGGGTTATAGCGGTCGCGTCGCACCACGCCCCAGTGCTGGTTGTATCCCCGGCCCATGTCATTGATGGGAGGACGGTAGATGTAATTGCCTTCATCGTCGGTCTCGTCCACGGGCACGCCGTGTTTGCGGGCAAAGCCCAGATCGTAAGTGGCGATGGGGCGTTTGTAGGAGCGCTGCTCATGATGCTGGGGGGCTCCCATGCCCGAGAGGGTCAGGATGTGTTTTCCCAGTTGCTTGTCGATACGGCCGTAATAGAACCATCCTTCCGAAAAGGTATGGTCCACCCATCCGTTCCCTCTTTTGTAGGAGCCGGCCAGGGAGAAGGACCATCCGTGGTTGAGACGGCCGCTGTTAAAACCCAGGGAGGAGCGTATGCGTCCCTGGCTGGTCACCGACTGTTTGAGGTGCCAGGTCCGTTTGTTCTTAATGCCCATGGTGAGAATGTTGAGGGTACCTCCCACCGAGGGAAGAGCCAGTTTGGAAGCCCCCAGACCTCGTTGCACCTGAATGGTGCGGGTCACCTGGTCGAGGCCGAACCAGTTGGACCAGTACACCCAGCCGTTCTCCATATCATTGACCGGGATACCGTCGATCATGACGGCTATGTTACGCTGGTCGAAACCGCGTATGGTGATGCGGGCATCGCCGTCACCACCGCCCTGCTGGGTGGCATACACCCCCGGTGTGGTGTTGAGGATCATGGGGATGTCCTGGCCTGCCAGCTCTTCCTTGATCTGTGCCGGCTGCACATTGGAAAAAGCTACGGGGGTCTCCCGTGCCCTCGCCACATCGGCCACCACCTGCACCTCGCTGATGGTCGTGGTCGACAGGGCAATGTTCAGCGTTACCGGCTTGTCCCCAACGGTCACCGTGATCTCCTGTGGCTTATATCCCACATAGGAGATGCGCAGCGTATGTTTTCCCTGCGGCAGAGTGATGGAAAAACGGCCGTTCTCGTCGGTCACCGTCCCGGTGTTCTCCCCCGTGAGGATATTGGCCCCGATGAGCGTCTCTCCCGTGGTGCGGTCACTGACCGTTCCTTCTACGATCCCTGTCTGGGCCAGAAGGAGAAGCGGAAAGAAAAACAGGAGGGAAAAAATAATGACTTTCTTCCCTCCGCCTGGAAATTTTCCGTATTTCATGGAGTTTCTATTTTACAAGGATCTTCCTGACCGTGGAATTGCCGTTCTTCAGGTTCACTCTCACCAGGTAAATGCCGGGAGGTGCCTGAGCGGGGAGGGTGACCCTGTAGCTGTGGTTCACTCCTTCGGCGGGGTCGGAGAGGAAGACCTCCTGGCCCAGCAGGTTGGTTACCACGACCTTCTCTATGGGCCGGTCGGAGATGATCTCAAAGGTATGATATGTGACCGGGTTGGGGTAGATATAAACCTGTGAAAAGGTATTCCCGGGGTCCTGCACCGACGATACGGCGCAGTTGCAGGTGTGGGTGCCCAGCGAGTCCCACTGGTCTTTGCCCCCGGGGACCGTATCCCACTGGGCTGCCACATCGAAACCGTCGGGGTTCACTGTGACCCCTTTGGTGACAGAGGGCTTGCGCACCAGGGTGTGGTCTTTGGTCCAGGCCAGCCAGAAAGGACCGAAGAACTGTCCGGAGGTGTCGGTGTGCTGTACGATCCAGTCGATCACTTTCCCTTTGGTCTCGACGTAGGTGGTGTCTTCGCCGTTGATGACCCGTGCATTGTAGGTGACCGTAGTATCCCGGATGTTCGACCATCCGTATTCCTTCTCGATCTTGTTTCCCAGTCCCACTTGGCCGATAATATCGATGATCTGTATGTTCGGATCGTTGATGTCTTTATCCTCTGACTTCATCAGGACGATGGCATCGTTGCCGTTCATGTAGGTAGGTGCCGGGTAGCCGTGATCCATTTGATAGGGGTAATTGGAAGCCAGCTCCTGCAGGGCCGGATCACATTTCGGCGAGATGCTCCCTCCTCCCAGCTCGACATCTTCTGTCTGTCCGTTGACCAGAATAAATACGCTGTGGCCCGGAAGAAATCCTTCCAGCTGGGTATATCCGCCGCTGGTAAAGGTGGAGGAGCCATTGCTGAAACGGGCTACAAAATAGTAACTCAGATCGATCACCTGATCGGTAGGGTTGTAGATCTCCAGGGCTTTGTTATTGCCCGATCCTTCTACATATTCCGAGAAAAAGAGCTCGGAGCAGTCGGCGGTCTCCTGGGCCGGGACCGTCAGGGCTGTCATCAGTACAAAAAGTGCAATGAGTAAAGTTTTTTTCATGATCTCGCGTTTTTAGGGTAAAAATGCCGGAAAAACCGGCACCCAATCTTATCGGGATACAAATTTACAAAATATATACAGGAAAGGGAAGGATATTCGGTGAATGTCAGGAAAAAAATGATGGAATTGATATAGGTTTAAGGTTTCATGTTTCAGGTTTCAGGTTCCAGGTTCCAGGTTTTGCATTGACACGTGAAAACTATCAACCACGGACCACCAACTATGAACTATGAACTGTGAACTGTGAACTGTGACCTGTGAACTATTCCATCAGATGCAGGATCTGTTCCAGGTCTTCGGGGGTGTCCACGGAATAGTTGCGGTATTTGGAGACGGCGGCACGGATCACGTAGCCGTTCTCCAGCCAGCGGTTTTGCTCGAGCGATTCGGCTTTTTCGAGGGAGGAAGGGGGGAGCTTTGTGATCTCTTCCAGGATGTGGGCGCGGTAGGCATACATGCCGATATGTATCAGGTAGGGATGATGATCGCTCCACTTTTCCCGGGGCACATCACGCAGGTAGGGGATGGGAGAGCGTGAGAAATAAAGCACCCGTCCCTGGTTGTCCATGACCGCCTTGACGGCATTGGGGTTGACGATCTCCGAGAGACCGTGATGCTCATGCACCAGGGTAGCGATGGCGGTCTGCGGATCATCGAAAAGGGCCATCACCTCCTGCAGTTGTTCCGGGTGGATCAGGGGTTCATCCCCCTGGATGTTGATCACCCCGTCGACAGGATCACCGGTATCCTTGCGGTAGATCGCCAGGGCCTCGGCACAGCGGTCGGTGCCGCTGCGGTGGCGGTCGGAGGTCATGACCGCCTGTCCGCCGAAGCGCTGAACTTCCTCGAGGATGCGCCGGTCGTCGGTAGCCACGATCACCTCTTCCAGGGCCTGCGAGGCACGCTCATACACCCGCTGTATCATGGTCCTCCCATGGATGGATACCAGCGGCTTGCCCGGAAAACGGGACGACTGGTAACGGGCCGGTATGATGCCGATGAATTTCATTACCTCAAAGAAAAGAAATATTTTTCAATCCACCTTTCTCGCGCTTGATGGAAAAGCTATGAAAAAGCCGAATTATCAAGATGTTTTACCGATAGAAAAAAAATGAGTAATTTCGCAAAAGTAAGAAAGCAGTTCATTATATGGCAGTTAATATACAGGCAGTAAAGCAGCGTTTTGGCATTATCGGTAATGATCCCGGTCTGAACCATGCGATCGATATCGCCCTGCAGGTGGCTTCCACCGATCTCTCGGTACTGATCACGGGCGAAAGCGGGACGGGTAAGGAGGTCTTTCCACAGATCATCCACCAGTACAGTGCACGGAAACACGGCCAGTATATTGCCGTAAACTGCGGGGCCATACCCGAAGGCACTATCGATTCCGAGTTGTTCGGACATGAGAAAGGATCTTTCACGGGAGCCCATGAGAGCCGCAAAGGATATTTTGAAGTGGCTGACGGAGGAACTATTTTCCTGGATGAGGTGGCCGAGCTGCCGCTTTCCACACAGGTGCGTCTGCTGCGGGTGCTCGAGACAGGAGAGTTCATCCGCGTGGGATCATCCAAAGTGCATAAAACCGATGTGCGGGTAGTGGCTGCCACCAATGTTGACCTTATAAATAAGGTGCAGGAGGGTAAGTTCAGGGAGGACCTTTTTTACCGCCTCAGCACTGTGCCGATAACCATCCCTCCCTTGCGGGAAAGGGGAGAGGATGTATTGTTGCTTTTCCGTAAATTCGCAGTAGATTTTTCCGAAAAATACCGCATGCCTCCCGTACGCCTTACAGAAGATGCCAAGACGGTGCTGATGAGCTACCGGTGGCCGGGCAACGTACGGCAACTGAAGAATGTGACCGAGCAGATCTCTATCATTGAAAAGAACAGGGAGATCGATGCGGATACGCTGAAGAAATATCTGCCCGACTATATGGGCGTTAAGCTCCCGGCGGTCATTCCCAAGAATGAGGAAACCTCTTTCGCTTCGGAACGCGAGATACTTTACAAGATCCTCTTCGACCTGAAGAGCGACATTCATGATCTGAAGAAGATCGTTTTCGATATGTTGCGCAAGGAGGCCGACTACTCACGTATCGAGAGTGATCATGCGCAGGTGATCAGCCGTTTGGAGAACAATGGCGAAGAAGAGGAGAAAGGCGGATCTGCTCCTCCGGTACCGGCACCCCTGCCGGCAGAACCGGCGCATCCGTTCATTGAAGATACCCGGGAAGTGGAGGAGGAGACCCTGTCGCTGGCCGAGAAAGAGGTCGAGCTGATCCGGAAAGCCCTGGAAAAACACAACGGCCGCAGGAAACAGGCGGCGCGGGAGCTGGGCATCTCCGAGCGGACCCTCTACAGAAAGATCAAGGAATACAACATAAACTGAACCCCCTGAGGAGGAAGCAAGAAAATATGCGTTTTTTCCCGAGACATAAGATCGTCTTTCCGGCAGTTTTGCTTTATGTACTGATGTTACAGGCATGTAAGATCTCCTATTCGCTGTCGGGAGCATCTCTTTCGCCGGAGGTGAAGACCTGCAATGTGGAGTATTTCCCCAACCGCGTGCAGCACGGATCGACGGTCAACCCCGTGCTGAGCCAGTTCTTTACCGAGGCGCTGAAAACCAAGATCCAGGCCCAGACCAGCCTGACGCTTACCGACGGGGATGCCGATGTGGAATTTTCCGGGGAGATCACGAAATACAGTGTAGAGCCGGTTGCCATCACCGGCAATGAAACGGCCGGCCTCAACCGTTTTACCATCACCGTGCATGTACGTTTTACCAACAATGTGGATCCTGATCAGAGTTTTGATTCTTCTTTCAGCCGGTATGAAGACTACCCTTCGACGCAGGATTTCAGCTCTGTGGAGAACGACCTGGTGGAAAAGAATGTCAGGAATCTGGTAGAAGATATTTTTAACAAAGCTTTTGTCAACTGGTGATCACAGGATGAGAAAAGACGATTTCATATCATACATCCAAAAACCCTCCTCACTGGACAGGGAGTCCCTGGCCGGCCTGGGAGAGCTGCTGAAGGATTTTCCGTATTTCCAGACCGCCCATTCCCTCTACCTGAAGAACCTGCATAACCTGGGCCATATACGCTTTGACACACAGTTGAAAATATCTTCGCTGTATGTTGCAGACCGGAGAAAACTGTATGATCTGCTGCATGAGGCAAAGTATGCGCCGGAAGAGATGGTGAGAGATGAGCGAAGAGCGAAGAGCGAAGAGCAAAGAGCAAAGAGCAAAGAGCCAGGAGCCAGGAGCGTAGAGGAAAGAGAGAGGGAAGAGAAGATCGGCGCAGGGCGCAGGGCACAGGGCGCAGAGAGGGAAGAGGTGAGAGATGAGAGAAGAGAGGTGAGTGGGGAGCCAAGAGACAAGAGCCAAGAGACAAGAGCCAAGAGCCAGGAGACAAGAGCGAAGAGCGAAGAGCCAGGAGCCAGGAGCGTAGAGGAGAAAGAGAGGGAAGAGAAGATCGGCGTAGGGCACAGGGCACAGGGCGCAGAGGGGGAAGAGGTGAGAGATGAGAGAAGAGAGGTGAGTGGGGAGCTAAGGGACAAGAGCCAGGAGTCAGGAGCCAGGAGCGAAGAGCTAAGAGCAAAGAGCCAGGAGACAAGAGCCAAGAGTCAAGATTTAGGAGACAAGATCCAGGAGGAAAAAGAGAGCGAAGAGCGGATTGGCAAAGGGCTCAGGGCTCAGGGTTCGGGGAATGTAGATGAGGAAAAGTCTGAGGAGAAGCCTGTGGCTGGAGGGAAAGCAGGTGAGGAGATGCGGTCGAAAGAAGAGCTGATGGCAGAGATACGCCGCCGCCTGCAGGAGATCGCTCCGGAGAAAAAGAAAGAGGAAAAACAGGAGCAGGAAGAGAAAAACGAAGCTGCTCCTTTGCCTGAGAAAAGCGCTGACGATATCCTGATCCTTGACGACAATGCTCCGGCAGGGTCAGCGGAGGAGCACGGAGAGAGCCCGGTAGCCGGGGAAAAAGATAAAGAAAGTGCAGAAACCGCGACTGGCGGAACCAGGGACGATGATCTTCTGGAACTGGACCTTTCGGGTGGTGGAACGTCGCCGGCCGGAACAGAAGAGAC
>JALVJE010000050.1 GCA_027028505.1 Bacteroidales bacterium
CCGAGACCAACAAGTTGCCCGGCAGGATCTATGCTTTCTCGCTTAAGAAAATCCTCTCAGCAAAATAAATATACCTATTTAAATAGGTATTAAAATAGGTAGTTAAATAGGTAATTAAATACCTATATTGGAAGTGCATGAAGTTTGGAGTACTTGAAGTACTTAGAGTGTAGAGTGCTTAGAGGTTGGAGTTGTTTTCGCATCCTGCCTGCCGGCAGGCGGGTATCAATTCATCGATCCCTGTGCTCTGTGCCCTGAGCCCCTAGCTTTTCCGGAAGTGCAGAGTACCCGGAGTGCCTGAAGTTAAGGCTTCACGCAGAGAAACGCAAAGAAGGCCGCAGAAGGCGCAAAGGAAACCGGTCTGTGGATGCTGGTTCGTGGTTGGAAGTTCACCCAGCACCCACTTCGTCCGCCATATTCCCGATTATCGGGACGAAGTCGGAGCACCGAGCACCCCTCCGCCCTTCAAGCTTCAAGCCCCGGCAGCGCCGTCGGCTAGCCTATGGCGGCCGATGGCAAGCCGGGATCTCCGCTTCGCTCCGACATCGCGCTTCGACCTTCCTTCTGCCTTCTGCCTTCTGCCTTCTGCCTTTTGCCTTATTACTTATTACTTTTTACTTTTTACTTACTTCCTCCGTTATCTCCCGCAGCATCCGGTGTCCCTTTTCCACATATGAAACCGCATCCAGGGGGTGGGCCGGGACGAGCATATCCAGATATTTTTGCAGGTCAAGTGTATCGGGCAGGACAATGTTCTTTTCTTGTATCATTTTCCTGAGGATGCGGATCTTTTCATGGTCCTGAATGCCTTCGATAAGTTTTTCAAAACGTAGGGAGCTGTGAGGGCCGGGATAGACAAAGTAGGTGTCTCCCGAGGGCCATTTACGGAACCGCGAGTCGTGCATCACATCGGCAGGCCAGGAGTTGTAGGCCCAGCGCAGGAAGCCGTCCAGGTGGAAGGCGGCGGTGAACCACCCCTCCAGGGCAGACTCGGCGGGGGGTGAAAAGGTGAAGTTATTGGGCCAGGGCACACCGCAGGCCACATACCAGGTGGTGATCTTTCCTTTCTCCCTGCGGGCAGCGGCGATATCCGGCGTCTCTGTTTTCCTGAGATAACCGAAATTATAGCTGAAATCATAGATGCCGGGCATGATCTCCTTATAGTAACCTCCGGCCAGGGTCAGTTTCAGCTCCGGCACTGTCTTTTCCAGGAAACGGATCAGGTTGCGGGTGTCTTCCAGACCTCTCTCATCGAGTGCAATGGCTGTTTTTCCCAGCCATCCCATCTCCTCCAGATGGGACCGGAAATCAAACAGGAAGGGCTGCCATAATGCTTCATACTCTGCACTGCCGGGACGCGCCTCCACGGTGACATAACCGGCTGAATCCTCCTCATAGTAACGGAACTTGTTTCCCCACGTTACCATTGTATAGCAATTGATCTGTTCCGTGATGCCTTCTTCCATGGCCGTCTGTACATACTGGTCAAAAAGAGAGTAATCGTAATCCCAGGTACCGTCACTGTTGTGCAACCACCCTACCATAGAGCCGAAGGGATCATAGGTCTGTCCGTGCCACGGCTTGTTGACGATGGTGGTGGTGATGCATTTCTGGCCGGCCTCTGCCAGCAGGTCCAGATACTTGCGTATCAGGAGCCAGTGTTCCTGTGACCACAGAGGCACCTTGTGATAACGAGCGATGGCAAAAGGGTTCTGCCACAGGTCAAGATGGTACTGCCACCGGGAAGAGGGGGGCAGCTCCATGTTTTGTACCTGAATGCTCAGCGG
>JALVJE010000051.1 GCA_027028505.1 Bacteroidales bacterium
ACCTCAACCACAATTACTCGGTCCCTTATTGGTGGAACAATCTCATCTACGATTCTCTTTTTGTGGAGGATGTCATCCGGCGCTGGCATGAGCTACGGCAGTCGCTGGTGACAACCGAACACATCGACGCTTTCATCGATGCGGTGGCCGACACGCTGGATGAGGCCAAGGATCGCAATTTCACTATCTGGATAGGCCCCGGCGATCCGCCCACCCCGGAGGACGGCTGGTTCCCTCCCTCCGACCCCATCGACGATTTCACCTCTTATGCAGACGAGATCAACTACCTGAAGATGTGGACGGCCCAAAGGATCCAATGGATGGATGACCATATCGAGGCATTGCGTGATGAGGTGATCCACCCGGGAGATACGGCCTCCTTTGACTTCCTGTTGTCACAGAACCGGCCCAACCCCGCCACAGACCACACCACTTTTATCTACGAGATCCCCTATCAGTATCATGTGCAGTTGAAGATCTACTCGCTGACCGGCCGCCTTGTCGCCACGCTGGTGGACGAGCGGCAGATGCGGGGCCGGTACAATGTGCCCTGGAACACGCAGGGCATCGCGGCAGGGATGTATATCTTTGAACTGCGCGCCGGACCCTACCGGTCGGTGAAGAAGCTGATGATCGTAAGGTGAAGGAGTTTGGAGTGTGGAGTTACGAGTTAGGAGTATCGAGTATCGAGTTGAGGGGTTGTGCTCATCTCTCATCGCTCATCCCTCATCACTCATCGCTTTCCTTCCATTCCGGCCCAAGTACTATGAAAATAATCTTTTCGCCGGTATCTTCCTCTCGACCTCTTCGATCACCCCGGGCTTACCAACATCATACCAGTAGGTCATCGGCGTCTCATTCACTCTCACTTCGTGATCGCGGGCCAGGTCCAGGAAAAAAGGCGTCAGGGAAAAGACCTCTTCATCGGGCAGGAGGAAGAGCGCTTCGCGGCTGAGGGCCGCCACCCCGGAATATCCCAGGCGCCGGAGTGCCCCCTCCGGTTCTCTCACCATGATCTTTTCCCCTGTCCCGGTATGCTCCCAGCCACAGAGGCGGTCCTTTTCGTCGGCCAGCAGGTAACGCTGCGTGGTGCGCCGGCTTACCGCCAGCGTAGCCAGACTTCCGGAGGTCTTGTGGGCATCCAGCAGATCTGCCCGTGACATGTCGGAGAGGATATCGACATTATGGATCAGGAAGTTGCGGGCATCTATCAGCAACTCGCGTGCATGCCGCACCCCACCGCCCGTCTCGAGGGGTTTTTCTGTCTCTTCGGAGAGGTGGATCTGCATTCCTTCCGGTGTATGTGCCGCCAGCCACTCCCGGATCATACCGGCCCGGTGGTGCAGGTTCACCACCACCTCGTCAAAGCCTTCCCGGTGAAGCCGCTCCAGGAGAACGCCCAGCAGGGGCCTGCCATGTACCTCTACGAGGGCTTTGGGGCGGTCGCGGGTGACCTCCCCCAGCCGTGTCCCCAGCCCTGCCGCCAGGATCATCGCTTTTCTGCCCATTTTTCTCATCTCAATATATACCTATTTAAATAGGTATTAAAATAGGTTTTTAAATAGGTATTTAAATACCTATATCGGATGTAGGGGCACAAAATTTTGTGCCCCTACGTTTCTCTGTAGCATCATCCTTTGTCCGCTGTAGTCCCGGCAAGCCGGGACGAAGGCGGGGTTCATCCTTCAACATTCAATTCCCTGTGCTTCAACACCACTTTCACCTCATACTTCTCCTTCAGATAGGCGGCCAGGTGCTCCGCCATGTACACCGACCGGTGTTGTCCGCCGGTGCAGCCGAAGTTGATCATCAGGTGGTGGAAGTTACGTTGCAGATAGTTCTCCACCGAGCGGCCCGTGAGGGCTTTGACCTGCTCCAGGAACTCCTGCACCTCCCGCCGTTCGTCAAGGAATTGGATCACCGGTGCATCTCGACCCGTCAGGTCGCGGTACTGTTCCAGACGCCCGGGGTTGGGCAGGGCCCGGCAGTCGAAGACAAACCCGCCGCCGTGGCCGCTCTCGTCCATGGGGATACCGTTCTTATAAGAGAAGCTGGTGATCCGTACCGTCAGACCGGGATATGCCTGGGGAAAGCTGCGCAGGCTCTCGTTGGCCACGATGGCCTCCCACACCTTGCGCAGCTCCGGCAGTTCCACCGGCAGGGAGAGCTCTTGCAACAGATGTTCCATATTCTGCAAGGCGAAAGGGATGCTCTGCAGGAAGTGAGCTTTCTGCTCATAGAACCCCCGGAAGCCATAGGCCCCCAGGGCCTGCATGATACGTATCAGCACGAAGCCGTGGAAATACTGCCCGAAGGTCTGCGGATCGGTCTTTATCTTTTTGCTGAGCTGCTCCAGATAATGGTCGCGCAGGCGGGCCCGCACCTTCTCCGGCAGGTCGGCCTTGGCATCATAAAGGAGCGAGGCCAGGTCGTAATAGAGGGCGCCGCGCCGTCCGCCCTGATAGTCGATGAAATAAGGCTCGCCCCGGAGGAGCATCACGTTGCGCGACTGGAAATCGCGATAGAGGAAATAGTCCTGTCCCGCCGAGACCAGGTAGTCGGCAAACCGGTGGAAATCATCTTCCAGCAACTGCTCGTCAAAAGGCACCCTGGCCAGTTTCAGAAAGTAATACTTGAAGTAGTGCAGGTCCCACAGCATCGACTGTTTGTCAAAGGCGGCCCGCGGATAACATACCGAATAATCTACCGAGGGCCCTGCCTCCGTCTGGAAACGCACCAGCATGTCCAGCACCTTTTCGTAGATCCCTATCAGCTCCTGGGTGAATCCCTGCTGTTCCCGTACCTCGGTGAGGTAGCTGAAGAGGGTCATGTTGCCCAGGTCCTCCTCCAGGTAGAGCAGGTTGTCTGCGGCTACGGCATAGATCTCCGGCACCGGCAGACCCTTCTCCCGGAAATGGCGGGAGAAGGTGAGAAAGGCGATGTTCTCCTTCACGTCGGGGTTAAAGACGCCGATGGCCACCTTTTTGCTGCCCGTGATGCGCACATACTCCCTGCTGGAGCCGGAAGGCGGCAGTTCGTCCATGCGGAGCACCTCCTCCCCCGCCCAGTTTATGAAGAGGGAGGCCAGTTGTATTTTGTTTTGATCGGTCAAAGTATCAGATCTTTATGAATATTTTCTTCTTGTACATGACCCAACCCACAAGCCCCAGCAGCACCGCATTGCCCAACGCGAACATGAACGAGGCAAAGTTGGTGTTCCCCAACCAGGAGGCAAAGAGATGCTGATAGATCCAGCTATACAGGTTGATCTCCCCCACATGTATCTTCAGCATAGTGAGGGTCCACGCATCCGAAAGGACATAGATGAACAGCGGGTTCATCCCCGTGGCCACCAGGGGCATGGCCCATCGTTTCCAACCTTTCACGTCGATCATCCAGAGCATGATGCCCAGCCAGAGGGATGCCCAGCCGGAGGTAAAGAGCACATACGAGCTGCTCCAGATGGGTTTGTTGATGGGAAAATAGGGATCCCAAACCAGTCCCAGCCCGATGCCCAGGATGCCGAAGACCATCAGGAAGAGGGAAGTCTTGAAATGATCTTTGGAGCGGCCGATCATCTCGCCCATTTGGTACCCCAGCAGCACGTTCACCGTGGCCGGCAGGGTGCTGAGCAATCCTTCGGGGTCGAAGGCGATCTTGTGTGCCTCATTCATGGGATAACCGTGATACATGTGGTTGGCGCCGAGCACCTGCAGGTCGAGCTGCCGCACCAGGTTGGTCATCAGCTCCAGGGGATGCTCACCTCCGTAATAGAGCAGCACGCCCCAGTATCCCAGGAGGATCAGGGCCGCCACCACCCAGCGCCAGGTTCGGCCCAGCAACAGCACCAACACCGAGGCCAGGCCATAGGCCAGGGCAATGCGTTGCAGCACGCCCAGGATGCGCAGATGGGTCCAGTCGAAATCGGCGGCAACCGCATTGATGAGCAGACCCAGTCCGAAAATTCCGACCATACGGCGCACGATACGCCACAGGGTTCCTCCGTTGAGACGATGACCATACTTTTTAAAAGAGAACCACATGGCCACGCCTACGATGAACAGAAAATAAGGGAATACCAGGTCGGTGGGCGTGCAGCCGTTCCAGGGGGAATGCCCCAGCGGCGGCCATACATGCTCCCACGTGCCGGGCGTATTGACGATGATCATAAAAAGGATGGTGATCCCCCGGAAAGCATCCAGCGCCACCAGTCGTTGGGTCTTGCTCATGATCTCAATGTTTTCGGGCCGAAGATAAGGAAAAATGCCTGAAAGAGAGACATGCTCTTACACAAAAACAACAAGAGTGGCAGGTTAAAAACGGTTTATCCCCCTCCTGTCACAAAGGGTATTAGATCGCTCGCCGGGCATGCCCATTATAAGGTTATTTCCTCGCAGTCGGTTTTATTTTTCAATCTTTTTTATATCCTTTAATTTGATTTCCCGATAATCCTCCCATGGGAATTGCGGACCAAAAGCAAAAACCGGACCACAATTGAACCTTTTCTTTTCATTCTCACTTACATAACGATATCGGAAACCGATTTTATATTTTCTTCCGGCAATAAACACAGGACCACCGGTATATTCATCATAATTTGGAGGCCCTTTATGATAATCTATAACTTTATTAAGTTTATCAAAAGTGTAAAAATTCATCATTCGGCTACTGTCTGTATTATTTACAAGCAAAATACAATATCCGACAGGGGTTGATCTATTTTTATGTTGTTCAAGTTTACATTTAAATGATCCTACCACGTATCCTTCCGTATAATCGGACCAATAATATGAATCATTTTTCGTGCAACCCGTTACGATAAATATGATAAGCCAATAAAAAGTAATAACTTTTATCATTGTTTTCAATAGACCAACTTTTTATTAGTTTTTAATAACTTCAAATGTTGTATCAATATCGGCATGATAATCAAGAGAGAAATGTGTGTACTCGGCACCTCCTCTTGTGATAATAAAATAGTATTGTTGAAAATTCAGCGGACCCACCTTCAAAGTAAGATCATATGGGCAAATACAATCCGCATCATGTTTTTGTTCCGCTTCGGTTATTGTAACAACAGTATCATGCACAGCAGCCGTTGCAATAATTTTACCGGGTTCACAATTAAAATAAACATTGATATGTTTTATATTGAGAAAACCATTCTCAGATGTTATTTTTATCAATTCTTTTTCATCCGAGGATTGATTCACGGTCAAACTCTTTTGATTGTTCTTACAATCGGAATAACTAAATTCTTTCAACAAAGAATTATTTTCTTTTGAACAACCAAATATCAGTGGGAATATTAACATTCCCATCAAAAAATAAGATTTAAAAAATATTGTTTTCATGATATGACTATATTTTCCCGGTTCCCGGATTATGCATTGGTTCAGCTAATTGTTAGCGCCTGGCAAATTATTTTAATTTTTCTTCTATTGTTAGAATGAGCTTTTTCGGGATCACTCATTTTATTCTTATCCCCTCTTT
>JALVJE010000052.1 GCA_027028505.1 Bacteroidales bacterium
CATTGGTGAGCACCCATACCCTCAGCGGATCGCCTCCCACAGCCACGGGGTTGCTGATGATACTGTGAATATTATACTTCCATTTGACATGGCCGTTGGCATCAAGAGCCACCACCGTGCCTCCCGTAGTGGCCATCACCAGATCGGGGATGCCGTCACCATCAACATCGGCCACGGCAGGTGTGGCATCCACATAGCCCGCCACAGGACGGTAGGTCCAGACCTCACCGGAAGAAGTACCTGTGTCGGCACTCATGGATGAAGGCAGAAAGAAAATGATCAGCAGGAATGATGCTGAAAAACGGACGAAAATTGAAAAAAGAATTCTCATGGGTGATAAAATTTGAAAAAGGAGATTAAAGATAACGCCATTTTAATAAAAATGAAATTTCTGATGTTTTCAATGCCAGGTCATCCGGAATTCATTTAAGAATTATACTTTCCTAATTAACAGGGTATTGTAAGGAAGACTATAAAATGTGTTGAGTATAGGAAGGTAATGATAATACTACCCCCACCCCGTCCCTCCCCCTACGCGTAGGGGGAGGGAGTCAGACCTGTGCGGCTGATAGTCCGTTCGGGCAGGGAGGGGGTCGACCTCACCCAGACGATAGTCCGTTTGGACAGGGAAGATGTTTCGGATCATGAAAAAAATGTGTACCTTTCTTTTCCTTAATGATCAGTCCTTAACCCTTTCAATAAGTCATCATGAAAAGCATAGCAATGTTCCTGTTCAGACGGTCGCTGCCCGGGATATTCCTGTTGTTCTTCGGGATGTTCTCCGTGCTGGGGCAACCCTTGAGTCCGCGGTACACTAAGTATGACATGAAAGTGACGCTGGATCCTGTTTCAAAGATCATTGACGGGCACATGGTCCTTGACTGGAAGAACCCGTCCTCAGTGGATACCATCCGGGAGTTACAGTTCCACATGTACCTGAATGCTTTTAAAAATACCCGGTCGACCTTCTGGAAAGAATCCGGAGGTAAACTGAGAGGTATCACGCCGGGCAGCAGCGATTCGCTGATGTGGGGATGGGAGAAGATCCTTCGTATGGAGACCGCCGGCGGGGATGATCTGACAGGTGGGATCCGGTACATCCAGCCGGACGATCAGAATCCGGAGGACCAGACGGTGATCTCTGTCCCTCTGAAAGAGCCGGTCATGCCGGGTGATTCCATACGCCTGTTCATTGATTTCCGGTCGAAGCTGCCGAAGATCTTCGCCCGTACCGGCTATGCCAACGACTATTTCCTGGTGGCGCAGTGGTTCCCGAAGCCCGGCGTGTATGAGCCGGCCGGGATGCGCTATGCGGAGAAAGGTCAATGGAACTGTCACCAGTTCCATGCCCATTCGGAGTTTTATGCCAATTTCAGTGTTTACAGGGTGGCGATCACCCTCCCGAAGAATTATGTGGTGGGGGCCGTAGGTGAGCAGACAGGAAAGGAACAGAACAGCGACAGCACCACCACCTGGCATTTTCTGGCCAGCGACGTGGTGGATTTTGCCTGGACGGCCTCGCCCCGTTTCCAGGTGGTGGAAGATCAGTGGAAGGATGTGAAGATAAAGGTGTTCCTGCAACCCGAGCATCTGGACCAGGCAGACCGGCATATCCAGTCGCTGAAGGCGGCGCTGGACTTTTTCAGTGAGCGTCTGGGTCCGTATCCTTATAAGATCGTTACGGTGGTGGACCCGCCTCTCAGCGGTGGCGGCTCGGGGGGGATGGAGTACCCCGGTTTCTTTACGGCCGGATGTTTCTGGAAGATGCCCCGGGAGATGC
>JALVJE010000053.1 GCA_027028505.1 Bacteroidales bacterium
GGGGGTGATCCTGTAATGCAGGCTCCCTCCCACTTTGATGTTCTTCACATCATTGTTGATGAGATAACGGTCGCGGTATCCCGACCGGGAGACGATCACATCTTCTCCGTCCTCCCCTACCGGCAGCATCTTGATGATCTCATCGCCGTATTTGTTGAGGGCATCATGACCGGGGTCGTATTCCCAGTGCACACTCCCGGGACGGATGTTGCTCGTATCATTGGCATACCAGTCTTTCCCCTGCATGAAAGCCCCGGTAAACTTGACGGCAAAGCGTTTCCCGAAGACATGCGCTATGCGGAATCCCATATCGATGAGCGGTTTGGCTGAGAACTGGAAAGGATAATCACTGCCAGCTTTCACATCCGCCACGCCGGGTTTCACATAAAAACCCAGCCCGGGATACTGAAAAGGATCCTTGCTCTTCATCAACAGGATACCGTTGAGGGCGTTCCCCCCATACTGTGTGTTGGAAGGCCCCGGCAGGAACTCCATCTCGTCCACATCCAGTTCGTTGAGACCGGCCACATTGCCTATGGCAAAGTTCATCCCTGGAGCCTGGTTGTCCATGCCGTCCACGATCTGGACGAAGCGCATGTTCTCGGTCGAGTTGAACCCCCGGGCGTTAACGGTCATGAACTGCATGCTCTGGGTGACCACATCCACCCCTTTGAGAGTGGCCAGCGACTCGTAGAAGTTGGCCGAAGGGGTTTCCTTCACGCTCAGAGCATCCACCACTTCCATGGATACCGCCTCACGGATGGTCTTTTGCTCCACCTCCACCACAGGGGCGGTGACCACCACCTCACCGGTCTGATAGGTCTTGCTGGCCAGGTTGATACGGATCCCCGATTTGGGGTTCTCCTTCACCACATATTCCTGCGTTTTGTACCCTATCATGGAAAAGCTCAGGGTATAGGGCAGGCTCCCCGTGAAAGTAAAATGGAAATACCCGCGCACATCGGTGCCTCCACCGGTCTTTTGTCCTTTGACCATAATATTCACACCGGGCAGGGGTTTTTTGGTCTCGGCATCCAGCACACGTCCCGACACCTCGATCTTTTGCTGTCCGGCAACGGACAACGAAAGGACCGAGAACAAAATAAAGAATACTACCCGCAATGCTTTCATAAAGTTCAGACAAACGGCAACTCCGCCAAAACGAAGCCATAAAAGTATATAATTTTACGATCCTGCCCCCTCTTTTTTTGGTATATTTACACAAACACTGCATATCTTTTTTTACCTGTGGTAATATGACTACAAAAAACAAAACCGGAGGTACCGGCAAGCCAGTGATCATTGAGACCGCCGATGCTTCCCATACACTATCGGTACCCTCGCTGGGAGAGACTTATCATTCCCGGTTCGGGGCCATACAGGAATCTCTGCATGTATTCATAAAGAAGGGTTTCAGGGTGACAGAACAGTCCCCTTTGCGTATTCTGGAAGTGGGATTCGGCACGGGACTGAACGCACTGCTCACGCTGACAGAGGCGAACAGGGAACAACGCAGTATACATTATACAACGATCGAGCGTTATCCGTTGGACACAGCCATCGTCTCCCGGCTTAATTATTGTCAACTGCTGGAAGAGGCAGATGAAACCCTCTTCCTCAGGATGCATGCCCTGCCATGGAACGAGGAACACCCGTTGACAGAACGCTTCATCCTTTTGAAACTCCATGAAGACCTGACCACCTGCCATCTGCCGGGGAGATACGATCTGGTTTACTTCGATGCTTTCAGCGCGGAGGTGCAACCGGAGATGTGGAGTCCGGAGGTCTTTGCCGCGATCAGTGAGGCAATGGTGTCCGGAGGTATCCTGGTCACCTACGCTGCCAAAGGATCTGTCCGGAGAGTCCTGCAACAAACCGGCTTCAGGGTGGAACGGCTCCCGGGTCCTCCCGGGAAAAGGGAGATGATCCGGGCTGTAAAAAAGTAATGCGGCAAGACCGATTTTAGCGGCAAGGAAAAGGCATTTTGTAAAGATTTGTTATAATTTAGCAGGCTCAAAGATCATGAGATGATGAAAGCTGTTTTTTTAGGGGGCGTATCTTTGACGATCCTGCTGATGATCAGCACAGAAGGATGTCAGCAAAAAAATGAGGGTAAGACACTCTCCACGCACATGGACACGATCAGTTACTGCGTGGGGGTCACTTTCGGTGCCAACCTGCAAAAAGATGGTTTCGACACCATCGACACCCGCTGGGTATCCCAGGGGCTGAGTGATTATGTGGACAAAAAGGAACTGCTGATCAGCAGGGAAGAAGCCAGAAAGATCCTCATGGATTACCGTGGCCGCATACTAAAAGAAAAACAGCTACGGAATTTTGAGGACAACAGGATCGCCGGAGAGAAATTCCTGGAAGAGAACGGGAAACAACCGGGGGTGGTCACGCTGCCGTCAGGATTGCAATACAAGATCATCAGGGAAGGCAAAGGCCCTAAACCGGGGCCGAAAGATCTGGTGAAGGTCCGTTACAAGGGAGCGCTCATCGACGGAACGGTCTTTGAGGATCACCTGGAGGGCCGGCCGGTACCTTTTTTTGTCAACCGTGTTATACAAGGATGGAAAGAGGTGCTGCCACTGATGCCCGAAGGGAGTTACTGGAAGGTTTTTATCCCTTACCAACTGGGCTATGGGACAGAGTTTTCCCCCAACAGTCCTATCTTACCTTATTCCACCCTCATTTTCGACCTGGAGCTGGTAAAGGTCGAACATCGTGAATAACCATTAAACAAGAAACATATGTCTTTTGAACTAACAGGAAAACTGATCGAGAAATACGATACCAACCAGGTGAGCGATCGTTTCAGGAAGAGAGAATTTGTCATCATGATCACCTCCGAGCGATCGGGGATGGAGTTCACGGATTACGCCAAGTTCCAGCTGACACAGGATCGTTGTGACCTGATCGAGAAGTATAATATCAATGATGAGATCCGGGTCTTTTTCGACATCAGTGGCAACAAATGGGAGAAAGATGGCAAGGTGTCCTATTTCACCAACCTGCGGGCCTGGAAGATAGAGCCTGCCGGTAAAGAGGATCAGACACCTCCTCCGCCCGATCCTTTTGCCGACGGAGCAGCGAACGACCTCACCCCCCCGCCGGAAGGGCCGGCGCCGGAGGACGATCTGCCTTTCTAATGACAAGTCAAAAGGGTCTTCACCTGCAACAAACCCATGCCTCTGGTGATAAGTCAACCATAAAACAAGGCATTATCAAGCTTGTGCCGCCCGCCCCCCTGACTACACATAAGTTTGGAGTACTTAGAGTGTGGAGTGTGGAGTTATTAAGCTGCTCTCAGCTGAAATTAGCCCCAATAAGTCGGGATGAAATTAAGTGGAAATTTACTCGCTAACGCTCGTGAAATTAGCTCCCGCTGGTCGCGAAATTAGCGCCTGCGGCGCGTCATTTTATGATCGTCAACTCATCGCTCATCGCTGACTCTTCCTACTCTTCCCACTCTTTGACTGTTCGACATTCGACCTTAGTCGATCATCCTTACATAATTCCAATATTCCCTGCCTGCGGCAGGCAAGCATCATTATCCCTTTGGAGCCTGGTGTGGGTGCGTGGGATTAAGAATACATTAGATGCGTTATAATCCGGTTTATATATTACCAGAAGCATGCCTGCGCGCACCGGATTTCCCCTTCGCCGGATGCCGGAGGTACCAAGAGATCAACGGGGCGAGGTGGCCGGATATAGCCTCATTCTGAAGTTGACTTGTAACTAAAACAGATATTTATAATCCGGGTCCTGCCGGATGCGCGAAGCCAGTTTACGGAGACATCCGAACTTCTTTCTGTAAACCGAGTTACGGTTCCGGTAGGAGAGTGCGTCGCGGATGGTCGCGGCATCCCTCTCCTGCAGGGACATCTCCAGCAGACGGCGGCATTTCATGTCCAGCGCCGGGAGATGCCGCAGATAAAGGATGTAGCGCAGTTCATGCTGTTCGGAGAAAACGGGGAAATCATTCCTGAGCCGGGGCATGAGCAGATCCATCTCGCCGGCGGGCATCCCCTGAAAATATTTGCTCTGGCGGTACTGCCTGTACCACAGGTAACGGCATATCCCAAAAAGGTATTCCGGGATGTTGCGCCGCACAGGGAAGGAGGGATCCGTGATCTTCTCGAAAAGGATCAGCATACCTTCATGAAAAACATCCAGGGCATCCACAGGGGTACCGTCACGTGCCGAGATGTATGATTCCAGATACTGGTATACCCGCAGGTAGAGCCACCGGACAATCTCATTATCGCGTTCCACGATACCACTGATGATCACATCCCTGGAGTAATTCTTCACAAAGACATTTTTAGTAAGACCATAAGATCATGCCCCTGTATCCCTCTTCCTCACAAATAATGTTTTTAACCCTTTCTTTGCAACCGGCAGGAGAGCCGGCCATATCAAACAGAAAAGGGTGAGGTTAAGTTAGGAAGATTTTTATAAAAACACAAGATTCGGAGGAAATAAACTATTTTTGCAGTGCGCTAACGGATGTAAAAAATTGAACCGATGGACCGATCCTTTTTTCTGGACCTGCTGGCCAAAGCCGGGCTGAACGATCATGTGGCACTGATCCTGAATGCCGTCATCTGGCTCGTACTCCTTTTTCTTGCTGCCTGGCTGATCTACTGGCTCACGCGCAAGGTCGTCATAAGTTCCATCACGCGGTTCATCACCCGCACCAAGACCCAACGGGATGACATTCTTCTTCATTACAGGATCTTTGAATATCTCAGTCATCTCGTCCCCATCCTTTTCCTTTATCTCGCCTTTCCTTTTTTTCTGAAAGAATACCCCGGGCTGCTCAAATTCCTGCAGGATATGCTCGGGCTCTATCTCGTGGCGGTCTCTGTGCTGGCCCTCAATGCTTTTCTGAACGCCCTCCATGCCCTCTACCTGACCCTGCCCATCTCCAAAGACAGGCCCATAAAAGGATACATTCAGGTGGTCCAGATCCTGGTATATTTCTCCGGACTGATGTTCGTTATCGCCATCCTTTTCAACACTTCCGTCTGGAAGCTGATGACGGGTCTGGGTGCCATGGCTGCTGTGCTGATGCTGATCTTCAAGGACACCATCCTGGGCTTTGTGGCCAGTCTGCAGATCGCCACCAACGACATGCTCAAGCCCGGTGACTGGATCGAAATGCCGGGACGGGGTGCCGACGGCACCGTGGAGGAGATCACCCTGTACACTGTGAAGGTGCAGAACTGGGACAAGACGATCGTCACCATCCCCACCTATGCGCTGGTGAGCGAGTCGTTCAAGAACTGGCGGGGCATGGAACAGTCGCCGGGACGACGCATCAAACGGTCGGTATACATCGATGTGAAGAGCATCCGTTTCTGTACCCCTGAGATGGTGGAGAAATACCGGAAGATCCAGGTACTGAAAGATTATATCGACCGCAAGGAAAAAGAGATCACCGAATACAACCGGAAATACAACATTGAC
>JALVJE010000054.1 GCA_027028505.1 Bacteroidales bacterium
TCTTTGTTGAGGTTTATGGGGTTATACTTCAACAAAGATATGAAATATTTATATGTAATACTATTTATAGAACGCTATACTAGTAACCAGTACCTTTTTACTTAATTTCATCCCGACGCAGTCGGGGCTAATTTCGCGAACGAAGTGAGCTAATTTCTACTTAATTTCGGCTACGCAGTGCCCTAATTTCGCGAGCGCCAGCGAGCTAATTTCTACTTAATTTCGGCCACGCAGTGGCCTAATTTCACGAGCGCCAGCGAGTAAATTTCTACTTAATTTCGTGAGCGAAGCGAACTCCTTTCACCTTTTTTCTTCCGCCAAGTATTATATTTGCCCCTATGTTCATTTTCTCCCGCCACATACTCATCTCTCTCCTGCTCCTCTCCGGCCTCCTCGCCCCTGCTGCCGCCCAGGACACGCTGCGACTGCTGTTCATCGGCGACATCATGTGCCACGACGCCCAGATCGCAGCGGCATACGATTCCGCCACGGGACATTACGATTTTGACGGGGTTTTTGAGCAGGTCTCCCCCCTCTTCCGGCAGGCCGATGCTGCCGTCGCCAACCTGGAGACCACGCTGGCCGGCCGGCCCTATCGGGGATATCCCCGCTTCTCGTCCCCCGACGCCCTGGCCGCCGCCTGCAGGAAAAGCGGCATCGGCTACCTGGTCACGGCCAACAACCACTCCTGCGACAGAGGGAAGAAAGGCATCCTGCGCACCACCGAAGTGCTCGACCTGCTGGACATCGGTCATACCGGCACCTTCCGCGACAGTGCCGACAGGCAACTTCACAACCTGATGATCATAGAAAAAGGCCGCCTCCGTACCGGTATCCTCAACTACACCTACGGCACCAACGGCCTGCCGGTGCCCGCCCCGGCCATCGTCAACCGCATCGACACGGCCCGCATGGCCCGGGACATCCTGCAGGCACAAAAGGACAGCCTCGACAAGCTGATCGTCTTCCTCCACTGGGGCGAGCAGTACCAGCTGCTCCCCAACAGTACCCAGAAAAAGACAGCAGCCTTCCTCTTCTCCCGCGGTGTGGACATCATCATCGGCAGCCACCCCCATGTGGTGCAGCCCATGGAGTACCAACCCGGCGACAGCCTCCGCAAAGAGCGGCTGGTGGTCTGGTCGCTGGGCAATTTCCTCTCCAACCAGCGCAAGCCGCCACGTGACGGGGGCGCCATGGCCCAAATAACCCTTGTCAAAGCGAATGACACCACCCGCATCGCCGGGCAGGGCTTTTATCTTACCTGGGTATGGAAACACATGGAGGGAGGGAAATGGCATTTCGCTATCCTGCCCTGCGCCCGGTACGAAAAGGATCATTTCCCCGACATGGATCTCTATTCCGTGAACAAAATGAAAGCATTCCTGCAAAACACCCGGTCCCGGCTTGCAAAGGAAAATATCCGTTTTGAGGAGATAAAAGCGCCTCTGCCCCGGTAATTCCGGCCAGCTGTGCAAAACTTTCCGCAACTTCTTCTGGTTTTTTCAGGATTTTTGAAATAAATTCACGGAGATTTCCGAAACACTTTTAATACCGATCCGCCATGACCGAAACCCTGCTCATCATCATCGGGGTACTGATCCTGATCAACATTGCCGTAGTTCTTCTTCGTAAGTCCGGCCATGATCTGAGTGATGACCTGCGGGAGCTGAAGGAGATGATGATCTCCATCAAGACCCTGCTGGAGACCTCCCAGCGCTCCCTCAGCGACGAGTTTGAACGCAACCGCAAGGAAGCGGCCGAAACAGCCAAAGAGAACCGGGAAGAGCTGGCCACCTCCCTGGAGAAGTTCAACAAGCAGTTTTCCGAAAAAACTCAGGAGCTGGGCAAGCTGCTGCGGGACCATCTGAGCGACTTCTCCCGTCAGCAGACAGACCTGAACAAACTCACCACGGAAAACATCAAAAACCTGAAAGAGTCGGTGGAAAAAGACCTGGAGAACATCCGCAAGGATAATACCACCCAGCTGGAAGAGATGCGACGCACGGTGGATGAGAAGCTGCAGAAAACGCTGAACGAGCGGCTGAGCCAGTCGTTCGAGACGGTGGGCAAACAACTGCAGGAGGTGCAGAAAGGTCTGGGCGAGATGCGTACCCTGGCCGAAGATGTGGGAGGACTGAAGAAGGTGTTGAGCAACGTGAAGATACGTGGCGGCATAGGTGAGGTGCAGCTCTCCATGCTACTGGAACAGATCCTGGCACCGGACCAGTACGAAGCCAACGTACAGACCAGGGCCGACAGCCGCGAGACGGTGGAGTTCGCCATCAAGCTGCCGGGACGGGAAGAGCCGGGAAAACATGTGTGGCTGCCGGTGGACGCCAAGTTCCCCAAGGATATCTACGAACACCTGCAGGATGCCTATGAGGCGGGCAACCAGGAAAGGATCCTGGCAGCCCAGAAAGAGCTGGACAACACCATCAAGAAGATGGCAGGCGACATACGCGACAAGTACCTCGACCCACCCAACACCACCGACTTCGGCATCATGTTCCTGCCCTTCGAGGGGATCTATGCCGAGGTGGTGCGCAAAGCGGCTCTTCTCGAAGAGCTGCAAAGGAAATACAAGGTGATCGTCACCGGCCCGACGACCCTGGCAGCCATCCTCAACAGCCTGCAGATGGGCTTCCGCACCCTGGCCATACAACGCCGCAGCAGCGAGGTGTGGAAGATCCTCGGCGCTGTGAAGGAGGAGTTCGGAAAATTCGGAGGCATACTGCAGAAGGCCCGCAAGAACATCCAGACCGGCATGAACCAGCTGGATGATGTGGTAGGCACCCGCACACGCGCCATAGAAAGAAAACTGCGCAGCGTGGAAAGCCTCACCGAAGAAGAGGCCAAAAAGATCCTGCCGGAACTGGGAGACCTGCCGGAAGAGAAGGAGGAATGATGAATGTCGAATGTCGAACGACGAATGATGATCTATGACCAACCTGGAACCTGAAATGCCGAAAAAAGTAAACTTTTTTCGAGCATGCTCGCAACTCTACTGGGATCATAGATCCCAAGAGTTGCGGCACCTGGAACAATTCAAACCTCAAACGCTCGCGCAGCGAGCATCAAACTTCAAACCTCAAACCGTCCACACTTCCTCCCTTACCTTCCTGGCATATTCATGACAGGCCTGCCAGTCATCCTTGTAGTACTCCCGGATCTTCTCCAGCTCTCCCGGAGGGATGAGAGGTTCCTGGCTGTATAAGCTTGCGGGGAGCAGGCCGCCGATCCAGAGGGTGGGGTAACGCACCAGGTTCTGCGGTAGACGGCAGAAAAAACGGGCCACCCGGTTGCGGCAGGAGGTCTTTTCCTTCAGATCGACGAATCTCCCCACGTACTGCACCGCCCGCAGCTGCTTCTCGTTGTAGGATGAGTGCTTGCGCTTCAGGTTCACCCGGCGCATGTCGATGCGCACCCTCATGAGGGAGGCCATATCCAGGATGAAACGCTCCGGGTCGTCACGCATATCCTCGTAAAAGAAAACAAAAGGTTTCAGGCGGTAGCTCTCCTCCAGAATGCGGATGTAACGCATGAACTCCAGGTCTTTCTTTTTGAAGAATCCCCGGTCCTCCTCCAGATCGAAAAAATCACGGAACGATCCGCGGAAGCCGTTTTTGACAAAGCGACGGAACTGGGAGGCAATGTACCCGTCCTGGCGGCGGAAAACGACCAGCGTGCGGGTCTGCGGGAAGACAGCCGAGAACTTCTTCATCTCCCGCTCGAACTGAATATCGAACTCATTGGAGAGGAAAATGCGGGGATGGCTGCTCTTCCGGATGATCCGGATGGCCCGCTGGTACCGGGTACGTTGGATGTAATACACCCCCTCAAACTTCGGGAACACCCTGTACTGCAAAAAGGTGGTACCGGTCTTGGCCATGCCGGTATGAAAAAAGATCTCTTTCTCTTGCTGCTCCGTCATCAGATCAGATCAATATATGGTTGTAAAGCGTGCAAAGATACAAAAGTTCACCATCCCGCCCTCTTCTTGGTTGCCCACACACCTCCTTAGTTCCCAAAAAGGAAATGATGGAAAAATGCCTGCCTGCAGGCAGGGAAGGATCGATGAATGTCGAACACTGAATATCGAACACCGAATGTTGAATACTAAATTTTGATTGCTGATTTTTGATTGGGTTCACGCAGAGGTCACAGAGCAGTGCGCAGAGGACGCAGAAAAAGGCAAAAGTAAAAAGGCAAAAGTGATTCTATTTATAGGGTGCTGGGTACAAGGTGCAGGGGGGGGAGCTTAAACTTTTGACTTTAGCTCACTTTTAACTTTTAACTCCAACCTCCACATGCCGCAAATCTCTGATTTGCGAGCATCCTCGCAACTCTACGGGATCAAAGATCCCAAGAGTTGCGGGACTCCACACTCCAAACTCCACACTCCTTATTCCTGTCATTTCGTTTTCATGTCACATCAAAAGCCGCCACATACGCCGGTTTTTCCACGAAGATCTTCTCCTCTTCCGCAGACATGTTCAGAAAACGCATCCTGACGTCCGCCGGCTGTGCCCCGGCTATGCGGCCGAAAAAGCCTTTGCCCCGCAGCGACCTCACCGCCTTACGCAGCGGGCTGTCCTTGTCATGCCACAGGATAGCCAGGGAAAGACCCGTCTCCTGGAGGGCCGTTTCCACCAGCGGGAGGATCTTCTCTTCAAAGCCTTTATCGAAGAAGAGGGTCTCCAGCGACAGGAAACGGAAGGTACCGCCGTCATAGTAATGCCGCAGTACCGGCAGACGGGGCATGATCTTCCGGAAAAAGAGACCGACCAGACCGGGCATCTCCACGATCTGCCAGTGCACTGGCCGGGTCTGCACGCCGGCACGGATCCGGCCTTCCTCATCCCGGAAAACATAATAACCACCCCCTTCGAAAAGGCCCTCCTCATGGAACAGGGTATATGAGCTGTAAAACTCCCGCAGACGCTCCCTGACCGCCTCCCGCATTCCCTCCCCGGCACGCTGCACACCGGGCCGGGCCACCGGCCGGGAACGGCTGAACCAGGTATGGTCCATCTGCCGGACCGTACGGTAACCCATCCGCCCGCTCATCTGCATGGAAGCCACATTCTCCTCCTCGATATAGGCATAAAGCACCGTGGGCGTTTCCCCGGTCCCTTCCAGGTAGCGGTCGGCCTCGCTCATGAACTTCTCCACCGTCTCACGGATCAGTCCGCCCCGTTTGCGGATCCTCACACGGCCCTTTTTCAGCTCCTTCTTCACCGGATTGCTGCGGATAGAGAAATAACGGATGTAATAGCTGTTGTACGCTTTCCCGTCACACCACACCGGCCTCCGCACAAAGCCGACGGTTCCCAGCAGGCGGCCGTACTTGCGCAGTGACATGAACCAGATCTCCCGGATGACCGCCAATCTGTCAGACAGGTCGAGCTGACGGTAGCGCAGGGCCCCCTCGGTACCCAGCACATAGTCCTCCAGCAACCTCCGCACATCCTCCGG
>JALVJE010000055.1 GCA_027028505.1 Bacteroidales bacterium
GCTGGGGTTAACCCCGATCCAGGAGTTCACGGTTTTGGTGAATAGCCAAAACCGATGAAATCCTTAATCGATCAGCAATGAAAAGCGCTTGCGATTTTCTATTGCTGATTTTGGGTTAAAGCTATTTTCCCGTTTCCCGGCAGTAAGCGATCTCTTTATCTCTTTATCATTATCACCTTATCTCTTCATCGCTTCATCTCTTTATCGCTATATCGTTCTTATGCTATCCCATAAAAGGATACCGGTAATCTTCCGGGGGCAGGAAGTTCTCCTTGATCGAGCGGGGGGATACCCAGCGGATAAGGTTGAGGACAGATCCTGCTTTATCGTTGGTGCCGGACCCGCGGGCCCCTCCGAAAGGCTGCTGTCCCACCACGGCGCCGGTAGGCTTATCGTTGATATAGAAGTTGCCGGCGGTGTAGGTGAGCCGTTCGGTGGCTTTCTCGATGGCATAGCGGTCTTCGGCAAAGATGGCGCCGGTGAGGCCGTAGATGCTTGTGCCGTCGAGCAGGTCGAGGGTCTCCTCATACTTGTCATCATCATAAACGAATACGGTCAGTACGGGACCGAAGAGCTCCTCTTCCATGGTGACATAATGGGGGTCGTCGGTGCGGATGATGGTGGGTTCGATATAATATCCCGTGGATTTGTCGAAGCCGCCGCCCACGACGATCTCCGTCTCCTTGTCCTGGGCGGCTTTTTCAATGAATCCCGTGATCTTGTCGAAGGAGGCCTCGTCGATGACGGCATTGATGAAGTTGCTGAAGTCTTCGGGTGGCCCCATCTTCAGCTCTTTCACCGTGGTAATGAGCTCCTCTTTCATGTCGTTCCACATGCTGCGGGGGATGTAGGCCCGGGAGGCTGCCGAGCATTTCTGCCCCTGGTATTCGAAGGCCCCGCGTACCATGGCGGTGATCACGGCCTTCCTGTTGGCCGAAGGATGCACCATGATGTAATCTTTCCCTCCCGTCTCTCCGACGATGCGGGGGTAGGTCTTGTAGGTCTTGATGTTGTTCCCGATCATTTTCCAGATGCTCTGGAAAACGGCGGTGGAACCGGTGAAGTGGAATCCGGCGAAGTCGGGGTGGGTGAGCACCACTTTGGCGGCTGTGGGGCCGGAGGCAAAGACCAGATTGATCACCCCGTCGGGGAGACCGGCCTCGCGGTAGATCTCCATCAGCACATGGGCGGAATAGATGGCTGTCTTGGAAGGTTTCCAGACAGCTACGTTCCCCATCAGCGCCGGAGCTGTGGGCAGGTTGCCGGCGATGGATGTGAAATTGAAAGGCGTCAGGGCGAAGACAAAACCTTCCAGCGGACGGTACTCCATGCGGTTCCAGGTGTTGGGTGCCGACGAAGGCTGATCTGCATAGATCTGTGTCATGTAATGGGTGTTGAACCTGTAGAAGTCGGCCAGTTCACAGGCCGAATCGATCTCTGCCTGGAAAACGTTCTTCGACTGCCCGATCATGGTGGCTGCGTTGAGCTTGTAACGGTACGGGCCGGCGACGAGATCTCCCATCTTCAGAAAGATGGAGGCCCGGTGTTCCCAGATCATGGAAGCCCATTCCCGGCGGGCTTTCAGGGCAGCTTCGATGGCCATCTTCACCTCTTCCTCACCCCCCTGGTAGTAATATCCCAGCACTTTGGAGTGATCATGAGGGGCGGTGATCGCAACTTTCTTGTCCGTACGGATCTCTTTGCCGCCGATGACCATGGGGATATCCAGCTCATGACTGTAGACTTCACGGATGGCTTCTTCCATGGCTTTGCGCTCCGGAGTGCCCGGAGCATAACTTAAAACGGGCTCATTCTGAGGCCTCGGTACGGTGTAAATTCCTTTTGGCATGATTCGCGGTTTTATGGTTTGACTTAAAACTACAAAAATATTGCATATTTATTCATTAAAAATGACATAAATTATGTTCCGTATCATAAACTTTTCCAAAAGAAGATTATATTTTTAGAAATTATTTTTAACCTAAAAGCACATTGGATATGGATCTAACAAATTATGGTATTGAGCAAACCCTGGAACGGCTGGGGATCAGGGATATTAACCCGGGAGTTACTTCAGGAACGGTATGGTATGACACGGAAGGGCCCGAGACCGAATCGGTGACCCCCATCGACGGGAGCGTTATCGCCCGGGTGAAGAATGCCACCAAAGAGGATTATGAGAAGGTGATCCTGCGGGCGCAGGAGGCTTTTAAAGAGTGGCGGCTCATCCCGGCCCCCAAACGCGGGGAGGTGGTCCGGCAGATAGGTCTGGCCCTGCGTGAGTACAAGGAAGACCTGGGCAAGCTGGTGACCCTCGAAATGGGCAAGATCTATCAGGAGGGCCTGGGAGAAGTGCAGGAGATGATCGATATCTGTGATTTTGCCGTGGGACAGTCCCGGCAGCTCTACGGTTTCACCATGCAGTCGGAAAGACCCAAACACAGGATGTACGACCAGTACCATCCGCTGGGGATCGTGGGGCTGATCACTTCGTTCAACTTCCCCGTGGCCGTGTGGGCCTGGAATGCGATGATCGCTGCCGTAGCCGGCGATGTGGTGGTCTGGAAACCCAGTTCCAAGACACCTCTGACCGCCATCGCCACGCAGAATATCATTGCGTCGGTATTGAAGAAGAACAATGTCCCCGAAGGGGTCTTTAACCTGGTGGTGGCCCGCTCGTCGGCCATGGGGGACAATTTTCTGAACGACAAAAGGGTGCCTCTGATCTCGGTCACCGGCTCCACGGCCGTAGGCAAGCATGTCAGTAAGATCGTCTCGGCACGGCTGGGGCGTGTGATCGCCGAGCTGGGGGGCAACAATGCCATCATCATCTCGCAACATGCCGACATCGACATGGCTATTCCGGCCATCGTCTTCGGAGCCGTAGGCACGGCCGGTCAACGCTGCACCACCACACGCCGCCTGATCATCCAGGAGTCGGTGTACGACGATGTGAAAAACCGTCTGCTCAATGCTTACCGGCAGGTGGCCACGAAAATAGGTAACCCGCTGGATGAGAAAACCCTGGTGGGACCGCTGATCGACAAGTTTGCCGTGGATCTTTTTACCGGTGCCCAGGAGGAGGTGAAGAAAGAAGGAGGCAAAGTCATTACCGGTGGCGAAGTGATGGAGGGACCGCAGTATCCTTCGGGTCTCTATGTCAATCCGGCCATTGCCGAAGTGGAGAACCATTACAGGATCGTGCAGGAGGAGACTTTCGCTCCGCTGTTATACCTTATAAAATATAAGACCCTCGATGAGGCCATTGCTCTGCACAACGATGTGCCGCAGGGTCTCTCCTCGGCCATCTTTACACTGAATATGCGGGAGGCCGAAGAGTTCCTCTCGGCCCGTGGCTCCGACTGCGGCATTGCCAACGTCAACATAGGCACCTCGGGAGCAGAGATCGGCGGTGCTTTCGGCGGCGAGAAAGATACGGGCGGAGGCCGCGAATCGGGATCCGATGCCTGGAAAGCCTATATGCGGCGCCAGACCAACACCATCAACTTCGGCACCGAGTTGCCTTTAGCGCAAGGGATCAAGTTTGAAATATGATGTCTGAAAGGGTTGATAAGTTGATGAGTTGATGAGTTGAAAAGTTGGCCGGAAGTCATGATGCTGTGACGTGCAACTTTGAACTTTGAACTCTGAACTCTGAACTATTTAACTTCAACACTGTTGATCGTTTTTACTCCCACGAGCCGGTCGTATCTTTCGCCCGGCTCGCGGTAGTAAACGAGGATGTGGTAGGCGTTCTCAGTTTCCCAGTGGCTACCCTCGATGCGGGTGATATCGCCGGCTGGGGCGTCGGGGTTTTTTACGGCATAGAGATAGTTGTACATGCCCTGCTTGAGCATCATCGCCGCCTCGTACTGATGTTTCTTCTCATTGTACATCATGCGGTTCCTTTTGCCGTAGTTCCACTGTGAGAGGGCCCCGAAGATATATACATTGCCATCGAAAGGGAAATTGGCCGGCAGGGTGAAGAAAACATTGAAATAGTCGGCGTCGGTATCGGCCGTGGAACCCCGTGAGTTCTCAATGTAAAAACGGCCGTTGAGATCTTTCTGTGTGAGGTAAGGTTGCAGGCTGCGTATCTTTGCCGGTTCCAGGATGACATTATAATAAGGAGGGTTATAATCGATCTTGACGATCCCGGGGCTCTGGTAGCGGACGCTTTTGATATCGAGGTTGCGGTACTCGTTGCCGCCGGGGAAGATCACGCCGGCAGGGATTCCGAAAACGAGGCGGCCGTTGCCGTTCTCCGAAGGACGCACCCCCTTCAGGGCATTGTCCCACCGCCCGTTCTGCCGCACCACCACATAAAGCTCGTCGGCAGGAGAGCGCACCGGCAGCCCGCCATAGTCCACAGCAAAGGTCAGCTGCTGGTTGCGGGGGCGGTCCGGACCTGTCGTGCGGACCACCTTGCCGGTTATATGTACGTTTGCCGAATGGATCATGAAACGGGCCGTGAAAGCCGGCCGGTCGGCATCATTGTCTTTGTAAACCTCAAGAATGTAATTCCCCGTCACCCGGAAGCGGACGTCTTCATTGGGGATAATGAGCTTGTAATGAACAAAAGGCACCGTCGTATTGATCGAACTCTCATAGTCGCGGATATCGTTTTCCGTATAGCCGTCCAGGTAATCTTCCGGCAACAGGTCATCCGGTTTCCAGGTGGCATCACAATGGATAAAAGTGTATGAATAGTTCTCCGGCGTGTCGGAGAGATCGTCGAAGCCCAGGGTCAGGGTGTTGACTTCCCCCTTTTGCAGGACGGGATCTGAGAGACGCCATCCTGTCCTGTACAGTTCTACCGTATGGATCGTTTCCGAATAGATCCGGTCTTCCAGGATATTCGCTTCTCTTAAGGACTGGCTGTGTGCCCGGACTGCCGGCAAACACAGCAGGAAAAATATAAGAAAGGTTCTGTTAAACATGCTACAAAAGTAATAAATCTGCCGAATCAAATTTTTTACTCCCTTATTATCTTGAAAGACATTAAAATATGAATATAGGTTGATAAAATGATGAAAATTAATTTGTGAAACAATGTAAACAAAAGAAAAATAATTATTTTTGTTTGTATCATAACAAAATAATGTTCCTATGGACAAGGTGATCAAACTGAAGAGGGGGCTTGACATCCGTCTTCAGGGAGAGGCAGAGAAAAAAGTGGGCCGGGCTTCTGAGCCCGGATCTTTTGCACTAAAACCACCTGATTTTCACACACTGGTTCCCAAATTAACGGTCCATGAGGGGGATGAGATAAAGGCCGGTTCTCCGTTGTTTTTTGATAAATACCGGCCGGAGATCCTTTTTACCTCTCCTGTGAGCGGGCAGGTGAAAACGATCTTCCGGGGGGAGCGGCGACGTATCCTGGAGGTGATCGTCATCCCCGACGGTAAGCAGGATCATCTCACCTTCCGGAAGAGCGATCCCCTCTCGATGAAGCGGGAAGAGATCGTTGAGGAGCTGCTGAAAAGCGGGGTATGGCCTTTCATCCGTCAGCGTCCTTTCGACCACGTAGCTGATCCGGAAGATACGCCGAAGGCTGTTTTTATCTCCCTGTTCGACACCTCACCCCTGGCGCCCGACTATGCTTTTATTTTAAAAGGAGAGGAAAAAGTTTTCCAGACAGGGGTCAATGCCTTGTCCATGCTCTCCGGAGGGAAAGTGCATCTGGGTGTGCATCCCGAACGGTCGGACAGTGCTTTTGTCTCGGCTCTGCAGAATGTTGAGATCCACTACTTCAAGGGACCCCATCCTGCCGGCAATGTGGGGGTGCAGATCCACCATACCGATCCCATCAACAAAGGAGATGTGGTCTGGGTGGTTAACCCCCAGGATGTGCTGATCATCGGCCGTCTTTTTGAAGAGGGTATTTACGATCCGCAGCGTATAGTGGCGGTGGCCGGCAGTGAGGTAAAAGAGCCGCAATATTACCGGACCCGTGTGGGAGCCTCCATAGCTCCCCTGGTGGAGGAAAATGTGAAAGAGGGAGACCTGCGCTTCATCAGTGGCAACGTGCTCACAGGCACGAAGATCGCAAAAACGGGTTACCTGGGGTTCTACGACTCGCTGGTGACGGTGATCCCCGAAGGACATTACAGTGAGTTCTTTGGCTGGCTGATGCCCGGTTTCGGTAAGTTCTCCTTTTCCCGTTCTTTTTTCTCCTGGCTGACACCAAAGAAAAAATACCGTCTTGATACCAATCTGCATGGCGGACACCGGGCCCTGGTGTTTTCAGGTCTGTATGAGCGGGTGCTGCCCATGGATATCCTGGTCATGCAACTGCTCAAAGCAACGATCATAGGGGATATCGACCAGATGGAGAACCTGGGTATCTATGAAGTGGTCGAAGAGGATATCGCCCTGTGTGAGGTGATCGATCCTTCCAAGACCGAGATGCAGTCCATTCTGAGAAATGGTATCAATGTGCTGATCAAAGAACTCGGATAATCGTTTAAACGGGAATAAAGACCATTCCATACATGAAAGCTTTAAGAAATTTTCTCGATAAGATCAAACCCAGCTTCGAAAAAGGAGGCCGGTTTGAGATGTTCCACTCCACTTTTGAGGCTTTTGAGACGCTGATGTTCGTGCCGGACAAGGTGACTACCCAGGGCTCTCATATCCGTGATGCCATGGATATGAAGCGGGCCATGATCATCGTAGTCTTTGCTTTGGTGCCGGCCACGCTGTTCGGCATCTGGAACATCGGTTATCAGCATTTCCTGGCCGCAGGGGAGGAGCCCGGATTCTGGAGTACTTTCCTCTTTGGGCTGTGGAAGTATCTGCCCCTGCTGGTGGTCAGTTATGTGGTGGGGCTGGGTATAGAGTTCATGTTCGCCCAGTTGCGGGGGCATGAGGTGAACGAAGGTTTTCTGGTGACCGGTTTCCTCATCCCGCTGATCGTCCCCGTGGATATCCCTTTGTGGATGCTGGCGCTGGCCGTGGCTTTTGCCGTGATCATCGGTAAGGAGGTCTTCGGCGGCACGGGGATGAACATCCTCAACCCCGCGTTGACTGCCCGTGCTTTCCTCTTCTTTTCCTATCCGGCCTGGATGTCGGGCGATCAGGTATGGGTGGCCGGCCTGAAACACGGTCTGCAGGCCGTCGACGGCTTCTCCGGTGCCACGCCTCTGGCCGAGGCCGCCGCCGGCAAGATCGAACACCTGCCCTCGGCGATGCAGATGTTCCTCGGGACCATCCCCGGATCGGTGGGGGAGACCTCCACCCTGGCCATCCTGCTCGGAGCCCTCTTCCTGATCTACACCGGCATAGGCAGTTGGAAGATCATGGTGTCGGCTTTCGCCGGAGGTCTGGTGATGGGCTTGATACTCAATTTGTTCGCCGTTAACCCCTACATGGAGGTGCCGGCCTGGGAACATCTCCTGCTCGGAGGTTTCGCTTTCGGGATGGTCTTTATGGCCACCGACCCGGTGACGGCTGCACAGACGGAGACGGGGAAATGGATCTACGGCTTCCTGGCGGGACTGCTGGCCATCCTTATACGTGTGCTCAATCCGGCCTATCCCGAGGGGGTCATGCTGGCCATCCTCCTGATGAACGTCTTCGCCCCCCTCATCGACCACTATGTCATTGAAGCCAATATCAAACGAAGGTTAAAAAGAGCTAAAGTAACCGCCCAATAATTACCATCATGAGAGACTTTAGTAACAGGTATATTTTCGTCTTCTCCACCGTTCTGATCGTCGTTGTGGCCGTGCTGCTCTCAGCCGCTGCCATGCTCCTGCAACCTTTGCAGCAACGTAATGTGGAGATCGAAAAGAAACAGAGCATCCTGGCTTCCATCAACATCGAGGCCTCACGCAAGGATGCTGAGAAGATGTATGATAAATATATCACCAGCAGTTTTGTGGTGAATGCCAAAGGCGACAAGGTGGAAGGCGTGGATGCCTTCGGTGTGGATATGGCTGCAGAGATACGCAAGCCCCTTGATGAGAGAAATTTCCCCGTCTATGTCAGCACCCTGGATGACGGTTCTTCCAAAGTGATCGTTCCCGTACGCGGGAAAGGCTTGTGGGGGCCCGTTTATGGATACATCTCCTTCAATGACGATTACAACACCATTTTCGGAGCCACGTTCAACCATGACAAGGAGACGCCCGGGCTGGGGGCTGAGATCGCCACACGGGCTTTCCAGAAACAGTTCGACGGGAAGAAGATCTTTGACGACCAGGGAAACTTCACTTCGATACTGATCCGGAAAGGAGGGGCGGCCCCCGGCGATCCCCATGCGGTGGATGCTATCTCGGGAGGGACCCTCACCAGTAAAGGTCTGGAGGCCACCATAAAGGATTGCCTCTCCGGGTATATTGCTTATTTCAAGAAACAACAGGAACAAAAATAATTTTTTGTAAGATGAGTGAGAAAGAACCGCTTTTTTCATCCAAGAACCTCAGGCTGATCACCGATCCGCTGAACACCAACAACCCCATTACGGTGCAGGTGCTGGGGATCTGTTCGGCGCTGGCCATCACGGTCAAGCTGGAGCCCGCCATCGTCATGACGCTCTCCGTGATGGCGGTGCTGGTGGTAGCCAATGTGGTGATCTCCCTGCTGCGCAAGAGCATCCCGCCGCGGATACGTATCATCGTCCAGTTGGTGGTCATTGCCTCGATGGTCATCCTTGTCGACCAGGTGCTCAAGGCTTTTGCCTATGACGTGAGCAAACAACTCTCCGTCTTTGTGGGGCTGATCATTACCAACTGTATCATCATGGGGCGTCTGGAAGCATTTGCCATGGCCAACAAACCCTGGCCCTCCTTCCTGGATGCCATAGGGAATGCTTCGGGGTACGGCCTGATCCTGATCATCGTGGCTTTCTTCCGCGAGCTGCTCGGCTCGGGCACCCTTTTCGGCTATCCCGTCCTGGAGAAGATCGGACTGTACAAGACCGGCTATGAGAACAACGGCCTGATGATCCTGCCGCCCATGGCCCTGATCACCATCGGCATTATCATCTGGGTGCAGCGCAGCAAGAACCGTGAACTGATCGAAGAAAAATAACCTTTACAGATATGGAACATCTTTTTGACATATTCGTTAAGTCGATCTTCATAGACAATATGATCTTTGCCTATTTTCTGGGCATGTGTTCATATCTGGCTGTCTCGAAGACCGTCAAGACCTCCATGGGGCTGGGTCTGGCCGTGACCTTTGTGCTGACGATCACGGTGCCTGTGGATTACCTGTTACAGAACTATCTGCTGAAAGCAGGGGCCCTCAGCTGGCTGGGTCCTCAGTTCGCCGATGTGGACCTGAGCTTTCTCTCGTTCATCATGTTCATTGCTGTCATCGCTTCCATGGTGCAGCTGGTGGAGATGATCGTAGAGAAATATACGCCGGCCCTGTACAACTCGCTGGGGATCTTCCTGCCGCTGATCGCCGTCAACTGTGCCATCCTCGGGGGATCGCTCTTCATGCAGGAGCGTGACTATCAGAGCGTGGCCGAGGCCACAGCCTTCGGTCTGGGTTCCGGCATAGGCTGGCTGCTGGCCATCATCGGCATGGCGGCCATACGGGAAAAGATCCGGTACTCCGATGTGCCCAAACCCTTGCGGGGGCTGGGGATCACCTTTATCATCACCGGCCTCATGGGCATCGCTTTCATGAGTTTCATGGGAATTAAACTTTAATTAAATCTTTTCGTAATGATCTTCTTATCGAATACGCTCCTGGTAGTCCTCACATCCGTCATTGTATTCCTGGTGGTCATTCTTCTGCTGGTGATCCTTCTTCTGTATGCCCGGAAGAAACTGACGCCCCAGGGAGAGGTAAAGATCACCATCAATGATGAGAAAGAGCTGACGGTGCAACCCGGCACGTCGTTGCTCTCGACGCTGGCTGCCAACAATATCTTCCTGCCATCGGCCTGCGGTGGCCAGGGTACCTGCGGTATGTGCAAGGTGCAGGTGCTCGAGGGCGGGGGAGAGATCCTGCCTACGGAGACAGGCTTCTTCACCCGCAAGGAACAGCAGCAACACTGGCGTCTGGCCTGTCAGGTGAAGGTCAAGGAAGACCTCTCCATCCATGTGCCCGAAGCAGTGCTGGGTGTCAAGAAAATGGAGTGTGAGGTGATCTCCAACCATAATGTGGCCACGTTCATCAAAGAGTTCAAGCTGGCCCTGCCCGAAGGCGAGCATCTTAACTTCAAGGCAGGCGGTTATGTACAGATCGATGTGCCACGCATCACGGTCGAGTTCAAGGATATCGATGTGGAAGAGGAGTACCGCGACGAGTGGGACAAATACAAAATGTGGGACCTGAAGATGGTCAACGACGAAGAGACTTTCCGTGCATATTCCATGGCCAACCATCCGGCCGAGGGAGATATCATCATGCTCAACGTGCGTATCGCCACCCCGCCGTGGGACCGTTCCAAGGGAGCTTTCATGAAGGTCAATCCCGGGATCTGCTCTTCCTACATCTTCTCCCGCAAACCCGGTGACAAGGTGATGGTGTCGGGACCTTACGGGGAGTTCTTCATCAAGGATACCGACCGCGAGATGATGTACATCGGCGGCGGTGCCGGCATGGCACCCATGCGCTCACATATCTTCCATCTGTTCCATACCGAGAAGACCAAACGCAAGGTGACCTTCTGGTATGGCGCCCGCTCCAAACGGGAGATCTTTTACGAGGATCATTTCAGGGATATCGAGAAAAATTTCGATAACTTCAAGTTCACCATCGCGCTCTCCGAGCCCAAGCCGGAAGATAACTGGACCGGCGATGTGGGCTTCATACACCAGGTGGTGTACGATAACTACCTAAGTAAGCACGAAGAGCCCGAGGAGATCGAATATTACCTGTGCGGGCCGCCCATGATGATCGATGCCGTGCTGAAGATGCTGTACGATCTGGGTGTGCCGGATGAGATGATCGCCTATGACGACTTTGGAGGATGAGACGACTGATCTTTTCCCTGGCCCTGCTGGCCCTGATCTTTTCTGCCGTATTCCTTAGTTTCAGATACCGCCAGGCTGCTTTCATGGCAGTGGACGGATTTACCCAGGGTACCACCTATCATATTGTCCTGAAGCAGCCGCTGCGTCTTCTCCTGAAAGGCCGCCCCCCTGTGACGAAGGAGGAGATCGACTCGCTGCTGCACCGTTTCGACCTCTCCCTCTCCTCCTATGTACCGGCGTCGGTGATCTCACGTATCAACCGCAACGATCCCACGGTGCGCACGGATACCTTTTTCAATGTGTGTTACCGTGCCTCGGAAAGGATCTGGCGGGAGACGAACGGAGCTTTTGATATTACGGTGGGTCCCCTGGTGGATGCCTGGGGGTTTGGTCCGGAGGGCCCCGAGCCGGTGGACAGCGCTATCATCGACTCACTGTGGCAGTTCGTAGGGATGGAGAAAGTGAAACTGGTAGGTGACAGGGTCATCAAGAGCGATCCCCGGATCCGCCTGGATGTGAATGCTATCGCTCAGGGTTATTCGGTGGATGTGGTGGGTGCATATCTGGAAAAAAAAGGGATACGCAGCTACCTGGTCGAGATCGGAGGGGAACTGAAAGCAAAAGGACGCAAAAGCCCGGGCGACCCCTGGAAGATAGGTGTGGACAAACCCGTAGACAACAATAACATCCCCGGCGAGAACCTGCAGGTGGTGCTGAAACTGCATGACAAAGCCCTGGCCACGTCGGGCAACTACCGGAAATTCTATGAGAAGAACGGGGTGAAATACGGCCATGAGATCGATCCCCATACGGGCTATCCGGCCCGCAACCGGCTGCTGAGCGTGACGGTCCTGACCGACGAATGTATCCTGGCCGACGGCTATGCCACCGCTTTCATGGTGATGGGACTGGAAAAAAGCAAAGCTTTTGTCGAAGCCCGTGACGACCTGGACGCTTATTTTGTCTATTCGGACGATCAGGGGAACTTCCGTACACTGTACACGAAAGGTTTTGACCGGATGATCGTACGGTGAATTTCAGACGCGTACGCCTATGACGAGGATGTCATCCGTTTGTTCGGTATTGCCTTTCCAACTGTTGAAACGATCCATAAGAGCTTCTTTCTGTTGCTCCATAGGAAGGGTGTGAGTATCCATGAGCCATTGTTTGAACTTGCCCGACATGATCTTTTTTTCTTGCTCTCCGCCCATCTGATCCGCGAAACCGTCTGAGAAAATATAGAAACAATCTCCGGGCTGTAAATCAATGTTGTGGTTGGTGAAAGGTTTCTCCCGGTAATGTATAGCTACGGGTTGCCGGTCGGCCTTGTATTCTTTCAACTCTCCGTTGCTGATCAGATAGAGGGGATTGTATGCTCCGGCATATTGCAAATGTTTGAGGGAGGGGTCCAGTTTGCAAAGAGCCATATCCATACCATCTTTGTTGGTATCCATATTTTCATTCTGTTGTAAGGCATGTTTTACTTTCTCCCGGAGGATGTCGAGTATTTCTGCCGGGGTGAGGGAGTTGTCGAAAGAGGAGGTCTCTTTTAAGAGGGACATACCCAGAATGCTCATGAAGGCGCCAGGTACCCCGTGGCCTGTGCAATCCACTGCTGCCAATAAGATACTGTCATCACACTCTTTTCCCCAGTAAAAGTCGCCGCTGACAATGTCTTTGGGTTGGTACAGGATGAAATGATCGGGGAAGATGCGGGTGATGCTTTCCCGGGCTGGTAGCAAGGCTTGTTGTATGGTCTTGGCATACTCTATGCTGGAGGTGATCAGTCTGTTTTTTTTCTCGATATTCGTGAGGAGACGGGCGATATCATCTTTGCTTTTTTTCAGGGCCAGTTGTGTTTTGACGCGGGCCAAAAGCTCGCCCGTGTTGAAGGGTTTGGTAATATAATCGGAGGCTCCCATTTCAAAGCCTTTGATGATGCTTTCGCTATTGGTGTTGGCAGTGAGAAAAATGACAGGGATCTCGCGTGTCTCTTCGTGGGTCTTTAGGATGTGGCACACCTCATAGCCGTCCATCCCCGGCATATTAATGTCCAGGAGGATAAGGTCCGGCGGATGTTTGCCGAAGGCCAGCTTCAAAGCCCGCTCTCCGTTCAGGGCGATCATCTTCCGGTAGTTGCTGAGGGAAGCCGTAAGTATGTCAATGTTCTCTGTGGAATCATCCACGATGAGGATCCTGAAAGATGTGTCTCGTGCATCCATATTACTGGGAATTGATCATTTCAAGAAGGATATCCGTATTTCTCATGGCAGCATCGAAATCATACTGCACAATGTCGCGACGTATTTCGTTAAGGAGGTCTTTCCATTCTTTTTTTACTGAAAAATTTTCCAGAACTTTTGACTTGTCAACGGCCACAAAATCCCCTTCTTCCAGGTATCCCATCAACTCTTCCAGCACATCCCTCAAGTGGGACAGATTTACAGCAATGTCGTCATTTTTCTTTTTCTGACCTGTTGAGGGGGTGAGATTCCCGATGGCGTCTATGAGGGGATTGAACAACTTGTTAAGTTCTTCGCTGACGATCGAGGTATCGATGTTTTCGTGGTTCCTGAGTTTTTTATCAAGTAAGACGATATAACGGTGTATGTCGGAAGCGCCTATGTTGCCGGAGACACCTTTGAGGGTATGAACCATTTTTTCGGCTTCCTCCCACGCTCCTGCTTCCAGTTTTTTCTTTAGCTCGGCTGCGAAATTCCGGTAGTTCACGGCAAATTTCTGCAGAAGCTTAAGATAGAGAGGGATGTTGTGATTGATCCTTTTGAGGGCTTCCTCCACTTTTAATCCGGGGATCATAGTCAGGGTCTTTTCTTCGATCCCGCTATCTACGGCACGAGAGGACTCTTCTGTGACAGGTGAATGTGAGCCTTCCTCCGGGATGTACCTGCTGAGGGTCAGATAAAACTCATGCGGGTCGATGGGCTTGGTGAGGAAATCGTTCATACCCGCTTGCAGGCAGCGTTCTTTGATGCCTGTGATGGCGTCGGAGGTCATGGCCACGATGGGTAACTTGCGGTACTCTTTTATTTTTCTGATCTCATGTGTGGCGTGGTAGCCGTCCATCACCGGCATTTGCAGATCCATCAGCACCAGGGTGTACCGGGAGGGCACGCCCGAATTCTTTACCATCTCTACCGCAATTCTCCCGTTCTCAGCAATGTCGGCGGTCATGCCCACGGCCTCCAGCATGCCCATAGCCACATCCTGATTGACATCGTTGTCTTCCACCAGCAGGACCAGGTGGCCTTTTAGCCGTCGGAGCGTTTCCTCAGGCAGCGATTTTTCCCCGGCCTGGGCATAGCCGGTTCTTGGTTTTTTGTCCAGTACTTTCATAATGGCGTTGAACAGGGAGGAATAGCTGACCGGTTTGGTGAGAAACTCCCGCACCGCCGGGGTCGGTTCTTTTCGCAAGGTCTCGGGTATATTTTCCCCGGTATTGTGGGTAGACATCATAATGACGGCCGGTTTGGGATTGATGAGTGGGTCGGATTGGATTTTACGTATCAGGGTGATCCCGTCCATGCCGGGCATGTGCCAGTCGACAATGGCGATCCGGAAGGGTGTTCCCCTATTTTTCCGAAGACTGGTCAGTGCTTCTTCCCCGGAGGGCACCGGAGTCACCTGCAGGTTAAAAGAGGCCAGGGCCTCGCCTAGCAGCCTCAGGGTGGTCTCGTTGTCATCCACCAGCAAGACCCGCACATCTTTCAGGTCAGTGGAGGTGATGGTCTTCAGGTAGCGCTGCTCTTTTTCGATCTCAAACCAGGCGGTGAAAAAGAAGGTACTGCCTTTTCCTTTTTTACTCTCCACCCAGATGGATCCCCCCATCATCTCCACCAGGTTTTTGGTGATGGCCAGGCCCAGGCCGGAGCCGCCGTACTTGCGTGTTGTGGATACGTCCGCCTGTGAGAAACTGTGGAAAAGTTTTTTCTTTTCTTCCGCGGTCAGGCCTATACCGGTATCCCGGACACTGAAAAGGATCTCTATGCGGTTATTATGTATCTCCCTTTTCTCAGCCCGTATGACAATTTCTCCTTTCTCGGTAAACTTGACGGCGTTGTTGGCCAGATTGATCAGGATCTGGTTCAGCCGCAAAGGGTCTCCTTTCAGGAGATGAGGTACATCGGGGGCGATGCTTAAGATCAGCTCAAGGCCTTTCTGGGAGGCGTTGTATACGATGATGTTGGAGAGTTCGAGAAGAATCTTTTCCAGATCGAACACGGTAATCTCCAGCTCAAGTTTGCCGGCTTCGATCTTGGAGAAGTCGAGGATGTCGTTAAGGATCCCCAGAAGGGTTTTGGCGGCAGAATGGACTTTTTGGAGATTGACCTTTTGCCGGGGCTTCAGGGGGGTGAGCAGGGTGAGGTGGGTGAGACCTATGATGGCGTTCATGGGGGTGCGTATCTCGTGGCTCATGCGTGCCAGGAAATTACTCTTGGCGCGTGTGGCTGCCTCCGCCATATCCCGGGCTTCCTCCAGCTCCCGCTCGATCTGCTTGATGTCG
>JALVJE010000056.1 GCA_027028505.1 Bacteroidales bacterium
CCGTATCTATACCTACGCCTTACTGAAGATGGGCCACAGGGACATACGGCCGCGCCTGGGCTATCTGCTGGACATGGATTACCTGCATTCGCCCTGGAACAACTCGGGGTATGGAGAGAAGGCCTATATCACAGGAAATATTTACCTGCCGGGAGCTTTCCGGCATCATACGCTGGTACTGAACGGAGGGTATGAGGAGCAAAGCGGCGGGAAATACTATTATTACAACAGGCTTTCCTATCCACGGGGATATAAGAACTGGATCTCATCCCGTTTGCAGTCGTACAGCGCCGAATATGACCTGCCTTTGTTCTATCCTGATGTATCGCTGGGCAGCCTCTTGTACATTCCGCGGTTCAGGGGCCAGCTGTTTTATGAGCATGCCGTAGGAAACAACAGTTATGATTATGTTAACAATGAATTTAAAGATAAGAAGATCTTTAACGGGGTGGGGGCAGAGCTTTTCACCGACTTTATGATCCTGCGGCTTGATTTTCCCTTCACTTTTGGTTTCTGGACATCTTATCTGCCGGATGAAGCCCGGTTCACGACCGGTTTTCATTTCAGTGTGAACGTTTACGGTCTGCGGATCAACAAGCAGGAAAGACCTTTGTTGCCGGCCGGTCCCGGCATGATCCGGTAAGGGGGCGGTCAGGAAAGCGAACGGCTGACCGTTCTGATCAGTTCCCAGGCATTTTTCACATGTTTTTCCCGGGTGTGCGTCTGACCGATCATGAAACGGATGGTGTATTTCCCTTTCACACGGGTATGTGTGAAATAAGCCTTTCCGGAGCGGTTCACCTTATCCAGCAGAAGGGTGTTGAGCCGGTCCAGCTCCTCTTCCGTGGTATTTTCAGGATGGTACCTGAAACAGACCGTATTAAGTGGTACAGGAGCCATGAGCTCGAAAGAGGGATCTTTTTCCACTTCATCCCGGATAAAGCCGGCCAGCCGCAGGTGTTCGCGGAGCATGGCCTGCAGGCCGCTGACGCCGAAGGAGCGTATCACGAACCACAGCTTGAGGGCCCGGAAACGGCGTCCCAGGGGGATCCCCCAGTCGCGGTAATCGTTGACATGGCCGTGGGTGCTGGTTTTCAGATACTCCGGGAGGATCTCGAAGGTGCGCAGCAGCGCTTCCCTGTCTTTCACGAAATAGGCGGAACAGTCGAAGTTGGTAAAAAGCCATTTGTGGGGATTGAAGACAAAGGTGTCTGCCTGTTCGATCCCGTCGATCATCCAGCGGTACTCGGGGAGGATCAGCGCCGATCCGGCCAGGGCAGCATCCACATGGAGCCAGAGGTCATAGGCACGGGTTATCTCTCCTATTTCCCGGAGGGGATCAACGGCCGTGGTGGAGGTGGTGCCCAGCGTGGCGACCACGGCAAGAGGGGTATAGCCTGCCTTCAGGTCTTCCTCTATCCTGGCACGCAGGTCTTCCGGGTCGAAGCTGAGATCTTCCCGCACTTTGCATTTGACCAGGTTACTGCGTCCGAAACCGGCTATCTTGACACCTTTTTCAATGGAGGAGTGGGTCTCGGTGGAGACATATATCCGGAACCGCTCATGGCCGGAAAATCCCTCTTCATTGATCCTGTATTCTGATCTTTTCTCCCTTGCGGTGATCAGCGAGGCAAGGGTGGCTGTGGAAGCTGTGTCCTGTATCACCCCTTCCCAGGCAGCAGGCAGGCCTATCATCTGCTTAAGCCAGTTCATCATTTTTTCTTCCAGCTCGGCCGCGGCCGGCGAGGTCTCCCAGATCATGCACTGTGCAGCCAGCGTGGCGGTGAGCATCTCGGCCAGCACGGAAGGGTAGCTGCTGTTGGCCGGGAAATAGGCAAAGAAATTGGGGCTCTGCCAGTGGGTCATACCGGGGATGATCTTTTCGTCAAAATCCCGGAGGATCTCATCCATCTCTTCACCGGTAGCAGGCGGAAGTTCCGGGAACAGATCATAGATGTCGCCCGGGGCTACAAGGGACTTTACCGGGTAATTCTCAACATTCCTGTAATAATCGACCATCCGGTCAACGACCTTATGGGCATACTCCCTGAATTTATCCAGATCGTTCATCATGAAAGGATTTTAGAGAAAATTATTCGGCTTTCCGGATGTTCCTGAAGAACATCAGCAGGGTGAGCCAGTAATCGCCGGAAGCCGGGTCGGAAGAAAGCAGGGATGCGGTCCCGTGTGCTCCGTTATGGCGGGAGGGGACAAAAAGGGTCAGGTGAGCGGGAGGTATTTCTGAAGCCAGCTCAGTGAGATAGGGGTATTCCTGTTTACTCCCCGCAATGAGCACCGGTACGCGGATCGTCTTCAACGAGTCCCGGACGGAGACTGCCGGCCGGAAAAATTCTCCCGGACTGAAAGCCACGACCGCCCCAACCATGCTGTCCCGGGCTGCTTCCAGCAGACAGAGAGAGGCGGAAAAAGAGCTGCCCAGCAGGACTACCGGTTGTTTGCTCTGTTCCATGGCCCAGGAAATGGCTCCCTGTATGTCCCTGAGGCAGTCGGTCAGTTTTGGCGGTGTTGTCAGGGTGCCGGCCTGGCGGGCAGTCTCGTTCGACACATAATTGCTTTCTTTCCCGGAGCGCAGGTCAACGGCCAGACAGTTGTAACCCATCTTCACCAGGCGGGGAGCAATATCACGGTATTCTCCACGGCTGGACCCCTCCTCATGAAAAAGGAGCATATAAGGATCACCTGGACTGCCCGGGTAAAGGTCAGCGGTTACAGAAAGGCTGTCTGCCGCCGGGAAAGTGATCTTTTTCTGTGCAAAAGAAGAGGTCCCTGTCCATGAAAACAGGAGGACCAGGAGTATTTTAAGCAGATTCTCCCAGGATGGTGATGTTGTTGTTATGGGCTTCAATGACACCTCCTTTGATATCGAATGTTTTTTCCTTTCCATCGGTGGTGATCAGCCTGACCGTACCCTCCTGCAGGGAAGAGATGATCGGTGCATGGTTGTGCAGGATCTCAAAGGAACCCTTGGTCCCCGGCACCTGTACCAGTCTCACCTCGCCGGTGAACAATTTATTTTCGGGTGTAATGATCTCCAGATACAAAATGTTGTGTATTAATGGTTATTCTTTGGACTCAGCCAGGATCTTCTGACCTTTTTCGATCGCCTCTTCGATGGTGCCTACCATGTGGAAGGCGGATTCGGGCAGCTCATCCACTTCGCCGTCCATGATCATCTTAAAGCCTTTGATGGTATCTTCTATGGATACCCACTTCCCGGGCATGCCGGTAAACTGTTCTGCGACGTGGAAGGGTTGTGAGAGGAAACGTTGCACCCTGCGGGCCCTGTGCACCACCAGCTTATCTTCTTCGGAGAGCTCATCCATACCCAGGATGGCAATGATATCGTTCAGTTCGTTGTAACGCTGCAGGATCTCTTTCACGCGCTGTGCGGTATTGTAATGCTCTTCCCCGACAATATCCGGGGTCAGTACACGCGAGGTGGAGTCGAGCGGGTCGACGGCAGGGTAGATCCCCAGCTCGGCGATCTTCCGGCTCAGCACCGTGGTAGCGTCGAGGTGGGCGAAGGTGGTGGCGGGTGCCGGGTCGGTCAGGTCGTCGGCCGGCACATATACGGCCTGTATGGAGGTGATGGATCCGTGTTTGGTAGAGGTGATCCTCTCCTGCAGCTCTCCCATCTCGGTGGAGAGGGTGGGCTGGTACCCTACTGCCGACGGCATACGGCCCAGAAGGGCGGACACTTCGGATCCGGCTTGGGTGAAACGGAAAATATTGTCCATGAAGAAAAGGATGTCACGGCCGCCGGAGTCGCCTTCCCCGTCACGGAAATATTCGGCTACAGAGAGACCGGACAGAGCCACCCGGGCACGTGCTCCGGGAGGTTCGTTCATCTGTCCGAATACCAGTGCCAGCTTGGACTCCTTGAGCTTTTCGGGATCTACCTTGGAGAGATCCCATCCGCCGGCTTCCATATCTTTTTTGAACGCTTCACCGTAGTCAATGACCCCTGCCTCGAGCATCTCACGGAGCAGGTCGTTCCCCTCACGGGTACGTTCTCCCACACCGGCAAACACGGAGAGACCCGTATAGGCTTTGGCAATGTTGTTGATCAGCTCCAGGATGATCACCGTCTTGCCCACGCCGGCCCCGCCGAAGAGACCTGTCTTTCCTCCCTTGGAATAGGGCTCGATGAGGTCGATGACCTTGATGCCCGTGAAAAGGATCTCTTTTTCCGTGGAGAGATCCGTGAATTTGGGCGGTTCACGGTGGATGGGATAGCCCTTGCTTTTGTCGAGGGGGCCAATGCCGTCGATGGCCTCGCCGGTAACGTTCATCAGGCGTCCCTTGAGCTGCTCGCCGATGGGCATGCGGATGGGGGCACCGGTGGCGATCACTTCCAGGCCGCGGCGAAGACCGTCGGTGGAGTCCATGGCGATGGTACGTACCGTTTTTTCTCCGATCTCCTGTTCCACCTCGAGGACGAGGGTAGAACCATCGGGACGCTTGATCTCCAGGGCATCATAAATGTTGGGAAGGAACGAGCCTTCTTCCTCAAAACTGACGTCCACTACGGGACCGATGATCTGTGTGATGATTCCTTTGTTTACTTTAGCCATTTATCTGTGCATTATTGTTTGACAATGTGAAATTATTTTGTTCTGGAAACCAGCTTTTCCGCCAGCTCTTCTATGATCACCCTTCTGCCGGGAGGCACGCCGGTAAGCTTCAGCTCTTTCATCCCTTCTTCATAGTATGAAAGTATCTTCTCTTTGGATACTTCCGGCAGGCGGGCCTTATTGAAGAGTTCGCGTATGGTAGAGATCTTTTTTTCCTTGTCCGGGTCAGGATCATCCATTTCGGTGAAGAGCTCTTTTTTCAGGTCGGGAGGCAGCACTTCCAGGGCATGAACCAGGAGGAAGGTTTTTTTATTGCTCAGTATATCTCCACCGATGGTCTTGCCGAAAACATCGGCGTCGCCGTATGTGTCGAGGTAATCATCCTGGATCTGGAAAGCCATGCCCAGGCTCATCCCGCAGTTGTAAGCGTGTTGTATCTGTTCTTCCGTAGCATCGGCCACAAGGGCTCCGATCTTCATGGCACCTGCCAAGAGGACCGCTGTTTTCAGACGGATCATCCGGAGGTATTCTTCCATGCTGATCTCCCGGGCGGTTTCAAAGTTCATATCCAGTTGTTGTCCTTCACACACCTCCAGGGCTGTCTCGTTGAAGATCTCCAGGAGCCGGAACAGCTTGTCTTTTCGGGACTTCAGCAGATGGCCGTAAGCATATATGTTCAGGGCATCGCCGGAGAGTATGCCGATGTTCGTGTTCCATTTGGTATGCACGGTGGGAAAATTACGCCGCACCGGGGCATGGTCCATGATGTCGTCATGGATAAGCGTGAAGTTGTGAAAAAGTTCGATGCTGATCGCCGGGGGCAACGCATCTTCGATCTCATCTTTGAAGAGGTTGGCAGACATAAGTGTGAGGACAGGCCGTACACGTTTTCCCCCCATGCTGAGGATGTACCGTATCGGCTCGTACAGCTCGTCAGGACTTTCCGGGATATCCAACTCACGGATGATCCCGTTCACGCGCTCTGACAATTCATCGAAAGTGTACATATCTGTCGTCTGCTTTTCTCCTTGTTTTATTTCAATGCTTCGGCCCCGCCGACAATATCAAGTATTTCTTTGGTGATGGCTGCCTGGCGGGCCTTGTTATAGTGCAGGGTGAGTTCACGTATCAGGTCGTTCGCATTATCCGTGGCCTGATGCATGGCGGTCATCCGGGCACCATGCTCAGCCGTGAAAGAATCGAGCAGTACCTTGAAGAACTGTATCCTCAGGCTTTTCGGGACCAGTTCGCCCAGCAGGGAGTCCTTATCCGGCTCGAAAATATAATCTGCGACGGTTTTTTCTTCTTTGGGGGAGGGTATTTCCTCTTTCTCCTCCGGCTCGCTCACCGGCAGGAAGGTCTCGTGGGTCAGCAGGTGGACGGCCGCATTTTTGAAACGATTATAAACGAAGTCGATGCGGTCATATTCTTTGAAGAGGAACATTTGCACAAAGCGCTCTTCCAGTTCCGTGACATTGGCAAAGGTGAGCTGGTCAAAGATCTCATTGTTGACCCCTGCCAGCGGGTATCCCTTGGATGCCAGGAATTCGGCACCCCGTTTTCCGACGGCGAAGAAAGAGACCTGTTTTTTCTTCCATTGTTCTGCATACACGGTGGTAGCCACCTGCAGGGCCTGGTTGATGGCATTGGCGTTGAAGGCGCCGCAGAGCCCGCGGTTGGAGGTGACCAGGATGATCAGCACTTTCTCCGGCGGGCGATTTTCCATCAAGGGTATCTCCACATCATTCTCCAGCCCTTTGCGGATGCTGGCCATGATGCCTGACATTTTGTTGGCATAGGGGCGCAGCCGGAGGATCTTGTCCTGGCTTTTACGCAGTTTGGCCGCCGCCACCATCTTCATGGCCTGGGTGATCTGCCGTGTCGATTTGACACTGGCGATGCGGGTACGTATTTCTTTCAGTCCTGCCATAACGGAGGGGATGAATTATTCTGTTTTGTATTTGGAGGCTACGTCCAGGACGATCTTTTTCAGTTTTTCTTCCAGCTCATCGGGGAATTTGCCTTCCCGCAATGTGGCCAGGATGTCCTTATGTTTTACCTCCAGGAGCTCCAGATATTCAGCTTCGAATTCCCTGACCTTGTCCACCGGCACGTCACGCAGCAGGCCGCGTGTGCCGGCAAAAATGATGGCGATCTGTTTCTCGACGGGCATGGGGGAATACTGTTTCTGTTTCAGTATCTCTACGTTCTTGGCCCCTTTGTCGAGCACGGCCATGGTAGCGGCATCCAGGTCGGAGCCGAACTTGGAGAAAGCTTCCAGCTCGCGGTACTGGGCCTGGTCGAGCTTCAGCGTTCCTGCCACTTTCTTCATGGCTTTGATCTGGGCGGCTCCACCCACACGGCTGACGGAGATACCCACGTTGATGGCAGGACGTACCCCTGAGTTGAAGAGGTCGGATTCAAGGAAGATCTGACCGTCGGTGATAGAGATCACGTTGGTGGGAATATAGGCAGAGACGTCGCCTGCCTGGGTTTCGATGATGGGCAGGGCCGTCAGGGAGCCTCCACCTTTCACCAGTTTTTTGATGCTTGGCGGGAGATCGTTCATCTGGGCAGCGATCTCATCCGATTCAATGATCTTGGCCGCTCTTTCCAGCAGACGGGAATGGAGGTAGAAAACGTCGCCGGGATAGGCTTCGCGTCCCGGAGGACGGCGCAGCAGGAGGGAGACCTCACGGTAGGAGACGGCCTGTTTGGAAAGGTCGTCATAGATGATAAGAGCATGCTCGCCGGTGTCGCGGAAAAATTCTCCGATAGCAGCGCCGGCAAAGGGGGCATAGAACTGCAGGGCTGCCGGGTCGGAAGCGGTGGCCGAGACGATCACCGTATAATCCATGGCGCCGTTGTCTTCGAGCGTCTTGGCGATGTTGGCGACCGTCGAGCCTTTCTGGCCTGTGGCCACATAAATGCAATACAGGGGTTTCCCGTCGAGGTAGTTCTGTCGCTGGTTGATGATGGTGTCAATGGCAATGGCGGTCTTCCCGGTCTGCCGGTCGCCGATGATCAACTCCCTCTGCCCGCGTCCGATGGGGATCATAGCGTCAATGGCCTTGATACCGGTCTGTACCGGCTCATTCACCGGCTGGCGGAAGATCACGCCGGGGGCCTTGCGTTCAAAAGGCATTTCGTATAACTCTCCTTCGATAGGGCCTTTCCCGTCGATGGGCTCCCCCAGGGGATTGATGACACGGCCCAGCAAAGGCTTTCCGACCATGATGGAGGAGATACGGTAAAGCCTTTTGGCCTGGTTCCCTTCGCGGATCCCTTCCGAAGGACCCAGCAATACAACACCCACATTGTCCTCTTCCAGGTTCATCACAATGCCGCGGACCCCGTTGTCAAACTCGATAAGCTCATTGGCTTCCACATTGGATAATCCGTATATGCGGGCGATACCGTCCCCGATCTCAAGCACCGTCCCCACCTCTTCCATCTCCACATGGGACTGTATTCCTTCCAGTTGTTCTTTTAATATTTTGGATACTTCACTGGGTTTGATTGTAGCCATAACGATCTGTTTTTATTTCAATACTTTTAATTTCTGCTGATCAGTTCCTTTTTGAACCTTTTGAGTTCCGAAGCAACACTGGCATCGAACTGCAGGTCCTCAATGCGTAAGATAAAGCCTCCGATGATGGAAGGATCCGTGGTTGCCGTGAGCTGCACTTTTTCTTTCAGGTAAGCTTCCAGGTTCTCTTTGATCTTATCCCTGATCTTCTCATCGATCCTGACCGCTGTGGTCAGTTCTGCATAAGAGATCCCCAGTTCTTTTTTATAGAGATCGATAAAGTCCCTCATCATATCGGGGAGAAAGATCAGACGGTTGTTTTCCGTGAGAAGATCCAGGAATTTAATGGTGAGTTTTTCAAGGTATTTTCCGAAGGTATTGTCCAGGAGCTTGCGTTTTTCTTTTTCTGTCATGACCGGGTTACCAAGGGTCGTACGGAATTCCGGCACTTCGTCCAGAACTTTCCCGATGAGGGTGGCGTCCCGGTAAGTGTTTTCCAGGGTTCCTGCATCTTTGGCTGCGAGGAAAAGGGCTTTGGCGTACCTGACGGATATTTTACTGGTGTTCATAATAACAGGCGGATCAGTTTAGCTGAATGTCTTTCAGGTATTTTTCGACCAGTTTTTGCTGTTCTTTGGTGTCTGCCAGTTTTTCCCGCAATATTTTTCCGGCAATATCCACCGACAGCTCTGCCACCTGTGTTTTGATCTGTTCCAGGGCTTTGGCTTCTTCGTTGCGGATATTCACCCGGGCCAGTTCGATCATCTTGTTGGCTTCCTGGGAGGCCTCTTCTTTGGCCTGCTCCACGATCTTGATCTTGATCTCACGGGCTTCCTGGAGGATCTTTTCCCGCTCGGCTTTGGCCTGGCGGATAACCGCTTCATTGTCAGCCTTGAGTTTTTTCATTTCCTCCTTGGCTTTTTCGGCCGATTGCAGGGCGTCTGCGATGGAATCCTCGCGTTCTTTGAGCGAATTGAGGATAGGCTTCCAGGCGAACTTCTTCAGTATAATGAGAACGATCGTAAAGGAAAGAAGCATCCAGAATAACAATCCGGCTTCAGGAGTTACTAGTTCCATGGTGATATGTTATTTGTTCAGTTTTTTCGGGGAAAGCATTGCAGTCCGGCCAATCGCAGGACTGCAATGCGTTGTTCATTACGCGAACAGGATCAGCAGACAGATCACAATGGCAAAGAAAGCCACCCCTTCGATCAGGGCTGCCGAGATGATCATGTTGGAACGGATGTCCCCCACGGCTTCCGGCTGCCGACTGATAGCTTCCATGGCTTTTCCGCCGATCTGGCCGATACCTATACCGGCACCGATAGCGGCGAGACCTGATCCGAAACCGGCACCCATGATCCCGAGGGTGGAGCCGGCTGCTGCCTGTAGCAAAATCATTAAAGTTAACATAAGCGTAAAAATTAAGTTAAAATATATATAAAGAAAAGGGCTAATGTCCTTCTTCCAGTGCCAGCCCGATATAAAGGGCCGACAATAGTGTAAAAACATAAGCCTGGATAAAAGCAACCAGTAATTCAAGCAGGGTCAGGAAAACCGTAAAAGCAATGGTTATTACGGAGATCCCGTATCCTGCAAGGAGACTCATCTCCCCGAAGATAAAGATCAGGGCAAAGAACCCCAGCGCCACGATATGCCCGGCTACGATGTTTGCAAAGAGTCGGATCACCAGTACGATATGCTTGATGAAAAGACTGGAGAACTCAATGACAGGGATCAGAGGGATCGGAAATTTCAGCCACCAGGGTACGCCTGGAGGATTGAAAATATCTATCCAGAAAAACTTTTTAGCACTGACCACCACGATCGTGAAAGTAAAAAGGGCCATGACGATGGGAATGGCGATGTTGCCGGTAACATTAGCTCCGGCAGGGATGATCGGGATCAGCCCCAGCAGATTGTTGAAGAAAATGAAGAAAAAAAGTGTGAGCAGGTAAGGGAGATATTTTTCATACTTTTCTCCTATAGATGATTCAGCCACCTCATCCCGGATAAAAATGATCAGGGGCTCCATGAAGTTCTGCAGGCCATGGGGAGCCTGGCCTTTTCTCTTCTTGTAACTGTTGGCGATGGAGATAAAGATCCACAGCAGGAGGATCACACTGAAGATAAGGGCAACGGCCGTTTTGGTCAGAGAGAGGTCCAGCGGACGTATTTCCTGCCCATCGTCAGTGACTTCTACGATCTTGCCTGCATATTTTCCCTCTTCTGCGATCCGGAAACCTTTGTATGACTCATGACCGTGGTGAAACCTGGAACTCATGAAAATATTCAGGCCTTTATCCTTGCTGTAGAGGATGACAGGGAGCGGAACTGTGATATGTTTGCCGTTTACGGTAAGCAGGTGCCATTCATAAGAATCCAGGACATGCCCCATGATCATCTCCTCAGCGTCAAAATGTCCCGGGGTTTTTTCGCTTTCGGTGGCAGATTTTTCTTCTGCGCTGGCGGAAGAGTCCTCTTTTGGTTCAATAGCAGAAGTAAGAGAGAGCGTGAAAACTCCTGCCAGTACCAGCAACAACAGAATTTGTTTGATCTGCTTCACAGTGTATAGGCTTTAATGGCAATGAGCAAAAATAAAAAAAAAACCATATCCTTTATGCTGATGTTTTTCAATTGTCATAATTTTTCCGTGAAAGGATCGAAGAATAGGCAACGATGGAATATCCGAGGTAAAGCACCAGTACATAACCCAGAAAGATCACGGCGTTATCTCTTTTTAGAAGAAGCCATGCGATGATCACGAAAAGAAGAAACAGGAACTTGAAGCCTGTAAGCAGAATGAAACGATTGATGAACTGTTTTGGTGAAAGGGGTTTTGGGGGGAGGAGGAATGCAGCGAAAGCAAAGTAAACGACAACAAAGATCAACAGAAGCAGGGGGAATGCCGGGAGGTAATAAGCCGAAAGAGAAGAGTGATCTATATAATAACCGGCTGCTCCAAACAGCAGGGTAATGAGAGAGAGACGGATAAGCAGGGCCCGGGCAGGTGCACTCATGGGTTCATTTTAAGAAAATCCCTGATAGCGATGTAGATCGCCAGTATCAGAGCTATGATGCTTAGAAGCAGGGTGAAAACAGGAAAAGAAAGATCAAGTTTCCGGTCCAGTTTCATGCCTCCGAACGCTCCGGCAAAAATGATCACGCCCATTTCAATGGCGAGGCCGGAATATTTTGCGTAATTCCTAAGCTGTTTTTGGTTCTTCCGCCACAGCTTTTTCGGATCGTTTGTCTTGTTTGGCTGATCTTGTTGTGGTTGTGCCATCGCTCATATTACAGTTTCCCGTGAACTTGGATCCGGGTTCAATAGCGAGTTTATTGGTCAGGATATCTCCGTTAATGCGGGAGGATTTTCTCAGAGAAAGAAGCTCTGCCACGGAGATCTTCCCCTCAATGGAACCGAAGATCTCGGCATTTTTACAGGTTATCTCTCCTTTGACCTTGCCGGTTTCTCCGATGACCAGTTTCCCTTTGGTGCTGATGTTCCCTGTCAAAGTCCCTTCAATGCGGATCCCTTCGTTGGAGATAAGGTCGCCGGTGATCTCTGTTCCGGCAGTAATGAAGTTAACAACCACATTGTTGTCAGAGCCGTTGTATTTTCCCATCTTATCTTGTTTTTTAGCTATTTATCAGGGGTAAAGGTATAAAAAAAACGTTTCATGCTGCAGGGGAGGATTTACTGTTTTTTCGCCCCGTCATAGGCCCATTTCAGATAAATGGCTCCCCAGGTGAACCCACCTCCGAAAGCGGCGAGGATGATGTTATCTCCCTTTTTCAGCTGGTCTTCCCATTCGTAAAGGCACAAGGGGATAGTTGCTGAAGTGGTGTTCCCGTACCGCTGGATGTTGATCATCACTTTCTCCTTCGGCAGCCCCATTCTCTTGGCCGTGGCTTCGATGATCCTCATGTTGGCCTGGTGTGGCACGAGCCAGTCCAGGGTTTCGGGGGTGAGGTTGTGTTTCTCCATCATCTCCACAGACACATCGGCCATCCGGGAGACTGCGAATTTGAACACGACTTTCCCTTCCTGATATACAAAATGTTCTCTGTTGGTTACGGTTTCAATGGAGGGGGGGCGCACAGAGCCACCGGCTTTCATGTACAGAAATTTTCTTCCCGAGCCATCGACATGATGGATATGATCAATGACGCCCACGTCTTCGGTGGTAGGTTCCAGCAGCACGGCTGCCGCCGCATCGCCGAAAAGGGGACAGGTAGTACGGTCGGTGTAATCGGTGATGGATGACATTTTATCGGCCCCCACCACGATGACCTTTTTATATCTGCCCGATTCGACATATTCGACAGCTGTTTGCAGAGTGAAGAGGAAGCCGGAGCAGGCGGCATTGATATCAAAACCCCAGGCGTTCTTAATCCCTACTTTGTCAGCTATGATATTGGAAGTGGCCGGGAAGATCCGGTCGGGTGTGATCGTGGAGACAAGCATCAGATCCACCTCATCGGGGGAGGTGCCGGTCTTTTCCAGCAATCCTCTCACAGCTTTGGCTCCCATGTAGGAAGATCCGCGCTCTCCTTTCAGGATCCTTCTTTCCTTGATGCCGATACGTTGCATGATCCATTCATCGGAAGTGTCTACCATGGTAGCCAGCTCATCATTGGTGAGGCGGTAGTCAGGTACCCATGCATGGACGCCTGTTATGGCTGCACGAAGTTTTTCCATATTTTAATATTCAAATGCTTTGATGATCTTTTGTGTCAGTCCTGCTTTTACGATCTCCAGGGTATGCAACAACATCGTCCTGATGGCTTTTTCATTGGAGATGCCATGGGCGATGATCACATTGCCGTTGACCCCCAGGATGGGGGTTCCGCCATATTTTTCGAAATTGAATTTTTCCAGAAAATCATCCCGGATCCCTCTGGCCCTGGCGATGGAATATAAAGCCTCCCCTTCCTTCAGGACAATGTTCCCTACGAATCCGTCGCAGACGATCACATCGGCTGTGTCAGCGATGAACAGGTTATTTCCTTCAATGTTCCCAACAAAATTAAAATCGCGGGAGTCTTTCATCATTTCGTAAGCCGAGCGGGTTGCCAGGTTTCCTTTGGTAGATTCGGTGCCGATGTTCAGGAGGGCGACCCGGGGCTCTTTTATATCAAAGACATGTTTGGCATACAGAGATCCCAGGATACCGTACTGGTACATCACATCCGGCTTGGCATCGGGGGTGAGACCCACATCCAGCAGGATGGTCTGACCCGTGTGCATATTTGGGATGGTAGCCGCAATGGTGGGACGGATGATGCCGGGGATGGTCCGGATGGTCATGGTAGTCCCCACCAGCATGGCGCCTGTGTTGCCGGCACTGGCAAAGGCATCGATCTTTCCTTCTTCAAGCAGCCGGAATCCGATGACAATACTGGATTGCGGTTTTTTGCTGAAAGCTTTGGTGGGATGATCCCCCATCCCGATGGTTTCGGGAGAGTGGATGATCTCAATGTTTTCAGGCCGTGAAGAACATCTTTTGAGATATTCTTCAATGGCGGACTCATTGCCCACCAGTACGAGTGTGACGTCATCAGGGAGTTCCTTCAGAGCTGCAAAAGCGCCCTCCAGAATGGCATCCGGGGCATAATCACCCCCCATAACGTCCAGACCTAAATGGATCATTTTAAAAAAACCTTAAACCGAAGCTTCCTTCTCGATGGCCTGTTTGCCGCGATAATAACCGCACTCAGGGCATACATGATGGTACAGTACGGCAGCCCCGCAGTTCGGGCAGGTGGTAACTGTCGGTATGGCAGCTTTAAAATGGGTCCTGCGCTTGTTACGTCTTTGCTTTGAAGTTTTACGTTTTGGATGTGCCATGATCTTTCTAATTAACGTTCTTAATAAAATTCCTTAATACTGACCAGCGTTGGTCAATATGGTCCTCTTGGTTGTCGGTTTCTACCGAAAGTTCTTCCAGTTTTTTAAGCATTACGGGATTGCATGTGGAGTGGCCGTGTTCATCATCCGGGTGGACCCGCCGCAGGGGCAGGGCCAGGTGAGTATATTCATATATATATTGACTGATCTCCAGAACGGCGTCATCTTCCGGGATCACCAGTACATTGGCAGATTCTTCGTGTCTTTTCTCTCCGAACTTGACGTACAGGGTTTCCTGAAAGGCTACCGGCAGGTCAAACTCGTCGAGGCACCGGTCACAGGGAACCCTGACCGTTCCTGCGATCATGAAATCAAGTGTCAGCAGCCGCAGGGACTTTTGAAGGACGACCTGCACATGCAGATCACTCTCCCCTATCTCGGATCTGCTGAATCTTTCAAAGAACGAACGATCGATTTCGAAATCAAAGGTGTGACTGCCTTCTTTCAGCCCCTTGAAGGGGATCCTGTATCTTTCCACATTCCTCACACACATCCCTGAAAAAATTATCGTGCAAAAGTATAAATTTATATTAGAACAAAAAAAATTATTGCTTTGATGCTAAAGTATCTTATAGATAATGAAACGATTATATGAAACAGGAGTCCCAATTAATAAACCCAGAATCAGCAATAGAAAAGCGCAAGCGCTTTTCATTGCTGATCAATTAAGGATTTCATCGGTTTTGGCTTACACCAAAACCGTGAACTCCTGGATCGGGGTTAACCCCAGCTAACACATTAGTTCAGCTAATTTTCAGCTTCCTAATGCGTAATCTGGGATAAAAGTTATTGGAGGGGTAAACCCATTAGTGAATGTGTTTTCACAAACGAAAATTTGTTATTTTCAACAAAAAATTGAAAAGATGAAAATTATTTCCTTAAAAGACGTAGAAAAGAAAAAAGTGGACATGAAGGGTGCTGAAAAAGCATTCAAGCAGATGCCCCTGTCCTCGAAAGACGGTGTCCCGGTTTATTCTTACCGGGTTTTCACAGTGGAACCGGGGGGATTTACGCCCTACCACCGGCACCCTTATGAGCACATGAATTACATTATCTCCGGGGAAGGTGTGCTGGTGAATGAAAAAGGAGAGCAGCTCCCTGTGAAACAGGGGGATTTTGCTCTTGTGTTGCCGGATGAGATGCACCAGTACCGGAACACCTCCCCTTCAGAGGACCTCATATTTATCTGCGGAGTTCCGAAAGAGTTTGAATGACGGGGGTACCCTGTTAATATGTTGATAAATTTCTTTCTCCGGGGGCATCCGTTTTTATATCTTTGATCACAAGGATCAAACTGATATACCTTGCGACGACCCAGGATCAAAGAAGCTTCCCTCCGACGTACCAACCGCCAGACGATCATGCTGAACCACCGGGAAATGCAGGCGTTGAACCTTTATTGTGAACGCT
>JALVJE010000057.1 GCA_027028505.1 Bacteroidales bacterium
GATGACCTGGTCGGACGGGGCTGACGCCAGTCGGACGGGCAGCACCCAGCACCTAGCACCCAGCACCTTTTTCCACTTTTCAGACTTTTCATACTCTTTGACTCTTCAACCTTTGACTTTTGACCTTCTCTTTGCGCTCATTGCGAAAATCTCTGCGCTCTTTGCGTGAACCCATTCGCAGATCAAAGACCGGGAATCATCAACTTTTCAACTCATAAACCCATCAACTTATCAACTTTTCCGTTAATTTTGCACGAATTTTCAGGAGATGACAAAAAAAGAGCGATATGAGGGAGTGATCGCCTGGTTCCGGGAGCACCGGCCTTTGGCGGAGACGGAGTTGCACTACCGCGACCCCTTCCAGTTGCTGGTGGCGGTGATCCTCTCGGCCCAGTGTACCGACAAGCGGGTCAACCTGCTGACGCCGGCCCTGCTGGCCGCCTACCCCACACCGGAGAAGATGGCCGCAGCCACCACCGACGAGATCCTGGAATACATCAAAAGCTGTTCCTATCCCAACAGCAAGGCGGGATATCTGAAAGGGATGTCGGAGATGCTGGTCCGCGACTTTGGCGGCCGTGTACCGGACAACATACGGGATCTGCAGAAACTTCCGGGAGTAGGCCGCAAGACGGCCAATGTCATCGCCGCAGTGATCTTCAACCAGCCGGCTATGGCCGTGGACACCCATGTCTTCCGTGTAGCCCGGCGTATAGGTCTTACGCACAACGCCAGGACCCCGCTGGAGACCGAACGGCAACTGGTAGAGCACATCCCCGAAGAGCTGATCCCCCTGGCCCATCACTGGCTGATCCTGCACGGACGCTATATCTGTGTGGCCCGCAAGCCCAAATGCGAAACATGCGGTTTGAAAGCATATTGTAAATATTATCAAACGAATTTAAAGAAGGAGAAGAAAAAATGAGCGAGTTTAAAGAAGTGACGCTGCAGACGGGCGGGATACGCCTTACGCAGTTCACCAACGGTGGAGGATGTGCCTGCAAGCTGAGGCCGCAGGTACTGGAGAAAGTATTGGAAGAGATCCCGGTGATGGAGAACGAGAACGTGCTGGTCGGTTCGGGCACGCACGACGATGCGGCCGTGTACCGGCTGGACGAGCATACGGCGATCGTAAAGACCGTCGACTTTTTCACGCCCATTGTGGATGACCCTTTCTGGTTCGGTGCCATTGCTGCTGCCAATGCCCTCAGCGATATCTATGCCATGGGCGCCGAGGCGCTCTTTGCCCTCAACATCGTAGGTTTCCCTTCCAACAAGCTGCCCATGGAAGTGTTGCGCGACATCCTGCTGGGGGCCCGGGAGAAATGTGCCGAAGCAGGCATCCCCATCCTGGGCGGCCATACCATCGACGATGAGGATCCCAAGTTCGGATTGGTGGTCACAGGCAGGATCCATCCCGACAAGATCCTCTCTAACAGCGGCGCCCGGCCCGGCGATGTGCTGATCTTTACCAAGCCCCTGGGCACCGGCATCATCACGTCGGGCATCAAACAGGGGAAAGTGTCCGACGAACTGAAAGAACGGGTCATCCGGCAGATGGCCACACTCAACAAGACGGCTGCGGAGACGATGCGTTCTTTTAACGTGCACAGTGTCACCGACGTGACCGGTTTCGGCCTGCTGGGCCATCTCAGTGAGATGACCCGGGGCAGCCAGGTGCAGGCAGAGATCCGTTACGACGATGTGCCGGTCCTGCCGGGCGTGGAGGAACTGGTCGATCAGAACGTAGTGCCCGCCGGCACCCGTAACAACCTCGACTATACCGCTCCCTGGACACACTATGCCGATCATATCACCCAAAAACAGAAACTTATCCTCAACGATGCCCAGACCTCGGGAGGTCTTCTCATCGCCCTTGCCGAAAAAGAGAACCAGGCGCTGCAGGAAGCCCTCAGCAGAGCGGGGGTAGAAAATTGGATCATAGGAAAGATTACCCTGAAAGGAGAAGGAGAAATTTTTATTCTGTAATAACTATGGGCAGGGGATGTATTTTCCCCACATTTTTAGGCTGCAATCACCATTCCGGTCTATGCTATACCCAACAAATTTACATTCATCCGGGTATATCTGTTTAGAAAAAAAAATAGTTTATATTTGTGTTGCTTAACATACGGGGCTTCACATCAAGAATAATGCAAACGAAGAGACATCAGGCACAGGAAGAGGGATCACCAGTGAAAAGGGCGGGACATCAGGATCTTTTTGAAGAGGTGTTTCAAAAGATCAATCTGATTGCTCTTCTGTTTGATCAGGAGACCGGGAAGATCATTAACGTGAACAAAAGGTTCCTTAAGCAAACAGGATTTCTCAAGGATGAAGTGGTGGACAAACCTATCTCCTCCCTGCCCCTGTTCCATGATGCACTGGACAATGAAAAGATCAGTCAGCGTCTGAAAGAAAACAGGAAAAATAATGATCTGCATACTTATTTTACGGATCAGTGTGGTAAAAAGAGGGTTTTTCTTTTTTCCACCACTCCTCTTGTAATAGACGACCGTCAGGTCCATCTCATCACGGCCCATGATATCACCGAAGAGGTGCATCAACTCAATTTCCAGGAGGCTCTGTACAACCGGTACCACAGCATCATCAACAAAATCAGTTCAGCCGTTGTTCTTTTTAAGGTATTGGATGACGGGGAACGGTTCATCTACCTCGACTTTAACAGAGCTACTGAGAAGATGGGACATGTAAAAAAAGAGGATGTCATCGGCAAAGAGCTGAGAGAGGTTTTTCCCAATGCAACCAAGTTTGGTTTTCCGGCCCTTTTTCGAAAGGTATATAGAACGGGCATATCATCCTTTCATCCTGTTACTTACAAGGACAGAGAGGGGAAGCAGCGTTGGCGGGATACATTCATTTACAAGCTGTCCGGCGACGAATTGCTGTTTACCTATGATGACCAAACCCCTCAGAGACTCTACCAGAAAGAGATCAAGGAGAGTGAAAAAAGATACCGTGAGCTGGCCGACCTGCTGCCGATCGTTGTGTTTGAGACGGACCGCGACGGGATCATCCGGTACGCCAACAAGCTGGCGATGAAAGTATTCCGCTACACCCGGGAAGACCTGGAAAGCGGACTGCGACTGGAATCTATGGTCATTCCGGAAGAGCGGTTTAAAGCCCGGCGCGAGATCTTTTACCAGATCCGGAATAGCGAAAATAAAACACCCATAGAGTTTACCGGTATTAGAAAGGATGGCACCACCTTCCCTGTAAGTTTTTCGGTAAGTCCCATTATCCGGGATGGTAATTTACAGGGTCTTCGGGGTATCCTCATCGATCTGACCGAGCAGAAGAACATCCAGGAACAGATCAAACGCGACAAGACTTACCTGGAGAGCCTCATCCAGGGAGCTCCCGAAGCGATCATGCAGACCTTCAAAGATGGTACCATCCTGCGCATCAACAAGGAGTTCACACGCCTGTTCGGATATACGGAAGAGGAGGTGCTGGGAAGACATGTAAGCGAAGTGTTATACGGTGATAACGAGGAGGTGAAGAAAAAAGGGGAAAAGATGATCCGCAGGATCGCCCAGGGAAAGCCCCAGAGTGCAGAGACCATACGTTACCACAAGGACGGCACCCCTGTGCCGGTATCCCTGCTGGGCAGCCCCATCATCCTCGACGGCAGGATCATCGGCGTTTTCGTTATCTACAGGGATATCTCCGAACGCAAGAAAAACGAAAGGATCACGGAAACCATTCTCAATATCTCCACGGCAGCCCTGACCACCCATACCCTGTCGGATTTCTTTGAGCTGATACGGGAAGAACTCTCCCATATCATCAACACCAGGAACCTCTTCATCGCCCTGTATGACAAAGAGAAGGACACCCTCAACTTCCCGCTGCACATGGACGAAAAAGACGGCACCGAGACCTTCCGGGAGGTGCCGGCACGCAAGACCCTCTCGGGGTATGTGATCCGGCATCGCAAGCCTGTGCTGATGTATGAGGATGAGATGATCGCTCTGGAAGAGCAGGGAGAATTTGACAAGGTGGGCACACAGTCGAAGATCTGGCTGGGAGTACCCCTGGCGGTGGATGATGAGATCATCGGCATCATCAGCATACAGGATTATGAGAACGAAAAGGCTTTCACCGGCAACGACCTGAAGATCCTGCGCATCATCTCCAACCAGATCGCCCTGGCCATCAAGCACAAACAGGCACAGGAGCTGTTACGCGTGGCCAAGGAGAGAGCCGAGGAGAATGCCCGCTTCAAAGAGCAGTTCCTCTCAACAATGAGCCATGAGATACGCACTCCCCTGAATGCCATCATCGGCATGACACGCCTCCTGGCAGGCACTGATCCTACGCCGGGACAGATCGACTATATCAAGGCGCTGGAGGTCTCAGGCAACAACCTGCTCCGGCTGATCAATGACATCCTCGACTACAGCAAACTGGAAGCCGGCAAAATGGTCATCGAAGAGATAGAGTTCAACCCGGTCGAGCAGATCGAGATACTGACCAGCTCATACCGGTATATCGCAGAAGAAAAAGGATTGCAGTTCGTGGTAGATGTTGACAAAGAAATACCTACCCGTCTTTTGGGAGATCCCACGCGCATCAACCAGATCCTCACCAACCTCATCGGCAATGCCATTAAATTCACCAACGAAGGTGCGGTGACCCTTTCTTTGCGGCTGATCAAGGATGATCAGAGCCAGGTGCTCCTGGAATATTCCGTGGCCGATACCGGCATCGGGATCCCCGAAGAAAAACTGGAAAATATCTTTGAAAGTTTTTCCCAGGCTGATAAAGCCACCACCCGTAAATTCGGTGGTACGGGACTGGGACTCTCCATATCCCGGAAGCTGGCGGAACTGCTCAACAGCCGTATCGAGGTCTCCAGCAAAGTAGGTGAAGGGACCCGTTTCTCCTTCGTACTGCGCATGAAGAAGATCAAAGATGCCGGCAGCAGGTACGAAAAAGACACGCTGGATGAGATCATCGCGGTGCTGAAAGGGAAAAAAGTGCTCATCGCCGAGGACAACGCCCTCAACCGTATCGTCGCCATCAAAAGTATGAAAGACTGGGGCATGGAGATCGATCAGTGCGAGAACGGCCGGGAAGCTGTCAGCATGGTAGAAAAGAACTCCTATGATGTGATCCTGATGGACCTGCAGATGCCGGTGATGGACGGCTATGAGGCTACCCGCGCCATAAGGCACCTCCCCGACGAAAAGAAGAGAAGTATTCCCGTGATCGCCCTCACCGCCTCGGCCCTGATGGACATACGCTCACAAGCCGCCGAATACAAGATGGATGACATCCTCCTCAAACCTTTCAAACCCGACGACCTGGCCAGGATGCTGCATAGGGTTATTGTGGGGAAAAGGGAATAAAGTTTGAGGTTTGATGCGCCTGCGGCGCGTTTGAGGTTTGAGAAGAATAACCCGATACTCTTAACTC
>JALVJE010000058.1 GCA_027028505.1 Bacteroidales bacterium
TATCCTTGCCCCGGATTATCTCATTCTACAAGGGGCTAAAAACCTGTAAAACCGGAAGTTATCAACCATAAAAAATGAAAATTGTTGAAAAACACTATTTTTTGTAGTTTCGACACTGATTAGTTACCGCAAAACCTTCTTCTGTTATCCGGCCCACCCTTCCCGGTCGAGGTTGCGGTACTGAATGGCTTCGGCGAGGTGGTGGTTCATGATCTTCCCACTGCCTTCCAGATCGGCGATGGTACGGGATACCTTAAGGATGCGGTCGTAGGCGCGTGCCGAGAGACCGCGTGTTTCCATGGCGTTCTGCAGCAGTTTCTTGCCTGTTTCGTCGATGGCACAGAAGGTCTCGATCATCTTGCGCGACATCTGGGCATTGCTGTAGATGCCGGGATAGCTGGCAAAGCGCTCCGCCTGTATCTGGCGGGCTCTGACGACCCTTTCGCGTATCTGTGCACTGCTCTCGGCGGGGCGTGTAGCGGCCAGCTTCTCAAACTCTACCGGGATCACCTCGATGTGGATGTCGATGCGGTCGAGCAGGGGACCGGAGATCTTGTGGAGGTATTTCTGGATCATCCCCGGCGTACAGACACAGGTCTTGGTAGGATGGTTATAGTAGCCGCAGGGGCAAGGGTTCATGGCAGCGATGAGCATGAAGCTGGCCGGGTATTCGACGGTGAAACGGGCCCGGGAGATGGTGATCATCCGCTCTTCGAGGGGTTGTCGCAGCACCTCCAGCACCGATCTTTTGAACTCGGGCAGCTCGTCGAGGAAGAGCACGCCGTTGTGTGCCAGGGAGATCTCCCCCGGCTGGGGGTAAGTACCCCCGCCGACCAGGGCCACGTCGGAGATCGTGTGATGGGGGCTCCGGAAAGGACGCCGTGTCATCAGGGCCGTCTCCTCGCCGATCTTGCCGGCGACAGAGTGTATCTTGGTGGTCTCAATGGCTTCGTCGAGAGTGAGGGGTGGCAGGATGGTGGGCAGGCGTTTGGCGAGCATCGTCTTGCCCGCACCGGGAGAACCTACCATTACGACGTTATGGCTGCCGGCAGCCGCCACTTCCAGGGCCCTTTTTACCGACTCCTGGCCCCGCACATCGGCGAAGTCGAAAGGATAACGGTTCATCCGGGAAAGAAAGATCTCCTGAACATCCACTACAGTTTCCTCCAGGTTCCCTTTGCCGCCCACGAAATCCACTACCTGCTGCAGGTTGTCGGCACCGAACACTTTGAGTCCTTCCACGACGGCTGCCTCGCGGGCGTTCTTCCGTGGCAGGATGATACCTTCGAAGCCGTCATCCCGCGCGCGCAGGGCGATGGGCAAAGCGCCCTTGATCGGCTGCAGGCCCCCGTCGAGGGAGAGCTCTCCCATGATCATGTATCTCTCCAGATCCCCCGCCCTGATCTGCTCGCTGGCAGCCAGGATACCCAGGGCAATGGTCAGGTCGTAAAGCGAGCCTTCTTTCCGCACATCGGCCGGCGCCATGTTGACGGTGACCTGCCTGCCCGGCCACCGGTAGCCGTTGCTGCGGAAAGCCGACTCTATGCGGTGCTGACTCTCCTTGACCGCATTATCAGGAAGACCTACCAGAAAAAAACGAACTCCCGTGGATACATTGACCTCTACGGTCACGGTCATCCCTGTGATGCCGTGGACTGCACAACCGTATGTTTTGACCAGCATGGAAAAAAATTGAGTAGTGAAAACCGGAAAAAAACTGTATGAAAAGCAGGAGGACAGCTCAAACTTAATGTCCGGATGCTTCTCAGGTATAAATATAAAAAAATCAGAAAAATTTACCAAGGTGACGGATGTTTTGTTAAAATCCATTAGTTTTAAGGGGAAAAGAATAAGCCATGCGGCAAAAAAGCATCCGGAAAAAGCTGTACGAGATCATCTTTGAGGCGGATACGCCTGCCGGTAAAGCGTTTGATGTCATTCTGCTGGTGCTCATTGTGGTGAGCATCCTCGCAGTCATCCTGGAGAGCGTGCCGGCATATGATGTGCGTTACGGTCGCATCTTCTCCGTCATAGAGTGGGTCATTACCTTTTTCTTCACGGCAGAGTATTTACTGCGTATCTGGGTGGTCGACAGACCTTCCAGATATATCTTCAGCTTTTACGGTATCATCGACCTGCTATCCGTTCTGCCGAGCTATATCGGTCTTTTTGTCGGGGGAGCGCATGGACTGATGATTATCCGGGCGCTTCGGTTGTTGCGTATCTTCCGTTTGTTCAAGCTCAGCCGTTATATCAGCGAGGCGAACATGCTGATGCTGGCTATGAAGAACAGCCGGGAGAAGATCAGTGTTTTCCTGATGACCGTGGTGATGCTGGTCATTGTGCTGGGAACGCTCATGTACATGGTCGAAGGGGAGCAGAACGGTTTTACCAGTATCCCCCGGGGGATCTACTGGGCCATTGTCACGCTCACCACCGTGGGGTATGGCGATATCGCCCCGGCGACGGCCCTGGGACAGTTCATCGCCAGCCTGGTGATGATCCTGGGGTATGGCATCATCGCCGTGCCTACAGGCATTGTGACGGTGGAATATTCCAGGGTCAGGAAAAACAAGGAGGTCACCACACAGGTGTGTCCTGTCTGTCTGCGGGAGGGCCATGATGTAGATGCGGAATACTGTAAATATTGCGGGGCAAAACTCAATCCGGACAAATAGCTTCCTTACAGCAGGTTCTCATCGGCGAAGCTGAAGTAGCTCCCATCCCCTATGATGATATGATCGAGCAGGCGAATGTCCATGATCTCTGCCGCGCGGGCGATCTTTCGGGTGATCTCTTTGTCTGCCTCGCTGGGTTGTAAGGTGCCCGAAGGATGATTGTGGCAGATGATCAGGGAAGAGGCCGTATTCTCCAGGGCATCTTTCAGGATCAGCCGGATGTCGATGACCGTGCCGGCGATGCCGCCGCGGCTGGTCTGTTTCGAAGCCAGGATGCGGTTGGAGCGGCTCAGGTACAGCACCCAGAACTCTTCGTGCGACAGATCGCCTATGAAAGGATGAAAGAAATCGAACACATCGCGGCTGGTGGTGATCTGTTTTTTCCTGCGCACCTCTTCCAGTTTCCTGCGACGGCCCAGCTCCATGGCTGCGACGATGGCAATGGCCCGGGCCTCGCCGATGCCTTTGAATTTCTTCAGGTCGTGGACGCTCAGACGGGAGAGATCGTTGAGGTTGTTGCCGGTGCTGCTCAGGATGTGCTTGGCCAGATCGACCGCGGAGGCTTCGCGCGTGCCCGAGCCGATCAGGATGGCGATGAGCTCGGCATCGCTCAGGCTCCGGATCCCCTTGGACAGCAGTTTTTCGCGGGGCCTGTCTTCCACGGCCCATTGCTTGATGCTCAGTTTTTCGTATTCAGCCATGGCAGCGGTGGTGAAAGATGATCCAAAATAACGAAAACCTCACATTTAAGCAAAAAAAAACCTCCGCAGGGAGGTTTCTGATAAGAATGAAATATGTAGAGTTGATATAGTTACAGGCTGTTCACATGATGTGCCAGCTTGGCCTTCAGGTTCGAAGCTTTGTTCTTATGGATGATGTGACGCTTGGCCAGCTTATCCACCATTGAGGCTACTTTGGGATAAAGATCGGCGGCCTCCTGTTTGTCGGTCGTTTTCCTGAGTTTCTTGATCGCATTACGCGTGGTCCTGGCATAATAACGGTTGTGCAGCCTTCTTTTTTCGGACTGCCGGATCCTTTTCAGTGCTGATAAATGATGTGCCATAATTTTGTTTCTGCTTCTCTTTCAATAGTTAAACCAACATTTGTAGCCCGTAGGGGAATCGAACCCCTGTTACCAGGATGAAAACCTGGCGTCCTAACCCCTAGACGAACGGGCCAAATTGGAGTGCAAAGGTAAAAATAATTTTTATTTTCCAAATATTTTTTTCAAAAACAAGACCCTTGCCTGCATCCCGGCATATCTGTCCAAAATTTTCAATAAGTTTTTAACAAGTTTCCGAATTGCCTGTTTGATTTTGTACCTTTAAAAACGATTATTCCGGGTCTTCCGGACATTTTAATCATCAAATAATCAGAGAGATAGGGAATGGAGCAGTTCGCGCATTTACATTTGCACACCCAGTATTCCATCCTGGACGGCCTATGCCGTATCCCGGATCTTCTGGAGCGGGCACAGGAGGATGGCATGGAAGCGATGGCCATCACAGACCATGGCAATCTGTTCGGAGCAAAAGCTTTTCACGATCAGTGTACCCGCGCCGGGATAAAACCCATCCTGGGATGCGAAATGTATGTGGCTGCGGGCAGTCGTTTTGACCGGTCGGATAAGACGGACCGGGGTGGTTTTCATCTGATCCTGCTGGCGAAGAACCTGACGGGGTACAAAAACCTGATCCGTCTGGTGTCCCTGGCCTGGATCGAAGGATTTTATTATAAGCCGCGTATTGACAGAGAATTGCTGGAACAGTACCACGAAGGGCTGATCGCTTCGACGGCCTGTCTGGGGGGAGAAGTGCCACGGGCGGTTATCTCGGGCGGTAAGGAAGCAGCACTGGAGGTGATCGGTTGGTACCGGGATCTGTTCGGAGATGATTTTTATCTGGAGATGCAGCGTCACCGTTCGGGAGATCCTGAGATGGATAAAGATGTGTTCGAACGGCAACAGAAAGTGAACGAGGTGTTCAGGGAGATCTCCCGTGAGACCGGGATCAAACTGATCGCCACCAACGATGTGCATTTTACCCGGGAGGAGGATGCCGAGGCACACGACCATCTGATCTGTATCAACACCGGTAAAGACCTGGACGACCCTAAAAGGATGAGATATACGGGGCAGGAGTGGTTCAAGACCCGCGCCGAAATGGCTGCTATCTTTGCAGATATACCGGAAGCCCTCCGCAATACCCAGAAGATCGTGGAAAAGGTGGAGATATACGAGTTGAACCATCCGCCCATCATGCCACGCTTCCCCCTCCCCGAAGGCTTTACCGATGACAATGAATATCTGCGCCACCTTACCTATGAAGGAGCAAAGAAAAGGTACGGGGAGATCACGGAAGAGCTGAAAGAACGGATCGACTATGAGCTGTCGGTGATCAAAAAAATGGGATACCCAGGGTATTTCCTGATCGTGCAGGATTTCCTGAACGAGGCCCGGCGTATGGGGGTGTCCGTAGGCCCCGGCAGAGGCTCGGCGGCAGGGTCGGTAGTGGCCTACAGTACCGGCATTACGGATATCGATCCTATGCATTATAACCTTCTTTTCGAACGGTTCCTGAACCCCGACAGGATCTCCCTGCCTGATATTGATATCGATTTTGATGAGGAGGGCCGCGAACGGGTACTGAAATATGTGGTGGAGAAATATGGCAAGAACCGGGTGGCCCATATCATCACTTTCGGCACCATGGCTGCCAAGATGGCTATCCGCGATGTGGCCCGTGTTGAGAAACTGCCGCTCTCCGATGCCGATTATCTGGCCAAACTGGTACCTGATACTCCCGGCACCACCCTGAAGAAAGCTTTTGAGGAGGTGCCCGAGCTGGCGCAGGCCCGTACCTCGGACAATGAGCTGATCGCCCGCACCCTGCGTTTTGCCGAGGTGCTGGAGGGAGCCATCCGTCACCGGGGCCTGCATGCCTGTGGGATCATCATAGGCCGGGATGATCTGATCGAACACATCCCCCTGCTCTCTTCCAAAGAGACCGATCTGCTCATCACCCAGTTCGACGGAGATTATGTCGAGTCGGTGGGGATGCTGAAAATGGACTTCCTGGGGCTGAAGACCCTCTCCATCATCCAGGATGCCCTGCGGATCATCCGTGAGTCGCGGGGGGTTGAAGTGGACATTGAGCACATCCCCCTGGATGACCAGAAAGTATATGATCTTTATACACGGGGAGAGACCACCGGTCTTTTCCAGTTCGAATCGGAGGGGATGAAGAAATTCCTCCGGGAGCTCAAACCCAACCGTTTTGAGGATCTCATCGCCATGAACGCCCTCTACCGGCCGGGACCGATGGACTATCTGCCGCAGTTCATCGCCCGCAAGCACGGGAAGGAGAAGATCCTGTATGACCTGCCGGTGATGGAGAAATACCTGAAAGAGACCTATGGCATCACGGTGTACCAGGAGCAGGTGATGCTCCTCTCCCAGGAGCTGGCCGGCTTTACGGGAGGACAGGCCGATTCGCTGCGGAAAGCCATGGGCAAGAAGCAGAAGAAGGTAATGGAGAAACTGTATGAACAGTTTGTCGAGGGAGCCAAGGCCAGGGGTTATGATGAAAAGATCATTTTGAAGATCTGGCACGACTGGGAGGCATTTGCCAAATATGCCTTCAACAAATCACACGCCACCAGCTATGCCTATGTCTCCTATCAGACCGCTTACCTGAAAGCCTATTACCCGCAGGAGTTCATGGCGGCCGTGCTGAGCCGCAACATCAGTGACATCAAGAAGATCACCAAGATGATCAACGAGGTGCGGCGTATGGGCATTGAGGTGCTCGGCCCTGATGTGAACGAGAGCGATGTGATGTTCACGGTCAACAAAGAGGGGAACATACGATTTGGCCTGAAAGGCATTAAAGGAGTGGGGGATGCAGCAGCTATGAACATCATCGAAGAACGGAAAAAGAACGGTCCTTATAAGGATGTTTATGATCTCGTGACCCGAATCAATCTTTTTACCGTCAACAAAAAGAACCTGGAGGCCCTGGCCATAGCAGGCGCCCTCGACAATATCGACCGTTTCAAACGAAGCCAGTACATTATCGCCAACGGTGATGGCGGCACCTTCATCGACCATCTGATCCGTTACGGGAACCGGGTGAAAGAGGAGAAAAACAGTATCCAGGGATCCCTTTTCGGTGATATGACACAGGGACAGATACAAAAACCCCTCCCGCCGGATGCCGAGGACTGGTCGAAACTGGAGAAGCTCACCCGGGAGAAGGAGCTTATCGGTATCTACCTCTCCGCCCATCCGCTGGATGAATACCGCCTAGAGACAGAGAATTTCTGCAATGCGACGATCACCGATCTGGACAACCTGGACAAACTGCTCGGGAAAGAGCTTACCCTGGCCGGCATCGTGACCGCTGCCAGCGAGGCGATGACCAAGAACGGCAATCCCTATGGCAGCATGACCTTGCAGGACTATACGGGATCCAGGAAATTCATGCTCTTCAGCTCGGATTACGTGGAGTTCAAAAAATATTTCCAGACAGGATATTCTCTGCTGGTCAGGGGGAAAGTGCAGCGAAACAAGTACCGGAACAATGAGCCGGAATTCCGTATCCAGTCGATACAACTCCTCTCGGAGGTGCGGGAGAAACTGGTGAAGTCGGTCACCATCCAGATGCCCCTGGAAAGCGTAAGAAGCGATCTGCTGGAGGATATCAAAAAACGTATCGATCCCCGGGGAAAGACCCAGCTGAAGTTCTCGGTCTATATACCGGAGGAGAAGATGGCTGTGAACATGTTCTCCCGCTCCATCCGCGTCAATCTGACCAACGATCTTATTGATCTCCTGAAGAAGAGTGCATTGCCGGAGGTGAAGATAAATTGACCGGGGGGGCAAAAAGGCGTTTCGGGGGAAAGAGAAAATGAATATATTTGCACCCGTTTTGAAAAATATGGAACAATAAAAAATACAGATCATGGATGTAACTGAAGCTAATTTCGAGGAAGAAGTGTTGCAATCACCGGTGCCTGTTATGGTTGACCTGTGGGCCGAGTGGTGTGGCCCGTGCCGCCTGGTGGGGCCGATCATTGATGAGATAGGTACAGAGCTGGATGGTAAAGTGAAGGCCGTAAAACTGGATGTGGACAGTAATCCCAACATTGCTGTGAAATATGGTATCCGCAATATCCCGACGGTATTGTTCTTCAAGAACGGAGAGGTCGTGGACAAACAGGTGGGTGCCGTACCCAAAAGTGTTTTCATGGATAAACTCAAGCCTTTGCTTGATTAATGCTTTCCATGTGCCTTTAACGACAGTATCGGTTTTTTGTGCTTCCAGCAACCATGTCCCTGCAACGTACCTCCGGGAAGCGGAGCAGTTGGGCCATCTCCTGGCGGAGGAGGGTATTGCCGTCTGGTTTGGCGGAGGTGATTTCGGCCTGATGGGGCATCTGGCTCGGGGTGTGATGGATGCAGGAGGGAAGATCACAGGGATCATCCCTGAGTTCATGGTAAGGAACGGATGGGCACACCCTGAAGTGGAACAGTTCGTAGTGAAGGATATGGCTGAGCGCAAACGCAAACTGATACGAGAGAGTGACGGCATCGTTGCCCTGCCGGGAGGCGCCGGCACGCTCGAAGAACTGAGCGAAGCGCTCGTGTCCAAACAGCTGGGCTTCATCAGCACCCCCGTGGTCATACTCAACAGCGGAGGTTTTTATGACGGACTGCTTTCTTTCTTTGACCGGATGATCCGGGAGCAGTTCATGCGGCCTATGCACCGCCGGATGTGGAGTGTGGTGGATCATGCCGGCGAGGTGCTGCAGGCCCTCCGTGAGGCTCCCTCCTGGGATAGCAGGGATGCCGGCATGGCCAAGATCGGCTGAAGAATTCTTAATAGCGGGTGCCGATGATCAGGATATCATCGATCTGCTCTTCACGGCCCATCCAGGCGACAAGCGTCTCTTCCAGTACTCTCTTCTGCTCATCCCTGCTGAGGCCGTGGATCTTCAGGAAAAGCTGCTTCAGCTGTTTGCTCTTGAACTTCTTTCCTTCCGGCCCGCCAAACTGATCGGCGTAACCATCTGAGAAGATATAGGTCATATCCCCCTCTTTCATCTCTAGCACATGGTTGGTGAATTTCCTGCCCGTATCCACCGATAGCATCCCGATGGAAAAGCGATCGGCTTTTATTTCCAGCAGTTCTCCCTCGCGGATGAGGTAGAGGGGGTTGTTGGAGCCGGCATACTGCAGGGTGCGGGTCTCCGTGTCATAGACCAGCAGGGCCAGGTCCATGCCATCCTTCACATCCCGGTCTTTCGACTGCACATGCAGGGTCTTGTACACTTCCTCGTTGAGCTGGTCGAGGATGGCGGCGGCTTCGGTGATATTACGCTCATTGACGATCTTGTTCAGCGAGTTATAGCCGATAAAGGACATGAAAGCTCCCGGCACCCCGTGGCCTGTACAGTCGACAGCTGCAATGAACCGTTTGGTCCCCAGCGTGTTCATCCAGAAGAAATCGCCACTGACAATATCCTTGGGCCTGAAATAGACAAAAGTGTCGGGGAAGAGATCTGCCGGAGGCAGAATGGCATTCTGGATCCTTTTGGCATAACGGATGCTGTCGGTGATGTCTTTGTTCTTTTTCTCCAGCTCTTTGCTCTTTTCCAGCACCTCGGCCGTGCGTTCCGCCACTTTCCTTTCGAGGATCAGCTTTTCCCGGATAAGGTTCTGTTCCCGTATCTTGATATAGGCCATGATACCGGTGGTCACGAGGATCAGCAGGATCAGGATGAACCACCAGGTTCGGTAAAAAGGCGGACGTATCATAAAACTGAAACTCACGGGGGTGCTGTTCCATACGCCCTGGCTGTTGCGGGCGATCACCTTGAAGGTGTATTTTCCTGGGGGCAGGGCTGAATAGATGGCCCGCGTCTGGGTGGTGACCGGACGCCAGCCGGCATCTGCCCCTTCCAGCATCACTCTATACCTGACCGCATCAGGGTTGGTCAGGCAGATGCTGTAGTAATTGAACATGATCGCATTCTCCCGGTAGTTCAGTTTCAGTCCGTCGGTCATGCGGCGGGGCTCATAGTTCACCTGCATGCTCCGGATGTGGGTGAGAGGCTCCATGACCTTTTCCGGCTCACAACGGGGATCCAGCCGCGTGACACCGTTGGCGGTACCGAACCAGAAATATCCCTGCCGGTCGTGATACACTGCATTGCGCAGGGTCTCTATCCCGGTGAAACCGTTGTGTTTTGTGTAAATAAACATCTTCTTCTCATCCGGCACATACTTGTTCAGCCCTTTGTTGGTGCCGATGTAAATATTCCCCTTCTCATCGGACATGACCAGATTGACATGGTTGGAAAGCAGCCCGTCCTCCTCGGTGAGATGGAGAAACAACGAGTCACCGTTCCAGGCAAAAAGACCTATAGCTGATCCCATCCACAGATTCCCTTTTCCGTCCAGGGTGATGGCCAGGGGTGCAAACTGCCTGGTCAGAGGGATCTTTTCAAATTTTTTTGTGTCGAGATGGTAACAGGTGAGGCCCTTTTTTCTTTCCGAGCCTATCCACAGATCGTTTTTGACCGGGTCGTAACAGAGGGCGGTGATGCCGTTGCCCATAAGGCCTTTCCCCTGGGTATAACGCGTTCCGGCTTTTGTGCGGGGATCATACCAGGCCAGCCCGTCGTGGGTGCCGGCCCAGATGTTGCCGTGCTTGTCAACGGCCAGGGCGGTTACGATCAGGTCACGGTAAAGGTTCCGGTTAAGATAAAAATCATAGAAAAACCGCTGTTTTTTCAGGTTGTACTGGAAAATGCCTCCCTGATAAGTACCTATCCAGAGATTACCGGAAGGGTCTCTGACAATGGTGCGGATCTGATCTTCTATACCATCTTCCTTCCGGTTGTAATAGTGGAATCTTTTCTCCGGAACTTTTCCCGGATCATACACCGTGATCCCGCTGTTGGTGCCGAACCAGTATGCTCCGCCGGGGGCCTGGCAGATGGCCCACACCGACGGACTGCTCAGGCCGTCACTCACACTGATGCTCATGAACTGTTCCCCTTTGAAGATACTCAGACCATGGTACCTTGTGCCGATGAGCAGGTTGCCTTCATGATCTTCGGTAAGACACTGGATAACATCGTCGTTCAGACCATTGTCCGTGTTGTAGGTCTTTAATTGTCCGTCCCGGATGCGGGTAATCCCCCCGCCGAAAGTACCTACCCAGAGGTTGCCTCTGCTGTCTTCATAAAGACAACTCACCCAGTTCTTTGCCAGACCATCGCGTTTATCATAGACGATCATGGTATCCTGGGCTTTGTCATATTTATAAAGCCCTCCATTGTAAGTACCGAACCACATGTTCCCCTTCCGGTCTTCCAGCATACAGGTTTTCGACCAGTAATGGGTGAAATGTTTCAGGGTAAAAATGGAAAAACTGTCCACAGCCGGTACATATTTGTGGATTCCCACATCAGAGAGGCAGTAATAATCATCGTCACGTGAGAGGAAACTACCGAAGATACGGTCGCTGAGGCCTTTTTTCCCCAGGAACTGTTCCACCTCCATCTCTTTGACAGGCCCGAAGGGCCGGGTGATCCTCAGCGCTCCCGAAGCGCTGGTGGTGATCCACAGATGGTGGTCCTGGGTCTCGCGGATAGAGGTGATGTCTCCTTTGATGGAAAGGGAATCGAAGCGGATGACCTCAAAATGATAGCCGTCATAGCGTGTGATCCCGCCGTCCAGATGGCCGAACCAGATATTTCCCCGGGAATCTTCAAAGACCGAGTACACCCCGTTCTCAGCCATCCCCTGTTCGGAGGAGAAATCCACGAAGGTGTGCCCGTCAAAACGGGATACGCCTGCTTCGGTGCCCAGCCATACCAGATCGCGGTGATCCTGGAGGATGCAGTAGATCTTGGAAGAACCGAGGCCCTGTTCCACACCATAGGAGTCGAAAAAATATTTCTGCCCGGCAACAGGCAATGAGATCATAGCGAGGAGGATCCATACAAAAATCCTTCTCCCCGGGAGATCTTTCCCGGGGGCCGGGTTATTGACAGCAGATATTTTCATTCACAGGCGTCGATAAACGTTATTTAGAAATGAAAAAGAAAGTTCCGTTCTCATCCTCCAGCCCTGCGATCTTTCCGAACTGCGGTTTTTGCTGACTGGCGCTGACCACGGCTTTGGTGACTTTGAGGACGATGCTCTCGATGGGTATGCAGGCATCGGGATTGTTCACCAGGGTGTTGGCAAAGGTACGGGTGAACTGGGAATCATCCGTGGCCAGCTCATAGCCGGCAGAGGAGAACACCTGCGAGGATTTGAACTTTGTGGCTTTCCAGTCGTCGCAACTCCTCTCCTCCGGGATGGCCCGCATGGCCTGGTAGAAAGTAGGCCCGGATTCACAGGCATCGGTAACCACCAGAGTGTGGGTCACATATTTCGAGTAACCCTGCAGAGCCGCCTTCAGATTGTTGATGTTGAAATAAGTGAACTCATCATCGCGTTTGGCGTCCACCGGGATCCAGTACCCGGTCTCATTGATGAACTTACCATGACCGGCATACCAGATAAGGATGGAGTTGACATGGTTGGAGCGTACCAGATCACGCAGCTCGATGGAGAAAAATTTTTCCATCTCCGCCTTGGTCATGTCTTTCTTAACAATGATATTGCTGATCTTGTAACGGGCCAGGGCCTTTTTCATCAGCGAGATATCCTTGGGAGGCCCGTCGAGCGATGCGAAAGTCTGGTAGTTGGCGTTCTGGATGAAGACCGCCCAGGTCTTACCCATGGGATTGTCCTGAAAAAGAGCAATGCCTTCGCGGTTCAGCTTGAAATTCTGTGTTTTTTTGTTCCCGTAGATATCCTCGGCCGTCACCGTGAACTGGTTCTTGTTGAGGATGTCGATGCTGGCCGTAAAATGCGGATTGCGTTCTTCCGGATCGAAACTGGCATATACCCCGTTGATCATGACCGTTTTTATGGGGCTCTCGTCCATCACTTTCCCTTCGATGTACAACTGGGGCTCATCCGTCTCGAGGTAGATCTCTCCGTTGTCGGAGGCGTAGGGGGCCAGTAACTGTACTTCCGGAGGATTGACCTCCGTTCTTTTCAGGGAGTAGCGTGCCATGGATTTGTTGTGGTAGATGTCGCTGGCCTCGATCACAACAAGATCCGTATCCTTCACCGGCACATTCACCAGAAACTCATACTTGCCGTCTTTCTTGTCGAGATGGGCTTTTGTGCCGTTGATCTCCAGGTATTCAATATCACTCTGGTCGCTCACCTCTCCTTTGAGGACCACCTCTTCCTTGTTCTCCGGGATGTTCAGAAATTTTTTGTTCACGGGTTCAGGCACCTGCAGTGTGATCACCGGAGCTTCATTTTCGCGGTTCAGCTCGTACAGACGCTGACGGGCCTGCTTCAGCAGTTTTTCTGCCTTGACATTGTCCTGTGTCAGGGAGGTGATCTTCTTGTAATCTTTTTCAGCCGATTTGTAATCCAGGATCTCTTCGTACGACCGGGCGCGGGCCATATATATTTCGGGATCTTCGGGTCGCAGACTGATCGCTTTGGTGAAGTCGGTGATGGCGTTGATGTGCTGATTGAACATCTGGTAGTAAGTCCCGCGCAGGAAGAACATATCTGCATTGTCGGGTTCTATGAGCAGGATGCGGGAGATGTCATTGATGGCGTTGGGCATGTCCAGTTGTTTGACATAGACCTTGCTTCTCAGGAGATATGCCTGTGTGTTCTTGCTGTCTTTGGAAAGCACTGTATTGCATTCCCGCATAGCCTGCTCCAGCCGGTTATCCTGCAGATAGATCCCGGCCAGCGCCAGACGGGGGTCGATGAAACCGGGGTTCAGCCTTTCAGCCATAAGATAATCGTTCTCTGCCGCTTTTGCATTCCCCAGATTTTCATAGGCTCTTCCCCGCAGGTAATAGTTCGTCGCATCCTTCTTGATGTCAAGCAGTTTGTTGGCAGCATCCAGCGCCTCCTCATATTTCCCGAGGGCCATGAGGGAGTATATCTTGGTGATGTAAGGAGTGATGGGCTTCTTCATGACCCCGATGGCCTTGTCCAGCAGGTCCACCGCTTCCTCATATTTCCCCAGATCATAACAAAGTTTGCCCGCATGGTAATAGATCATACCGTCTTTGGTCAGGAAGACGAGGGTTCTTTTGTAATCATCCAGGGCCTTCTCTTTCTCACCCAGGGTCTCATATACCTGCGCCCGTGCGATATAGGCATCGGTAAATTCAGGTTTGAGCTCAATGGCTTTGGTGAACTGGTCAATGGCATCCTGGTAGGACTCCTTGGCTAAAAACTCTTTGCCGGTCTTGTAATATTTTTTTGGGCTTTGGGCATGTAACGCCACACCGGTTCCCGTGAATAATACAAACACCACCCACAAAACTGTCTGTTTCATAGTTCAAGTTTTAATACAAATTTACAATTCTCGACGGATTATACGAGAAAAAGAGTTAAAAGTTGCGGTATGCCGACCGGAAAAAGATGTATAGGAGACTCTGTGTCAGAAAATTGCAGTATCAGTTGGTCAGGTGACAGGAAGGTTTGTCCCCTATTTCTTGTAGAAGAAAAAGGTGCCTCCCTCGCTTTCCATGCCCGTGATGTTCCCGAACTGGGGCCGGTCGAGATGATTGCGCATGAGCTGAAGGGTGACCGTTTTTACGATCTCCTGCACAGGGATGCAGGGCTTGGAGTTGTCGGCCAGGGCCTTTGAGATGGTGGAGGCAAACAGGGATTCTTCGGTAGCCAGGTCATATCCCGAGGCAGAAAAAAGCTGATAAGACTTCTTTTTCGCTCCTGCCGGATCGTCACAGACAGGCTGTGTGGGGATGGAACGCATGGCCTGGAAAAAGGTGGGACCGGATTCGCAGGCGTCGGTGATCACCAGAACATGTTTCAGTTGGGGTACGAGCCCTTCAAAAGCTCCTTTCAGGTTTTCCATTTTATAATAGGTGGTCTCGTCGTCGCGCTGGGCATCTACCGGGATCCAGTAGCCGGTCTCGTTGATGAACTTGCCATGACCCGAGTACCAGATCATGAGCGAATTAACACTGTTCTCTTTCAGCAAAGCAGGCAATTCGGATGAAAAAAATCGGGTCATTTCATCCTTTTTCAGGTCCTGCTTAACGATAACCTTGTCGATCTGGTAGGAGGACAGCGCATCCTTCACCAGGTTGATGTCCTTCTGGGCGCCCATGAGGGTGGAAAGGGTCAGATAGTTGGTGTTCCCGACAAAAACGACCCAGGTCCTTCCCATCGGGTTGTTCTGCCCGAAAGAAGAGAATAAAACCAGAAAAGATATGAAGAGGGAGAGAATGCTCTTTTTCATGATCGGTAAATTTGGGTTCAGTATCAGAAATCAATATTTTATTTCAAAATTAATAAAGTTCCTGATAAAAAAGAAACTGGTTGTCGAAAATACCTATTTAAATAGGTATTAAAATAGGTTTATAAATAGGTAATTAAATACCTATGGTAGATTCAAGGGTAGATTCAAGGATTTAGTGCAACACAACAAAAATTATTAAAGTTGCACTATGAAACGATATGAACGCCTCAGCCCCTATGAAAGAGAGGAAATATTTAAGGGGATTCAAAAAGGGAAGAGTTA
>JALVJE010000059.1 GCA_027028505.1 Bacteroidales bacterium
CTTCCCGCTCTTGGAGGAGCGCAAAGGCATCATCGGCAATGGTGCGGTAGAGCCACTGGTCATTGTCCCGGTACAGGATCCATTTGCGGGTTTTGCTGTCGGAGATCTGAAAGACCGAATAATCAGGATCTTGTGCAATGACCGTCAGGGAAAGCAGAACAAAAAGGAAAAAAGCCATGCCCCTGCGCAGGCGTATGAGAATGTTGTGGATGTATGATCTCATAATTATTGTTTTTTTCAGGACCGTCACCGGCATCCGGGTACCCTAAAGTTAATCATTTTCAGGAACACCCGGCCCGGGACCTCTTCACTTTTTGCTTATCTTTTGGTAAAGATGTGCTGAAAGAAATTCCCCATGAAGAAAATGATTGAATGATTGAATGAGTGAATGAGTGAAAAGAATTGCTGATTGCTGATTGTTGATTGTTGATTGAGGGAAGCTCCCCGCCCGGCTGAACGCCTGCCTGACGGCAGACAGGGAGTCATCCGTTCGGACGGGGGTGCTGGGGAAAGCTCAGGGCACAGAGCTCAGAGCATAGGGAACGATGAAGAGATGAAGAGATGAAGAGATGATGCGAAAACAACCACCAACCTCAAACACAGCCGCAGGCTGTATCAAACCTCAAACGCTCGCGTAGCGGGCATCAAACCACAAACAGTTCCCTTTGCGGCCCTTTTGCGTGAAGCCTTAACTCCAGGCCTTCAAGTACTCCAACTTTTTGGAACTCCCCATGCCTCAAATGCCGCAAGCGAGCATTTGCGCGCATCTCGCATATAAATAAAATTATTAATTTTGAGTGTGCCGATCACGAAGGATCTCCGGCATGTACGGAGAGGATCTTGTGGCCGGCATCATTGATCTTTCTGTCACGGTAAAAGAAATGCGATCCCCACGCTGCACCATCCTCAGGATCTTCATGATCACCGCTTTATTGTCGGTGATGACCGGAGGTGTTTCCTCTGCCCTGGAGAAGAGGAAAACCGTGACCTTCACCGTCATCGACGGGCTGCCCGTAAACATGGTGACCTGTTTTCTGCAGGACAGTCTCGGCTACAGCTGGGTGGGCACCAAAAACGGACTTGCCAGGTTTGACGGTTATTCCTTCTTCCAGTATGACAGTCTGCGGGGTCTGTACATCTTTTCCATGATCCTGGATGACCGGGATGACCTATGGGTGAGCACCAACCACGGGGTATACACCTACGACAGGCTGTCCGATAACTTTAAGCGTATTTTTAGAGGCTACACACACCATATGAAGTATGATGCCGGAAAGGTTTATTTTTTACTGGGCAAAAACCTTATGGAGATCACTGAAGGGGCTGCACCCCGGCGAGCGATCAACCAAAAGGTCAATGCATATCTGGTAACTGAGGAGGGGCTCTGGTTTTCCACCGGAGAGGGCGGGCTGAGGTTGTCCGGAAAGGACACAATACTACTGCCAGGGAAAACGATCACCCTGCTCAGGCAGACCGACGGGATCCTGTTCGCAGCAACGAACAACGGACAGTTGTATGTCAGGAACCCGGGAAACAAAATGAAGAAGATCCCTCTCAACAATCATGAGAAGATCATGGACATTGAGAAAGTGCATGATGATCACTGGATCGCCACCAATGGCAACGGGATCTTCATCCTGGATAAGGATCTCAAGGTTAAAGACCATCTGTACAACAGGGTGGACAAAGCCTCGGCGATCCCCAGCAACAGCATCTACGATATTTTTGTGGCCGAGGATGATGCCATCTGGGTATCCTCCTTTGGCGCCGGACTCGCCTGTCTGCTGCCGGAGAACATGTCCTTCGTGAACATCATTCCTCTCCCGGACAATAAGAACTCCCTGGTGGCGAGGGAGGGATACGCAGCCTATATTGACGGGGACAGATACCTGCTGGGGACCAACTACGGTTTTTCGGAATGGAACATAGCAACCAACAGTTTCCGGAACCACACCATCGAAGAGCTGATGGCCGGGCTGCGGGGGACGAAGATACGAGGGATCACAAAAGACCGGCAGGGATATTACTGGATCGCCACCTATGACGGTCTGCTGGGAAAGTATTCTCCCACCCTCCGGCTGCTGAAAACCTATCACCCGGTAAGCAAAGACGCTGCCAGGAACCAGGAGATCGTGCAGTTGTTCAATATCGACGGAGAGAACCTGCTGATCGCCTCCAACATCCACGGGAAGAACCTGGTCTCTTTCAACACACGTACCGGCAGGGTGCGGGATGTTACGGTAGATGAGAAACTGGCAAAAAGGAACCTGTGGCATGTCTCCTCCATACGGAGAAATCAGTCGGGACAGATCGTAGTACTGATCAACAGGCTGGGGTTGTACCAGTATCTCCCGAAAAGCAACAGGATGTACGAACTGTCTCCCGAGATCAACAGGAACCTGGAGGAGATCGTCCTGAACGATCTCTACCAGGACAAGCAGGGAAATTACTGGTTTGCCACAAAGATTTTCGGGCTGGTGCAGATCTCACCCAGAGGGGAAAAGATCAGCACCTGGAGCGGTAAGGACGGGGTTCCCACCAACACGATCCTGCGGATGGAGTCGCTGGATGACCGGTACCTGTGGATCAGTACCATTGACGGGTTGTGCAGGCTGGATATGGAGAGCGGCGGATTGCAGATCTTCGATTCGCGTCACGGCCTGTGCACCAATGAGTTCTCACCGCGATCCTCTCTCAAAACGCCTGACAACAGGCTGCTGTTCGGCTGTTCCGAAGGTTTTGTGCTCGTCGACCCGAAAAAGATCTTCGTAGATACCAAAAAAGCACGGGTGGTGATCTCGGATATCATCTTCCAGAACACCAGCATCAAAAAGTTACCGGATGAGTCGTATCTCAGGGAACCGCTGGAAAAGACCCGGAAGCTCGTCCTGCCTTTCCGGCGGAATTCTTTCACCATCAAGTTCTTCACAAAAGACAACGATCTCCCTAAATACAACAACTTTGCCTACCGGCTGAAAGGCCTGGAAGAGGAGTGGATCTATCTGGGGGAGACCAACCACACCACCTATACGAACCTCTCGCCGGGGACCTATGTGTTCGAGGTGAAGAGCACGAACAAAAGCAATGTATGGAACGATGATCCCACGCGTCTCACGATCCGGATCCTGCCACCGTGGTACCTTACCTGGTGGGCTTTTGCCTTTTATCTGCTGGCGATCCTGGCAGCATTCCTGTTTTTCTTTGATTACTATAAAAAACGGCTGCACTGGAAGATGGAGGTGAGCCTGGCAAAACACAAAGCCAGACAGGAGCATGAGCTGGCCGAGAAAAAGCTGACTTTCTTCACGAACATTGCCCATGACCTGAAGACTGTCGCAACGCTCATCTCCGCCCCGATCGAAGACCTGCTGGCCAGGGGTAACCTGGATGAGGAACAGGTCAATAAGTTAAAGCTGGTCAGGAGGAACACGGAACGACTGTATAAGCTGAACAACGATCTGATCGAGTTCAGAAAAATAACCCGGAACCAGTTGCCTCTGCAGGTCTGTGAAACGGATATCACCCCGGTGATCCGGAACATCTACGAATCCTTCCTGCAGGAATGTGAACGGAAAGGGATCCGCTATGAGACGGAGTGTGATGTGAAAGAAAAAGTGTTCGTCGATCCCGGGAAGACCGAGAAGATCCTGTGGAACCTGCTGGCCAATGCCGTTAAATTCACCTCAAAAGGCGGGCAGATCCTTTTGAAGGCAGGCATTGTCCGGAAAAATGACGGGAAATATCTCAGGCTGATCGTGAAAGATACGGGGAAAGGCTTTTCCGCCGAGCATGTAGAGAAGATCTTTGACCGCTTCTATCAGGTGGATAAAAGCGACACCACCCTGCTGGGCGGAGTGGGGATCGGGCTGTTCATTGTCCGGGAGCTGACCCAGCTGCATCACGGGAATATCTTTGTCCGCTCGGAGCCCGGCAAAGGCAGTGAATTCACGGTGCTGCTGCCGGCAGAACGGAGATTCTTCAAAGCCGAAGAGATCGTGGAAGAGACCCTGCCGGGGCCCTCCGATAAGAAACAGCCCGCCGGATATGAAGAGCCGGAAACAGAGCAGGAAGAGCAGGAAAAAAAATACAACAGGACGAGGATCGTGATCGTGGAAGACAACGGGGAACTGCGAAAATACCTGTATGATCATTTTTCCGGCAAGGGCTATACCGTCTTTTCGGCCGGCAATGGCAGACAGGGACTGGAACTGATCAGAAAAAAAGATCCCGACCTTGTCATCTCGGATGTTAAAATGCCTGTTATGGACGGTTACGAGCTGTGCGACAAGGTAAAGAACAATTTCAACACCTCCCATATCCCGGTCATCCTGCTCACCGCCAAGACCGCTCTGGATGAAAAGCTGAGCGGCATGTATGCCGGGGCCGACAGCTATATCACCAAACCGTTCGAGGTACACTATCTCGATGCTGTGGCCCGGTCTATTCTTTCGAACAGAAAAAAGCTAAGAGACAAATTTCTGGGTATCGAAGACCTCGGGGACGCCAAGGGTGAGATCCCCGAGAGGGATCTGGATCTCATCACCCGACTGAAGGAATTTATCCTGGAGAACATGTCAGATCCCGGGCTGAACATTGAAATGCTGGTAAAACATTTTGCCATGAGCCGGTCCCAGCTCAACCGGAAGATCAAATCGCTTACCGGCATGACACCCAACAACTACATCAAGACCATCCGGCTGAAGAAGGCTTATGAGCTGCTGAAAGAACAAGGGAGCCGGGTGTCGGAGGTCACGTATATGGTCGGTTTTTCCGACCCCAACTATTTCACGCTCTGTTTCAAAAAAGAGTTCGGCGAGAATCCCTCCCGCGTGGCTCAATCATCAGGATCTGAGGAGGCGGATCTTTGATCAGGCTCTGGTCCGGGAACACCGGATCATACAAACCCAAAACCCCAGCTAACGCATTAGTTCAGCTAATCCTTAGCTTCCTAATGCGTAATCCGGGATAAAAAAGCCTTCCTGGCACAAAATCAAAGAATTTGTGCATTATTTTATAGGGTAAGTGGTTTTCCCCATGATTATTTTTGATATGAAATCGTATCAAACCCTTTTATCATGAAAAAAACACTCCTGGTCCTTGCGCTGGTGCTGGCCGTATTTTTTATATGGTCATGCAGCGAGGAGGAAGATCTTTCCGTCAAAAACCTGCGGGTTTATATCATTACGAGCCCGCCTGATTCTGCCCGGAACGTAGCCGTTCTTACGGCTGCAGCCCACAATGCGCTGTCCTTCACCTGGGACGTAGGTATCGACAGCACTGCCACCGGTATGCAGGTCACCGTGCACTATCCCAGCACCGACACCTTTTACCTTGTAAAATGTACTGCCAAAGGTGCCGTGGATGAAATGTCCGTCACCGATACGGTGCAATGGAAATGATCCTGCCAGAACGTAACCCGTAAAACCCAGATCCATGAAAAGAATACTGTTAAGTATCGTTTACTCCCTGCTGCTTTCGACGATGATCTTTGCACAAACGAAAGTGACAGGGAAAGTAACAGACCCGCAGGGGAAGCCCCTGCCGGGTGTGAACGTTCTCATCTCGGGGACGAACAAAGGGACGATCACCAATGAGAATGGCACCTACACCCTCCAGGTGGAAGATCCTCAGAAAACATCCCTGACATTTTCCTTCGTAGGATATGAGAAACAGACCGTTACCCTGAATGGCCGGACGGTCCTGAACATCACCTTACAGGAGCAAACGACCGGCCTGGATGAGGTGATCGTGTACAGCTATGGTAAGATCAAGAAGAGCGATCTGACGGGCAGTGTGTCATCGGTCAAGCTGGAGACGAACAATCCTCCCACTTCGACGCTTGACCAGCTGCTGCAGGGCCGTGCCGGCGGTGTGACCGTCTCGACCGCTTCTGCCGAGCCCGGCGCCAACATCAATGTACGGATCCGCGGGCTCAACTCGATCAGCGTCTCCAACCAGCCGTTGTATGTCATTGACGGGATCCCCATGGATATCAACATCAATACGCCGGATGCCATGGGCTCCGAGATCAACAAGAGCTACAGCCCGCTGATAGGCATCGACCCCAACGACATTGCCTCCGTAGAGATCCTGAAAGATGCTTCGGCCACAGCCATCTACGGGTCGCGGGGCGCCAACGGTGTAGTGCTGATCACGACCAAAGGCGGGAAAAAGAACGGGAAAACGGAGGTCACCTTCAGCTCTTCCCTGACCCTGTCGAAAACCGCCAAAAAGATAGATGTGCTCACACCCCGGGAGTTCGCGGAATACCGCAATGAGTTCGAGCTTGTCGCAGCCCAGGAGACCGGCGAGGTGCCCCGTCTGCCTTATGACGGCATCAACGGTCCCCTACCCCAGGATGTGGAAGGATACGTCTGGCAGGATGTCGTTCTGCGAAACGCTTTCTCCCAGAACTACAACCTGTCCATGACCGGCTCAACGGATAATGCCCATTACTACTTGTCTTTCGGAACGGCCCTGGCCGAAGGGGTGGTGTTGAACTCCTCCCTGGACCGGTACAGTTTCAACGGTAAGTACAACTGGGATGTGACCAGCAAACTGCGATACAACCTGTCGGTCTCTTTTTCCCACGCCGCCGGGCAGGGTACCTCCACAGCCGGTGATGCAGCGAACGTGACCTACAGCGCCATCAACTGGATGCTCTCCAAATCGCCTATCGTGGATGATTATACGGAAGAAAATGACTACGTCGATCCCGAAGCCCTGGAGACCCCCAACCCGCTGACCTTCGTGAACGAGTATGTCTCGGAACCGGTGAGCAACTATTTCAGGGGCCGGATGAACCTGGAGTATGATGTGGCCCAATGGCTGACGATGGAGCTCCGCTACGGCCTCAACTTCACGGACAACAAGAAGTACCAGTACTGGCCGAAGGACCTGCCTATGGTGTTGGACCAGGGCCGGGCAGGATATGCCACGAGCGACCAGTTAAGCTGGACACTGGATGCTCTCGGTCATTTTAACTTTACTATCAAAAAGCGTCATAAGATCAGCGGTGTGGCAGGTATCGAGATGAACAAAAGAGGAATGAACACCTTTAAAGTACGGGGGGACGGTTTCTCCGACGATGCCCTCACCTATTACAATCTTGAATCCGCCAGCATCTTCACCCCGGCTGATCTGGACCGGGTGGAAAGTCAGTTGTTCTCGGCCATTGCACGGGTCAACTATTCTTACCGGAATAAATACCTGCTTACCGTTACCGGCAGGTACGACGGCTCGTCCCGCTTCACCGCCGAGCACAAATATGCTTTCTTCCCCTCTTTTTCTGCCGCCTGGCGGGTGAGTCAGGAGGAGTTCCTCAAGAACAACAATATCCTGAACAACCTGAAGGTACGCTTCAGCTGGGGTCAGGCCGGCAACCAGGGACTACCGCCCTATGCCACCCTTTCCAGGTACACCTCGGTGATCTATCCTTTGAACGGCGTCTCCACAAGCGGCTATGCCGTCAGCGATTTTCAGAAGACCGTGAGCTGGGAGACCTCCGAACAAACGGACCTGGGTGTGGATGTAGGATTCCTGAACAACCGGTTCACCTTTACATTTGACCTGTACAATAAAAGGTCACTGAATGTGCTTATCCAACGGAACATACCGCTCTCGTCAGGCTATGCCACTGCCTGGGACAACATGGGACAGATCAACAACAAGGGTCTTGACATGGAAGGTATGTTCAGGGTGACAGACCGCAAGTTCAAATGGGATCTGGGAGGCAATTTCTCACTCTACAGGAATAAGATCGTTAAGCTGGGCCTGCCGGAATCTTCTTACGGTTATGTCCAGTTCTGGGGGAAGCCCATTGCCGGGTTCAATGTCCCTGTGAACACTTACATCCAGGGGCAGGCCATCGGACAGTTCTGGGGATACCGGACGGACGGTCTTTTCCAGACGCAGGAAGAGATCGATGCGCTGGATAAGCATGCCCAGGAGGTGGCAGGAGCCAACTACTACCAGTTCGGCAAGCCCATGTATCCGGGAGATATCAAGTACGTGGATATCAACGGTGACGGTGTGGTAAATGAGAATGACAAGACCGTGGTGGGCGATCCCAATCCCGATTTCACCTATGGTATCACGAACAATTTTATCTACGGAAATTTCAGTCTTAACCTGTTCTTCACCGGGGTCAAGGGCAATGATGTCTTCAATGCCAACCTGCAGAAGCTGACCAAGGTGGGGCAGGCCAACTCGAACGTGATCACGCCCGCCTACCTGGAAGCCTGGCGGGGAGAAGGCACCGGCAACTACTGGCCAAGGATCGTTAACAACTGGCAGCAGAATGAGTTGTTGCCGGGCGACAGGCTCATCGAGCCGGGCGGTTACTTCCGGCTGCAGACCGCCACACTGGCCTATAACACCTCCCTGAAAAATGTCAGATGGATATCCAACCTGAACATTTCGGTCACGGGGGTCAATCTGTTCACCATCACCAAATATTCGTGGTGGAACCCCGAGGCCAATGCCTACGGCAACGACAACATGGCCATAGGGATCGATCGCAACTCCTATCCCCTGGCACGATCCGTCGTTTTCGGCCTGCGGGTATCATTCAGGTAAACGGAAGACAACAAGCAAAAAATCAATATCATGAAAAAGATAAAATATATCCTACTGTCCATACTTGCAGCAACCACACTGTTCTCTTGCAGTGAGGGCTTTCTGCAGGAGCAGGTGTACGACTTCAAGTCGAGCACCAACTTTTTTGAGAACGCTGATGATGCCAACCAGGCGATGATCGGCACCTACAAGTTCCTGGCCGACCTGTACCGCCAGTCGATGATAGAGATGCTCACGCAGAACACGGGAGCTTTCAACAAGCACAAGTTATCTACCGTATGGATCAGCGGCACTTACACCTCCGCCACGAAGGAGGTGTATCAGACCTGGCAATACGCCTACCGGCTGATCAACGGCTGTAACGATGTGATCGTCAATGTGGAGAAGATGAAGAACATCGATGACACGACAAGAAATGCGATCCTGGGAGAAGCCCGCTTTCTGAGAGGCTGGTCTTACTTCATCCTGGTAAGGATGTACCTGAAAGTGCCCATACGGCTGAAGCCTACCACGGACATTGAAAGCACCATGGTCGGGTTGTCATCTTCGGAAGAGGTATATGACCAGGTGATCATCCCCGATATGGAGTTTGCCTTTGCGCATCTCCCCCTGCGCTATTCCGATGCCAATACGGGACGGGTGACGAAAGGAGCGGCAGCGGCTGCTTTGTCCAAGGTGTATATGACCCGGGCCGGTTATGATCCCGCCACCAAACAGTTCAGCCCCAACGCCGCAGATCACTGGGTGAAAGCCCGGGATTATGCCAAATGGGTGATCGACAACGGCGGATATTCGCTGGTAAGCGATTTCGGCGACCTGTGGGAGATCGATAACAAGAATACACCGGAATCCATCTTCGAGGTCCAGTACCTCAGGGGGCTCAATACAGGCAGCGGTTATCCCAAGATATTCACCCCCTCTCATTCCGGATTAGCCGCCAAAGGAGGCGGGTGGGGACGCTCCCGCTGCACCCAGAAGAATTATGATGATTTCGCCCATCAGTATCCCGGCGATTACCGTCTTCAGAAAGCTTTTGTGACCATCGACTCACTGAGCGGATATATCGACATCCGCAAGAACAAGTTCGTGCCGGTATACCCCAGCCCGGGCTACAACAAGAAATCACAGTCGTGGCCTTATGTAGGAAAATGGAAAGATCCGGATGCTCCGGATAACTTTGCCGCCGGCAACAATTTCATTGTGATCCGCTATGCCGATGTGCTCCTGATGTTCGCCGAGGCAGAGAACGAGGTGAACGGGCCTACGGAAGATGCCTACAATGCCGTGGACCAGGTGCTGGAGAGAGCACGTAATGCGGATGGCACCCCCCGGGAGCAACCGGCCAACTGGGAACGGAACCTTACACAGGAGCAGTTCCGCGAAAAGGTATGGAACGAAAGACGGTTCGAGCTCACCGGCGAGATGAAGCTTTGGTTCGACCTGGTACGCAGAGGATGGGACAAGTTCCGCCAGTTCAAGGAGGATGACAACAACTACGGCTACAAACCTGTGAAGCACGGCGTATACGAAAAAAACATGTACTACCCCATTCCTTCGCTGGAGATCTCGTCGAACGATGCGATCACCGTAGAGGATCAGAACCCCGGTTATTAACAGTTCCTTTTACGGACCAACTCCCACCTCACGGGGAGGGATGAAACCCAAAACCATGAAAAGAGCAAAACAGATCCTGGTCACCATCATCATTCTTTTCTTTGCTTTCTCCTGTTCCTTTAAGAATGCGGATACGGACAAGCAGCAAAAGAAATGGAAAACACCGCTGGAGCAATGGCAGTACGAACGTTTCGGCATGTTCATTCACTGGGGCGTTTATTCTACCATGGGAGGCGTGTGGAAAGGAGAGACCTGTCATGGTTACTATGCGGAACACCTGATGCGGCATTTTCAGATCCCGGTGCAGGTTTATAAGGATGAGGTGGCGGCACAGTTCTATCCGAAGAAGTTCAACGCTGAGGAATGGGTGCGTATCCTGAAAAATGCCGGCATGGGCTACATGGTGATCACCGCCAAGCATCATGACGGTTTTGCCATGTTCGACTCGGACATCACGGACTACGATGTGGTGGACGGTACCCCCTGGCATCATGATCCGATGATGGACCTGAAAAAAGCCTGTAAGAAAGCAGGGGTGCTTTTCGGATTTTACTATTCGCATGCCCAGGACTGGGCGGATCCCAACGGGGTGCGTAACACGTGGGATTACAAAGGCCAGCCCGTGAAACGTGCCTGGTGGCGCAACGACACGACCTATTATCCGAGAATAAGGCAATACTATTACAACAAGGCCATCCCCCAGCTTATTGAGCTGATCAAAAAGTACGATCCTGATATCATCTGGTTTGACACCATGGCCTGGGGGCCGCCGGAACTGAACAAGGCTGTGGTGGACACGGCCCTGAAGTACAAGCCCGATCTTATCATCAACAGCCGGGGCGCAGGCGATTACAGGGCTTCCTACAAGTCGACCAACGACAAACCGGTAGAGTTCCCTTACAGGGAAGGACTCTGGGAGGCCATCCCTTCGACGAACAATTCTTACGGTTATCACAAATTCGACCACACGCTTTTCTCGCCCGGTTATTTCATCCAGCTTCTGTCCAAAGCTACCGCCAAAGGGGGCAACACGCTGCTGAACATAGGACCCCGGGGTGACGGCACCATAGACATTGTGGACCAGGGGATCCTGGGAGGCATCGGGGAGTGGATGGCCGTCAACAGTGAGGCGATCAAAGGCACGCGTGAGAATCCTCTCCCCGCCCAGTCGTTCGGGGGGATCACAAGAAAAGGAGACACGCTTTACTGCCACATCTTCCAGTGGCCGAAAGACGGGAAGCTCATTCTCGGAGGATTGAAGAGCCGGGTGAAAGAGGCCTGGCTGCTGACAAATACCGCGAACAAAGCGCTGCCGGTACGCAGGATCAATGATACGGACGTGGAGATAACGATCTCCACTTATCCGCAGGAAAGGCCTGTCGCCGTACTCGCCCTGGCATGCGACGGCATCACCCCGGTGAAGACGGGCCGGCTGCTGCTCACGAACATAGGATACAACCGGCTTCATGTGATCGACGCCTCCCTCCACGGAAAGGACCTGCGCTATGCCGGTGGTAACTGGCGGACCGATTTCCTGAAGGGCTGGACATCGCCAGAGGCTTATGCCGAATGGGATGTAAGGAACAACCAGGAAGCTGTCTTTGATATTTACATCTCTTATGACGCTGACGGTACCTCGGACGGGAACAGGTTCAAAGTCTCTGCAGACGGGACAGCCTTTACAAAAACGGTCGTCGCCGGCCAGCACCATGATCACCTGTATGTGGGCCGGGTAAAGCTGCCGGCAGGCACACACAAGATAAAGGTCACCTCCGGCGGCAGTTTCAACGGCGAGCTTTTCAGGCTGCGTGATCTGCGGCTGGTCGCCCTGCAAGAGGAAAAAAATTAAGATCTCAGGAAGGATAACTATGAAAAATATCTTCACATTCATTCTGCTCCTGCTCTTTGCAGTACCTGTGCTTCCGCAGGATACGCCGCCGGATGCTCCGTTGACGCCGCAGGAATGGATCCGGAAGATGACCTATGGCAGCTGGTGGATTTTCACCATCCCGCCGAAGGATGACACGAACATCTCCACCGACGGGTACTCCCCCCGCATACTGGACTCGCTGCAGACCCTGGGCATCCACGGCGGCAGGCTACACTGGGTGGTATCCGACGAATATCTCATGGAAGATCCGGACCATCCCGGGGATACGCTGATCCGGCCGGAATCGGTCGCGTTCGTGAGCAGGATGATCGACGACTTCACCGCCCGCGGCATGGCCATCTGCCTGCAGGTGAGCTTCGAGGACAAGGGGGTGAAGACCATGCCCGAATATGTAAAGCAGCGGCATTTCAACGGCTGGCGGCAGCTGTCGGAAGCCTACCGCGGCAAAAGCCATCTGCTGGCCATGTGCCCGGTGATCGAGTTCCACGGATGGCAGTACTACAGGGATGACAACGGCGACCTGCAACCCTATGACAGGAAGGTCTCCCGCGACAGCCTGAACTGGCTGTACGACTCCCTTACGGTCATCTTCAGAGAATACAATCCCGACCGTATCATGTCCTATAAGCCTTGGGGCTCCTCGAAGCGCGGGGAGATAGAGACGCTGGCTTTTCCTTTCGGGAATGATCCGTCGCCTCATTCCGGACAGCCCATCTATTACGTAGCTTCCATGAGCGGCAGCTACGGCATGGGGGAATGGTTCCGTTGGAAACCCGACATGGATCCCGGCACTTTAAGGCTCATCAAGGAACAGACCATGCGGGCCGGGCTCACCGACACCTCGCTGGACGTGGGCATCCACCATGCGATGCGTGTCAGGGACACCTCGGGGATCAGCTTCTGGATCGACCACTGGGATCCCGCTTTCTGGAAGCATCTCGATGAAGATATTACCAGGCACTGGACCATTGAACAGAACCTGGCGTATATAGAGTTCATGATGGATACGCTCAAAGCGATCGGCTCCGCCGGCGCCGGCATGCAGACGCGCCGTTTCTGGAATGACAAGACGGATAACTGGGTAGAGATAGGGGTGGACGCAGGTGACGGGTCGGACGGCAACCTCTCCGCCGACTCCATGTCGGTGAGGATGATCGAGATGATGCGGGAGAAAGCAAGGGAAACGACTTCCGTCCGGCAGATGCAGCAAGGCCCGGAGGTAAGGATCTATCCCAATCCGGCCAGCGGCTGTCTCAACATTGAAAAACCCTGCTCGTTGTCTGCCTCGCTCTATTCGGCCGGAGGGGTTTTTATTGACATTCTGCAAAATGATCCGGTCAGCCTGAGTTCGCCGCCGGGGATCTATCTGGTGGTCTTCAGGGATGATCTGAACAGGATCGTGAGGACGGAGAAACTGGTGATACGGTGAGAAGCTTGAAGCTCGAAGCTTGAAGCTCGAAGGAAGGATAAAGTAATCCGCCTCCGTCCCGATGAATCGGGACTACGGCGGACGAAGAAAGGCAAAAGGAAGAATGAATGTCGAATGGCGAATGACGAATGATGAACACCGAATAACGATTTTTGATTTTTGAGTTTTGAATGATGATTTATGAATGACTACTTAATTTCGCGACCAACGGGAGCTAATTTCTACTTAATTTCATCCCGACGCAGTCGGGGTAAATTTCGCGAACGAAGTGAGCTAATTACACGAGCGTTAGCGAGTAAATTTCAACCTAATTACGTCCCGACGCAGTCGGGGCTAATTTCGCGACCAACGGGAGCTAATTTCGTGAGCGCCCGGCCTTCGTCCCGGCTTACCATCGGTCGCCAAAGGCTTGCCAACGGCGCTGCCGGGACTACGGCGGGCAAGGCAGCGAACTAATGACCATATTATGAAGAAGACCCTGACATATCTCCTGGCCCTTTGGGTGCTTTTGCCGGCGGCTTCGGTCTCTGCGCAGCAGCGCAATGTGCTTTTCATCGCCATTGACGATATCAAACCGTTGCTGGGCTGTTACGGCAACACCACGGTGGTCTCGCCCAACATCGACAGACTTGCCGACGAAGGGGTACTGTTCACCAGAGCCTATTGTCAGTGGCCGGTGTGCGGTCCCACCCGGGCCAGTCTGCTGACAGGACAGACTCCCGACGGCAGCGGCATCAGGAACCTCTCTTCCCAGCTCAGGGAGGTGAGCCCGGGGATCACCACCCTGCCGCAGTATTTCAAAGAGCATGGTTATACCACGGCAGCCATCGGCAAGGTGTTCGACCCCAGGAATGTCGATGACGGCCATGATTCCCCTTCCTGGTCACAGACCTATACGCCATGGAACAGCTACACATATCCTCCGGAATATGGTGATTTCGTGGGAGGACAATGGCGGGTGGAGGCCAACACAGCCACAGAATGCGGGCCGGAGGGTGTCGGGGATGACGGATATCTGGACGGGCAGTTCTGCAACGAAGCATTGTCCAAACTGGAGGGTTTTGCTTCCTCGGGGAAGCCTTTCTTCCTGGCCGTGGGTTTTAAGAAACCGCACATCCCTTTCGTCGCACCAAAAAAATACTGGGACCTGTACCAGGAGGACTCTTTTGATCTGGCTCCTTTCCAGCGGCCGGCCGTGGGGAGCCCGGATTATGCCTATCACAAGCCCGAGCCGAAAAAATTCGTGGATATCCCGGACGAATGGACCTACAACGATCCTACGCTGGGGGACAGCATCCTGGACCCGGCACATCAGCGGCGGCTGTTACATGGTTACTACGCCTGTGTTTCATACATTGACGCCCAGGTGGGCAAGCTCCTGGAAAAACTGAAGGAAAAGGAGCTGGATCAGAATACCGTCATCGTGGTCTTCGGGGATCATGGATATCATCTGGGGGATCATAACCAGTGGGGCAAGCATACGGTCTTCGAACAGGCGGCCCGCGTACCGTTCCTGTTCTATGTGCCGGGGAACCAGCCTTCCCGTTACGACCACCCTGTGGAGTTCCTGGATATATTCCCCACCCTCTGTGACCTGACCGGCGTGGAGGTCCCCGGTTTCATCCAGGGAAAGAGCCTGGCCGGGGTGATCGCAGGAAGCAGTGATCCGGTAAAAAAGGTTGCCGTCACGGAATACAGGTCCGA
>JALVJE010000060.1 GCA_027028505.1 Bacteroidales bacterium
GTCGTGGCAGTTGGTGGATGCCAATACTTACCGGAAAGTGCAGGAGCAGGTGCGGCAGTACATAGACGCCTCGACAGGCATTCAGACCATTCTGCAGATGGAGGCCCTGGTGGAGATGGTGCGGCAGGCCGGTTTTGTGCCTGAAGAGAAGATCCTCGACAAATTCGGTTACAAAAAGATCTACAACGATGCGCTGATGGAGGTGGTCAACCGTCGCCTGGAGAAACTACACCGGGGTGAGCTGGGTGTGGAAGACTTTACCCTCAAGGGAGCGATCCCCTTCCTGAAAGCGTTGCGGGAGAAAGGCATGGTCCTTTACCTGGCCAGTGGCACCGACGAGGAGGATGTATTGCATGAGGCTATGGAGCTGGGCCTGGCAGAGTTCTTCAACGGCGGGATCTACGGCTCGCAGAATGACATTAAGAAATATTCCAAGAAGATGGTGGTCGACCGCATCATCCGCGAGAACGACCTGCATGGTGATGAACTGGTGGTCTTCGGCGACGGACCGGTCGAGATACGGGAGGTGGTTCATGCCGGTGGCATCGCCATCGGCGTGGCCAGCGATGAGGTGCGGCGCTATGGCCTCAACCCCGAAAAACGCACCCGCCTTATCCGTGCCGGCGCCCACATGATCGTACCGGATTTTTCGCAATGGAGGAGAATGCTTAAATGTTTGAATGTTTGAATGCTTGAATGCTTCCCGCCCGGACGAACGTCCGTTCGGACGGGGAATGCTTGAATGATGGTAAAGCCACCAACTACCAACTACCAACTACCAACTCGATACTCACAACTCGATACTCGATACTAGTAACTCTGAACTCTGAACCATGAATTCTGAACCATTCTACCTCGGCATCGACATCGGCGGAACCAAATGCGCCGTCGTCCTGGGTGACAGGGATTTCAATATCCTTGAAAAAGTCACTTTCCCCACCCGCACCACCGAGCGGGGCTGGCAGGGGGTGGTGGATGAATTTCTGGCCCATGCCCGTCCCCTGGTGGAAAAGTACGGTGCCGGCAACCTGGTGAAGACCGGCATCAGTTGCGGCGGGCCGCTGGACTCAAAGAAGGGGATCATCTACTCTCCGCCCAACCTGCCCGGCTGGGATGCGGTGCCCATCGTGAAGATCTTTGAGGAGGCGCTGGGTGTGCCTGCCGAGGTGCAGAACGATGCCAACGCCAGCGCTCTGGCCGAGTGGATGCTGGGAGCCGGGAAAGGAACGCAGAACATGATCTTCCTTACCTTTGGCACAGGCATGGGGGCCGGACTGATCCTCGACGGCCGCCTGTATGCCGGTACCAACGACCTGGGGGGTGAGGTGGGTCACGTGCGTATGGCCCCGGATGGCCCGGTGGGGTTCAACAAGGCCGGGTCGTTCGAGGGGTTCTGCAGTGGCGGAGGCATTGCCCAGCTGGCAAGGAAAATGGCGGCGGAGAAAATGGAGAGAGGGGAAAACGTCGGCTTCTGTCCCGAAGAAGAGTACCTGGAGAAGATCACCGCCAAGGAAGTGTTCGAGGCGGCCCGCGAAGGAGACTCCCTGGCACAGGAGGTCGTCAGGATCTCATCCGAATACCTGGGGAGGGGTCTGGCCCTCCTCATTGACATCCTGAACCCCGAATGTATCGTTATTGGCAGTATCTTTGCACGCAACGAGGAGATGATACGGCCCCACATGGAAAGGACCCTGCGGGAAGAAGCCATCCCGGCCGCCCTG
>JALVJE010000061.1 GCA_027028505.1 Bacteroidales bacterium
AATGGAAAATATATAATGTTGATACACAAATGTATAGAAAATCTACTTCAATTGTAATTAGTTGATGTTTTGTGATTTGATAACAAGTGCGAAACTTTAATAATTTCTTTTATATTATGAACTATCTGGGTAAAATTACCAATTTCTCTACTAACAGGAAAACCAGGAGTAAAACCAGGCGGTGCTTCTGCAAAAAGATAACTTAACAATAATTGTCCTGTAGTAGTAGTATAAAGCCAAGAATGATAAATATATGATTCATTTTTGTAAAATTTAATTGAATAATTAGCAGCATTAATAAACTTTTTACTTAATGTAGTAGACAATATTCCCAATTCATTTACTACATCAACAACTGGAGGAACTGCTGCACTACCAACTAAAGCAACTTCTATTCCCCCAATTAAAGTAGAGGGAAATAAAAAAACTCCAGATAAAACTTCTTTTGCAGTTTTATTGTTAGTTGTTGCCAAAGCATCCATATATAATTCAAATGAGTACTTTTTTGATAATTTTTTATTAAAACTAGTAACTAAATTATGATGTTGATATATAAACTCAGCTAAATTATTTATTTTTTTTGTCGATCCTATAGCTTGGTTTTGATAAAAGTTGTACCATACTCCTCCTATTTCAACACTATGTGTATGTCCCTTATTAACAAACTCATTACCTTCGTCATCAGTATAATTTTTTTTATCTGAATCAAACCATTTATATCCTATACTGTCATTATAGTACCAATCCATGCCAAATAAATCTATCAACAATATTGGATTTCCTCCAACATAATTATACTGTGAATATGAAAAATATTTTTCAGCCAGTGGATCCGGCACATTCCAGCGGCCGAGGGAGGGGTCGTAGTACCTCGCTCCGTAGTCATACCAATTGAGCTCATTGTCGGGTTGGAGCTCTTTGCCGTTGTATTGGTAGAGATTGGGGTAGGGCTGGGCGGGGAGGGTGTGGGAGAGGGTGGCGATGGACATGCCGAAGGGATAATAATGATTCTCCTGCAGGACCACAGGCCGGCCGGCACTGTCGGGGCGGAAGGCTGTGCGGACGTTGCCCAAGTGATCCTTCAGGTAGTATTCCCACTGCCAGGTGTTTTGTTCATCATTGTACACCAGACGGCCTTCGCCGGTGATCACATAAGCCGGCTCACCGTCCTGATAGACGAAGTCGCCGTCATAATCGGTGACGCTGAGCAGATGTCCTCCCTGACCGTACACTTCTTTCCTGAGTTTGGTTCCGTTGGCATCATAAAGATAACGAATCCTGCGGTCATGGTCAAATAGGATCTCTTCGGGCAGGTTGTTGCGGTCGTATCTGATCTTCAGAATACCTTTGTTGGCATCACTCACCATGTTGCCGTTGGCATCGTAACGGTACTCCGGCAGGGTATCGGCGCCGGCGCCGTTCCTGTCATACTTCGCTCCGTGGTCGCTGAAGCCGGGGGTGACGGCATCCCGCTCCGTGGCATCATCCACAGCGATCAGTCGGTTGCCGTCATACTTGTATCCCAGGGCATCGATCACCCCGCCGGCCTCCGGGGCCTCACCCCGCCGCACCAGGGTGTCTATGTTGCCGTTGAGATCGTAGGCGATGACCGGCACACTGTAGTCCCCGCCGCCCTTCCCCTCCTGTGCTTTGTGCCAGGAGGCCCGCACCAGCCGTCCCAGTCCGTCATAGCCAAAAGCATAGGCCACACTGCCGCCGAGGGAGGGGGTACACCACCGCATTACGGAGATATTGCCGGAGAAGAGCGAATCGGCATCATAGCCCGCGGGATCCTCGTACGAGAGGGCCTCGGCAAAGAGATCGTCTCCCAGACTGTCGGGATCGTTGATGCGCTGCAGCCAGCCCCGGATGTTATAATGGTAGTCGATCTCCTGGGCGAAGGTGCCGGCGGCGGTGCCGTGCAGCTTTTTCTTCATCACCCTGCCCAGCTCATCGTAGACGTTCTCACTGAGGATCACCTCCGGCAGACTGTCCATGCGGTAACGTACACGCAACAGGCGACCCGCATGATCGTAGTCGAAACGGTGCACAATGATGTGTCGCATGCCGTATCCGGCGGTATGGGTGGTGACGGTCTTGAGAACACTGCCTGAGAAAGCGTACAGGGTGCTGGTGCGGTCGATCCCGCCCAGGCGGTTGCGGCGAACGGTCTGGATGGCGCGGCCCAGATCGTCGTAGTAAGTGACGCTCTCCAGCCATTCCCCCGTAACCGGCACCAGTACGCGGCTGCCGGTCTGTTTCCCTTTGGTCTTGTCAGAACGCTCCCATCTTTCCGGGGGTTCGGAATATACTGCAGGATCCTCGTCCGCCAGGTCACCGTCATAAAAGGAAAGGGCTGTATCCGTAAGAAAAGCATAATCGTCGTAAAAAGCATACTGCTGCGGTATGAGGGTTCCGGGAAGGCGGGGTGCCGTCCCGGGTCCGGAGGTCTTCCTGTCGAAGATCCCCTGCAATGCCTCCCGGCCGCTCGCCGTCTTGCACAGACCCTGCTGTGTGACCCGCCCAAAGGCATCGTAGAAGGTATAGCGCCAGAGGGTGTCACGGCGCAGGTTGCCGTCACGGCTCATCACCAACCGGTTCATGTTGTCATATACCATCTCCACCGTTTCAGCTCCCGGGATCTTTTTGGTGATCATCCTGCGGCGGTCGTCATACGCATAGCGGAAGGCATAACGGTCGTCGGCCTTGCCCAGCGCCGCTGCCATGGGCGGTATGACCACCCGCAGCAGATCGCGGTCGTCATAAACGTAAAAGGTCTGCACGGGAACGCTGTCGAGAAGGGTTTCTTTCAGGATGACTCGGCCCCGCTTGTCGGTGTACTCCCGCGAGAGATGACCGTCCTCATCACGCACCTCCTTCACCAGTAGGCTCCCGGGGGCGTAGCTGCCGGCAGGGGTACAGCTGCCGTCCTTCCCCACCTGCCAGCGGGTGACAGGTTGCAGGTTGACGGTATTGTTGAAGGTCACAGCATGACCTCTCTCCGGCTGCCAGGGTCTGCCGGGGGCTCCCTCCTGCAGGACGCGGTTGAGGGGGGAGCCGTCGAAGAGCTTGCGGGCGTAAGGAAAGGTGGTGGTATCGATGCCGGCATGCGGACGTCGGTAGAAGGAGCGTAGCTCTTCGAGGGGGTCGGTAGCAATATGGCCCTTGCCGCCCTCCTCCCGCACGTAAGGCAGGTACTCTTTCTCACGCCGGCCGGCCAGATCGTAGGCATAGGCGGTGACCAGGTCTTTCTTGCCGGGAGAGGCCGCCACCTGCACCTTCTGGGTCACACGGCCCAGACCGTCGTAGGAGGTGACGGTCTGCAGGACCTCGCCGGGAACGGCACCAGCCAGGGCAGCGGTATCGGTGAAGGGGATGCGGGGGACGGTGGAGGTGACGAGATTGTGGGACTGAGGGAAGGCAGAAGGCAGAAGTAACAAGGCAGAAGTAATAAGGAATGCTCTTTTGCTTATGGAAAGCTTCGAAAGCAGGAACCCGCCTTCGCTTTGTAAAAGCTTCGGCGCGCTAAGAAAGGCAGTAGGGGTGCAGGGTACTGGGTGCTTGGTGCTGGGTGTCCGTCTGGTTGCGTGATCCTTATATATAGGAAAACGTGAATTACAAAAAAAGGATAGGATGGGGGCGGAATAACGGGAAAGACCTATGTTATGAAACAAATTTTTCACGGCACGGGATGATATGGGGGTGCAATAGATAGTGCAGGAAGGGGGAGGAATCTTGTCAGGGAGAAAGTATGTTATATAACATATAAGGAAAAGTAATAAGTAATCCGACTTCGTCGCGGTGTACCGGGACTACGTCGGACGAGGAAAGGCAGAAGGCAGAAGGCAGGGTGAAGTTTGAAGTGGTTGATAAGTTGAAAAGTGGGAAGAGCGATGAGCGGTGAGAAATGAGAGATGAGCACCATCTTCACAAGGGTTACGGCGGACAAGGGATGATGCGATGAGGAAATAACAATTCCACACTCCACACTCTAAGTACTCCACACTTCCGTAGGGTACAGGGTGCTGGCTTTGCCCGCCGACCCCGATAGCCATCGGGATCAACGAAGGCGGGGACGGGCCAACGCGCTCTGTGCCTGCTGCGCAGGCATTTGGGATTAGCACATTGTCCACCTCATCTGCTCATCGCTAATTCCTGAGCAGCCGAAAGCGTATCGAAGTGCTAATCTTCTTTTAGAATATCCTGATCTTTCTGATACTCCGAATCGATCTCAACGGTTACGCCTGCTTTGTGCAGGGTTTTTAATATTTCTTTCCTTTTCTTATATGACAAAGATGCATAGATAAGCGGAAGAGAGGAGCCTTTTCTGTAGATCCGGACCTCCGGAACAGCATAGGCTGAATTGCTATGGATATATCTTATTTTTCGGATATCAGAATATTTTATTTCCCGCTTTCTGAAGATGAATCTTGCCGGATAATACACTATCAAATGATCAGTATACAGATAGATCTTCCTGATCAAAAAGACAGAAGAGAGATAAACCACAACCCCGCCGACATTGATCCATAACCAAACGTCGTCGCCGGACCCGCTCCGGATCATGGGAAGCAGCGTCAAAACCACCCCAATAAAAACAACATATTCAATAAACAAGAGTTCTGACTTCCCTATCGAGGTATCTTTCTTACTTTCCGGGAACCCAGTATTTTTCCTTCCTTTATACAACATAATTAATTCTGCTTAAAGTCTATTGTCAGTACCAGTGATGGAAACCACCTTATATATTACGGACCGGTCTTAACTTTCAAAATTATTTTCTCATTTTTGCTCTGATCTTTCCAGAGATCTCCTTTAATTTTTTTTCTCCCATTAAAACGTCTTCTTTAATGATCCGACCGTCTTTCATGCGGAAGATCAGCTGGGCATCTTTCATATATCCAATCCCCGGAAGGATATGTGTAATATAACTGATCTCTATTTTATTAAAATCCAGATCCCCGATCTCATCATAATATATTTTTTTGCATTTATTTAAAAAAGATAAGACCCTTTCGTCTTTAAAACAGATATGATCTTCATCAAGAATTATCTTGGAAACTGTACTTAAGAAGAAAATAACGATGCATAACAAAAATACGATCGACAGGAATAAAGGATTTATACGGATAGTGATCACGGCATAAATACCTACTATAACAGATACCACCCGAAAAACATATACAATGCTTATATTATTACTTCGGCAAGTATATATTGTAATATTTTTATTATCTTTGCTTCATGGAAAAAACAGATTTACGAAAGTTATCCGATGATGCACGGAGTGCCCTGATCAAAACAGGCATCAGGTTATTGAAG
>JALVJE010000062.1 GCA_027028505.1 Bacteroidales bacterium
CCGGCAACGATCTTTCCGCCTTTGCTGTCCCGGTCCTTGTAATAATAGCTGCTCAGGCGGTACCCGTCCACATTCTTGCTGAGCTCATTGATCAGGTAGTTGTCTACAAAAGAGGCGATGTTCAGGTAGGCAGGATAGCCGGTTTCAGGATCAGAGGGGTGTTGGCTGACGACGGCATCCTCAAAATCCCAGAAATAGTGGCTGATGTAGTCGATCTGGGAAGGTGTGATGTTGTCGGCTTTGGGGTAGACATATTGGTAATGTGTGTGGTGGGGTGCGTCGGGGAAAGGCCGGTATTTCCCGTTGAAGTGGGGTTTCCAGGGCTCTTTGTCCACCTTGAAGATATATGCGCCCGTGAGAGAATCGCCGGCATAGTCGTCTTCATCCATTTTGCTGATGTTAACCCGGTTCTTATCGCGCTTGATCTTTTCGGTCAATACGTACACTCCCTTATATTTTCCGTTCAGCATCAGTTCACAGTAACGGGTGCGGGGAGCGTACCATCCCCACGATGTTACCATGCGGTAGGTCAGGACATTGCGCATGAGCGAGCGGTCGTAATAAGGGGCATAGAGGATCCAGTCATTCTCTTTAGGCAGCCCCAGCAACGATACATTGTTGTTGCTGCTGTCGGACTTTTCCGTTTCGATACCATAGGATTTTTTCGACCATCCTGCCGAGCTGGCCCCGTGGATCTCGATGCTGATCATACCGTCGTAATCATTGAAAGGATCGGTAATATTATTGCGTTGTCCGGGACCGTTCCAGATGATGCCCATGTCAGCACGGATCCTGGGGTTGTCATAGGGGATGTCCTGCCCGCGGGTGTCGATGACGATAATGGGAAGGTTGGAGGAGGTAAAATCCACCTCCTGACCCTGCAGGGAGGAAGAGATGCCTGTCAGCAACCACAGTGTCAGAACACCTGCCAGAAAAATTGAACTCAATGGATTCTCAGGATCGTATCTTTTCTGCATGCTTCCCGTCAGGTTGGTCTTTTGGATGGATTTGCTGCAAAATTATCATTATGACCGGGATTACCATAGAATATCTGAATATTTCCCCGGGAAGGAGCAGAGAGTATGTTTATCAAAAATCATTCTAAATAAACTTTTCCTCCTTGCGAGATTCTGTTATCTTTGTGCCGGAACAAAAGGAGTAAGTCATGAGTCACAATCTGTTAAAAGGGAAGAAAGGCATCATTTTCGGAGCGTTGAATAACAAATCGATCGCCTGGCAGGTGGCGGAGAAAGCTTATGCGGAAGGGGCGGAGTTCACCCTCTCCAATGCGCCGGCGGCCCTGCGTTTTGGGGATACCGGCAAGCTTGCCGAGCAGTGCAAGACCATTGTCATCCCTGCCGATGCCACGAAACTGGAGGATATCGAAGAGGTCTTCGATCGTACGCTGGAACATTTCGGTGGCAAGATCGATTTTATCCTCCACTCGATAGGCATGTCGCCCAATGTGCGCAAGAAGCGGCCATATAATGATCTGGATTACAATTATTTTCTACAGACGCTGGACATCAGCGCCCTGAGCTTTCACAAGATCCTGCAGACGGCCTTCAAGAAGGATGCCATCAACGAGTGGGGCTCTGTGGTGGCGCTCACCTACGTGGCGGCACAGCGCACCCTTTATGGTTACAACGACATGGCCGATGCCAAAGCCCTGCTCGAGTCAATTGCCCGCAGCTTCGGGTATATCTACGGGCGGGAGAAAAATGTACGGGTGAACACTATCTCGCAGTCACCTACGATGACTACGGCCGGCGGCGGGATCAAAGGGTTCGATTCTCTGATGGATTTCTCCGAACGGATGTCGCCCCTGGGCAATGCCACGGCCGAGGAGTGTGCCAACTACTGTGTCACCCTCTTCAGTGACCTCACCCGCAAGGTGACCATGCAGAACCTCTTCCACGACGGCGGTTTCTCCAGCATGGGCATGAGCCTTCGGGCCATGACACAGTATGACAAGAGCTTTAACTGCGATTAAGCAAAAAAAGCGGGCCGCAGCCCGCTTTTTTTTAATGATGTATTACGATCCTCAGGATCTTTTGCGGCGCCTGAGATCTGATCTGTAACAGATAGATGCCATCGGGCAGGGCCTGCAGGTTGAGGATCTTCTGTGTGGCGCCCTGTTGCTCTTTTGTAGTTTCATAAACTTTGTTCCCGGTGAGGTCAAACACGGAGATCTGCAGATCTTCCATGAACTCATCAAATCTTAGGGTGATCTTCCCTGTGGAAGGGTTGGGATAGATGCTGACGCCATGGCTTTCCGCGTCATGAATACCGGTCAGTGAGACATACAGTGTGTCCGAAACGGCAGTACAGCCGTTTTCGTCGATCACCTCCACATGATAGTCTCCCGATGCGGAGGGTGTGATCGCAGCATCTGCTCCGGATGTGAGGTCGTTGCCGTCCAGATACCAGGTGTAGAGGGTGCCGTTCTGATAGTCGGCAGCCAACCGGTTGTTGTCCGTATCATAGGAGAGCGTGACGGTCACCGGGGTATTCACGGTAACTGTTACCGTATCCTGGTCCATGCAGCCGTGGGTGTCAGTGACGGTGACATGGTAGGTGCCGGCGGACGTGACGTCGAGGGTTTGGCCGGTGCTGTTGTCCGACCAGAGGTAACTGTGATCGCCACTTCCGGCGTCCAGGGTCAGGGAGGATCCTTCGCAGATAGCCGTATCGGCGCCCAGATCCACCACGGGACCTGTGCTGGTGACCTTCACACTGTCGCTGTAGGTGATGCCGCCGACGGTGACCGTTGCCTTGTACCACATCTCTCCGCCCCTCTGCGGTGTGGTCTCAAGGGTTTGTGTCGTAGCGCCGGTGTTCCAGAGATAGCTGTCGTAGCCGGCGCCGGCATCCAGGGTGATGGAAGTGTTGTTGCAGATGGTCGTATCCTCTCCCAGGACATACACCCCGTCAAACTCGTCGGCCCCGATGTCGGGATGTGAGGCATCGCGGGTGTCACCGTCGATATCTGTGGTGATGCCGGCTACCGGTACCCCACGGGCATTGAGCCACAGATCATACGTGTGCACATCGTCGGAAGCGGTAAAACGGGGCTCGTAAAAGAGGGAGTGTTTGTCGAAGGAAGAATGTTCCTGCCAGCTCTCCAGCGGGAAATAGGCACTGTTCACCATCGTATTGTAATAGATCACCTTGGCCGGGGCAAGAGAGAAATAGATGTTGTGGTCCATACTGTTCCCCACAGTGTCTTGCAGAAGCAGCGCCGTGGAGTCCTGAGCCATCAGGATGTTGTTTTTCAGGACCGTCGGGCCTTTCATCATGACGGGGAGACCCGGGCCGTCGATCCTGACCGTGTTGAAAAGGAGGGTGGCGGTGTCGGTGACGACGATCCCGTGGTGGTAAGCCGTGCCGGAACTGCGCATATAGATGAAATTGTTCACAACCTGTCCGTTCCGGAGAGCAATGGCATAGACAGACCTTTCATCGGTGATGACACGGATCGTGTTGTTACGGATCACCGGGGAAGGGTCACGGAAAAGATCCAGGGAGGTACTGTCCAATACGCAGGATTCGACCAGCGTATTGCGGGCCACGTCCGGGGCGGAGCCATCTCCCTCCACCCCGGCATTGACAGCATATTTTCCTCCCATAAAATGACAATCCCGGAAAACATTGTTGCTGTCTGTATAGTTGTAAAATGCATGGTTGTCCCTTCCCAGGTGGACCAGAGGGTTGTTATTACCGGCCGGGGCTGTGATCTTCGATCCGGAGATCTCATTCAGGCAGGAGCCGTCTTTCATGATCAGGGGGATCCCATTGATGGTGTTTGTCAGGATCGTGAGTTGACGGAAACGGATATACCTGGCTCCCAACATCGATATTGTCGAGGGATAACCATAGGAGATGACCACGTCGGAGCTGTCGCCTGTGGAGGAGCGGAAGGTGACGGTATTGGTTTCCGACACCCCTGAGATCTTACCGATCACCAGTCTTTCCGTATATGTGCCGGGGAGGATGTTGAAGATAACAGGGCCGCTTACGCCGTTGATCTCCAGGGCGGAGAGCACATCGTTCAACGTCCGGAAATCGGCCGTGGAGGTGCCTAGCGCATAAGAGCCATGCAAAGGAGCAGGGTCGGGGGTGAACTCGTCAGCGCCTATGTCGGGGTGGTCGGGATCCCGCTTGTCCCCCTCGATGTCGGCGCGAACCCCTGCCAGGGGAATGCCGGCCCCGTCAAGGGCCAGGTTTTGTACCTGCCATGAGTCTGCATTGATAAAGTAAGGATCCACGGAGAGGGAGTGGAGGTCGAGGGCGAAGTTGTCTTGCCAGAATTCCAGGTCAACACCGTGGTTCTGGGCGTAGTTGATAATACGCAGATCTTTGCTGTAAAATGCGTTGTAGTCACTGACATCGGGAATGTAGTAACTATACAAAGCCATCCCCCAGGCATCGTTGGCCAGGATATTGTTGCGGATCATCTTATAGTAGGAAGAGGTATTGCCGTTAAAATAAAGACAGGTGCTGTAAGGGCTGTTGCCGGTAATATGAATGGTGTTCGAAAGGACTTTCACCGGCATCCTGGATCTGTAAATGTTGATCCCCTGATAGTACCTGTCCAATGCGATCAGGCGAATGAAATTGTTACTGATCACGGTGGTGTCAGTGGTCGCTTCTGCCTCGTAGATATGGATCCCGACATCTCCTCCGTAAAGCCGGATCGCGTTGCCGTTGATGGTGTCACCGGACGAGAGGCCGTCGATCCGTATTCCTGAAGGAGAAAATTGTGACCGGATGGTGTTCCCCGCGATCCAGGAATGTTCTGCATAATTCAGATAGATCGCATACGTTGTCGGATCAATGATCTCGTTCCGTTCGATGACGATGTTGGAGAGGTGAGCGATATTTCTACCTTGCAGAGAGATACTTTGGTTACCGTTCTCGAGGTAGCTGTCCTTCAAGGTGATGTGGCTGCAGGCATCCTCTCCTACGTCGGGCAGCCCGGCGACCAGCAGTTCGCCCACAGCTCGCTGTCCCAGCAGGCGGTCGTTCAGGAAAGAGATGTGGGAGGCGGCATGGGTAAGATGTACTACCCGGCCGTAGTTGGTGCCCGTGGCTTGCAGGGTGATCGCCTGAAAAGAGATATACCCGGCCCCATCCAGCCGCACCGTAAAGTTATCGTCACTGCCGGAGGCAGCCCAGGTGAGGACAACATCCTTGTTGTCCTTGGTGGACGACCGGAAAGTGATGGTGTTGTCGGCAGAGGCCCCCGTGATCGCCGGGATGGTGATCTGCTCGTTATAGGTGTCGGGAGACACATAAAAGACCACGGGCCCTCTGACCCCCTTGCCCGTAAGAGCGTTGACAGCTGCCGTAAATGTTGCATAATCGGGTGAACTTCCGCCAATGGTATAATTCCCGGACAAGGGCTGGGAAAATGTGTAGGTGGATATGATATTCACCAGAACGAAAAGAGAAACGATCTTTTTCATCTTTTTGTAATTTTATGATCTATTTTATGCGTGTAGTGATCAAAAAAAGCAAATGCTGCATTTTCATACTCAAGGTAATTCTCAGAAAAAATAATTTCAACGAGCGGATCTTTTAATAAAGTTGTTTTTTATGCGCGTCAATTAAACGTATACCCGTTTTCTTATTGGAAAGTTGCATATTATTACTACTATTTTTTATCCCAAAATCAGCAATAGAAAATCGCAAGCGCTTTTCATTGCTGATCGATTAAGGATTTTATCGGTTTTGGTGCTAACCAAAACCGTGAACTCCTAAATCGGGGTTAACCCCAGCTAACGCATTAGTTCAGCTATTTTTTAGCTTCCTAATGCGTAATCTGGGTTTATGTTAATGGGTATGCCCGTCAGGGGGTTGGTGGTGGGCAGGTAGGTGCGCTTGCAGGGAATTTGGGATTTTTTTACATCTTTGTATGAAATTACAACCATTTAAACAGATGAAAACAAAATATGTAGTTCCTTTTCTTGTAGCCTTTGTCTTGTTGTTTTCCGGATGTGGCAGTACCCAGAAGACGACAAAAAAGACCATAGAGTCGGAAAGATCCAAGGTGCCGGTGGCTGTGTCGCGGGCCGAGAAAGAACTGAAGAAGGGGGATCAGGAGGTGAAGGATACCGTTACCGTGCGGGAGGAGAAGCTGGTGGAGACACCGGAGGCTCCTGTGCCGAAAGAGAAATACTTTGTGATCATCGGCAGTTTCCGTGTGCCGGAGAATGTGGCGAAATATATGAAACAGATACGCGATGAGGGATTCTCTCCTTTTGTATTGCGTAACGAAGAGGGTTTGTACCGGGTGGCGGTCTTCTCCTATGATAATGAAAAGAGGGCCCGTGAGAAAGTGCATGCCATCTGGAAAGCTTTCCCGCAGCACGGCGATACCTGGTTGCTGATAAAAGCAGAATAATTCCGATAAAGATATGAGGATCAACAAAAATATATTTTTTCTTGCGCTATTGCTTTTACCGGTGGCTCTCATGAGCGGGTGCAAAAAGAAGCAACCGCCTTCGCCTCCTCCGCAACAAAAGACGGCCACATCCGGGAATCCCGTACAGGAAAAACCGGCTGTGGCTCCGGCCCCGAAGACGAGATATTATGTGATCACGGGCAGTTTTCTCTATCCGGAGAATGAAAAGCGGTTTGAGGGGATGATGCGGAACGAGGGCTTTACGCCCCGTATGGTCCCCGGCGAATCCGGTTTTCACCGGGTGGCTGTCTTTATCTTTGACAATGAGGCCGAAGCCCGTCAGAAGCTGAAAGAGGTACGATCCTCCTCCTCGCGTTACCGGGATGCGTGGTTGCTGATCACGAAGGAATGACAGACGTTCTTTACCTTCCTTTTATCTCCTGGCTGCTACACCGGTCATCATCTCCCTGAGTTCTTTTACTGTTTTTTCCAGTTCGGCGATCCTGTTTTTTTCGTTTTTCAGCTGATCGATCTCCCTGCCCTGCGTCTCGATGATCTTTTGCTGTTCTTTGATGGCTTCCAGCAGGACGACTGTCATCTTTATATAATCCACAGAGAGATAGCCGTCGGGTCCTTTTTTGACGAGCTCGGGGAGGACGGGTAGTAGCTCCTGGGCGATCACCCCCAACTGAAGAGACGGATCGGATACCAGGTTTGAATGATTTTCCAGATCCCAGTAGTACTTCACTGCCCGGATCTTCCCGATCTTTTCCAGGGCCCCCGTGAAAGCTGTAATATCTTTTTTCAACCGGATATCGGAAGAACCTGCGAGGGTGCCTGTGATCGTGCCGGTAACCGTCAGGTTCCCGTTGATCTTTACATTATTGTTAACGAAATCGCCCCAGATCAGCGGGGTGGATGTGGAAGAGTTATCAATGTATAATTTATTGGAACCGGTTTCGTTGAAGCCCGCGGCATATCCCAGGAAAACATTTCCACTGCCTGTATTGTTTTGCCCGGCCTTTGATCCGAGCATGGTGTTTTGATTGCCTGATGTATGGCTGCCGCTGCCATAACCGACATATACATTGTCCGATCCGGTTGTATTGTTCCTGCCTGTGAAATAACCCAGAAAAGTATTGTTGGAACAATTCGTGCTCATTTGTCCGGATAGATGACCCAGGAAAGTATTCCCGTAACCGTTTGTGAGGTTCTGCCCTGCATTATTTCCTATGAAGAACTGGTTGGTGGCGGTATGGTTGTTGAGACCTGCCATGTAGCCGATGGCCAGGTTTTGCCAGCCGGTCGTATTGCCGCGACCGCTTTGATATCCTATGAAAGTGTTGTACTTGCTGTACCTGGGATCCTTCCCTCCGGTATTGTTGTATCCGCTCTCATAACCGATAAAAATGTTGTAATGTCCGTTGTTATTATAGCCTGAGCGGTTTCCCATAAAAACGTTGTAGCTGCCTATGGTGTTTCGGTAACCGCTTTGAAAACCGATGAAGGAATTATTGGTGCCCGTGGTGTTCGACCTGCCGGCCTGGTAACCGATGAACAGGTTATAATCGCCGCTGTTGAATTTTCCGCTTTCATGTCCGATGAAGAAGTTTTTCGGTGTCAGTTCCAAGTAATTTTCAACACTTCCCTTGGTCATGCCGAAGCCGCCGATGGCGAAGCCGCCGCGGGGATTTTTGGTATTTTGTTGTCTCGTATAAATACGCACACTGTCGGGGGAGACGAACATCAGATCCTGTTCATTCCCTTTGGTCATGCCGAAGCCACCGATAGCGAAGCCACCCCGCGGATTTTTGCCGGACGTCGAAGCATTTACATACATGCGTATGGAGTCGTTGTAAACGGCGAACACCGTCTGTCCATCCTTACGTTTGACCACGAAGAGTGCCGAGTCGGTCTGCAGATCGTTACCCTGAACCTTCAATTGATTGAGGCTGCCTACTGAGCGGGCCTGCAGGGCATAGGGCACAGAGAGTATCTGCACCGTTCCCATATCCTTCCATCCGGCTCCGTCCTGCAGGTCGGTTTCTACTTTCAGATAATAGGGCCCTGCGTTCCAGTCAAGATCCAGAGGGGTCTTGCTGCCGGCCACGACGGAGAAAAGCCCGAAGGCGTTGGTGGTAACCGTTTGTGTCTCGGTCCATACTGCTTCGCCATCCCGGGTATTCTGAAGAATGGTGAGACGCACATCCATTTCTGTGTCTTTCATTACGCTGCCGTCGGCATTGCGGGCAACGGCCTGGTAACTGAAGGAGCGGGGGGCCTGTGCCTGCAAAGAGGCAGGCAGGAGGGAGAGTACCATCACAAAGATCATGGAGATCCAAAAAGAATACAAAGTTCTGCGGAAATCAGTCTGTGTTTTCATTTTTTTAGGGATTAATTATTGTACCAGTGAAAGTTAAGGAAAATATAGGAAAATGGCAAATGCCTTTTGATTTTTAAGCTTAATATACTATTGAGCTATTGAGCGGAGTTTGCGGTATTTGTCCCCCTGTCTCCTTTTAACTCCAAACTCCAAACTCGTACCTCCAAACTTAAGATACCTCATATAAAAACCCATCCCAGGACCAGGATTATGACAATACCCGTGACCCCCTGGATGAAGGTGGAAACGGTTTGTGTTTTCAGAGCCGTAGCTGTATCCAGGTGGGTGAACTGTGCCACGACCCAGAAAAAGCTGTCGTTGAGATGAGAGACGGTCATGGCGCCGGCACCCACGGCGAGTACGGTAAGGGTCCTGCCCAGAGGTGATGTGAGGCCGAAAGGTCCCAGCAGTGGCGCCATGATGGCGGCGGTGGTGATGATCGCTACGGTGGAAGATCCCTGGGCCGATTTCAGGATAGCTGCGATCAGAAAAGGAAGGAACAGACCTATATGCAGGCCGGAAAATCCGGATCCGATGATCTCACCGATACCGGTAGCCCGCAGAATGGCACCGAAAGCACCGCCGGCGCCGGTGATCAGGATGATGATGCCTGCATCCTTCAGTCCTCTGGTTACCCAATGGAAATGGGTCTCTTTGGTGTCTTTTCCTTTCAGACCGAAAGCCAGGAAAACACCTGCAAAAAGTGCGATGACCGGATGGCCAGTGAAATCCAGGATCGCTGCAGCCACACCCTGTCCGAAGGGATGGGTGGGGTAGTCGGTGACCGATCTCAGGGCGATAAGGAGGATCGGTACAACGATCGGTGCAAAGGAGAGGGTGGCGGAGGGTAGTTTCTCGGGAGAAAAAATGTCTTTCTCCTGCTCCGCCAGGGCACCGCCCCATTGTTTCCCAATGTATTTTGACCAGAAAAACCCTGCCAGTGCCACGGGAACAGCTACCAGCAAACCCATAAGGATAACCAGCCCCAGGTCGGCGTCCAGAGCTGCAGCTGCTGCCAGAGGTCCCGGGGTGGGTGGAACGAATACATGCGTGGCATACAGACCGGCGGCCAGGGAGACTCCCAGGACAACAAGGGGGATACCGGCCTTCCTGCTCAGGGCTTTGTTCAGGGAAGAAAGGATCACGAAGCCCGAATCACAGAAAACGGGAATGGAAACAATGAAGCCGGTGATGTTCATGGCGAGGACCGAGTTTCTTTCTCCTGTCCATTTCAGGATGCGGGTGGCCAGGGTCATGGCGCCCCCGCTTTTTTCCAGATAAGCACCGATGATGGTGCCGAAAGCGATGATGACACCTATGCTGCCCAGCGTCTTCCCGAATCCGGACATCAGCACGGAGGTGACCTGATTGGCATTCAACCCTCCCACGAATCCCATAACGATGGCTGCCAGAAGCAGGGAGAGAAAGGGATGGAAGTGGAATTTTGAGGCAGCCAGGACCATGAGTATGACCACGATGACCAGGGCGATAAGTATATACATAATGTTGATGTATTTACTGACAAAATTATAATAATTGTGATACGCTCTTATTTTTTTACCACCTCAAACCTTCTTACCAGAATATTACCTTCGTCGTCAATGAGCGTGAGGGTATGTGCTCCCGGTGCCGGCTGCAGCTCCATCTTGTGGGGGGCGGTGGTGGCGCCCAGGTAACGGCCGTCAAGATGCCAGTAGATGGTGTGGCCGGTGCCGCTGTGAGCCACCTCGAAGACGGTGCTGCTCAGTGCGCCGTCGAGGTCGCGGGGGATGAAGATCTGCCTTGTCTGCCGGGGGTAGATCATCTCCATGGCCCGGCTTTCGGTCTTTTGGCACGACGGCAGGAAAGGGGGCAGGGTACGGTAGGAGGGGTTGACCTTCCTGTAGTACCATTCCTGTGCCGGGGGCAGAACGAACCAGCTGCGGGTGATCATGTCGGCTACGGGATAACATTGGCTGGTGACGCGATAGCGGCCGGTCTTGTCCAGATGGACGAGGCGGTGGTAGGGACAGCTCTTTACCTTCAGTCCGCTGCGGGGCACCAGGATGGTATCCCGGTGTTCGCAGTAAGGACCGGCACGGTAGCCACTTTCATGACATACCGTGATCTGCGTCAGCTCATCGTATGGTGGCTCGAACCAGGGGCCGGGGGGCAGGAGGCTGAAGACATCGAAGAGGAGGGGGGCGGCGGCCTGCAGGCCTACCAGGCCCGGGCGTCCCGCACCGTCGGCGTTGCCGGTCCACACCCCCACCACATAGCCGGGTGTCACGCCCACGGCCCACGCATCGCGGAAGCCGAAGCTGGTGCCGGTCTTCCAGGCGATCTTCTTCGACGAGGAGAAGACCTGCCAGAGACCCTCCTGCGTGGGGCGCCGCAGGGCCGTGAGCGTCTCAAAGGTCTGCCAGATGGCGCCGGCGCTCAGCACCCCCTCGCCGGCGGTGCGGGACGCCGTGTCCCGCGGGGCGGCCCCGAGCTGCCAGGCAGGGGCACGCCAGGCCGCCGCATCGTAACGGTAGCCCAGCGCACGTATGTCGTTGAGGGTGGTGGTCATGCCCAGGTAGGCTTTGGCCAGGTCCCAGAGGGTCACCTCACCGCCGCCGAGGATGAGGGTGAGACCGTAGTGGCCGGGAGGCCGGTCGATGGTGGTGAAGCCCACCTGCTGCAGGAGGGCATGGAAACGGCCCAGACCATAGTCCTGCAGCATGCGCACGGCGGGGATGTTGAGCGACTGTACCAGGGCACGGCCGGCCGGCACGGCGCCGCGCCACTGCGGGGTGAAGTTCTTCGGCGTGTAGTCGCGGTAGTGGGTGGGGATGTCGGGGATGAGGCTGCCGGGGAGGATCATGCCGTCGTCGAGCATGGCGGCGTAGAGGAAGGGCTTGAGGGTGCTGCCGGAGCTGCGGGGGGCGGTGATCATGTCCACGTCGCGGCCCTCCTCGTCGCCGGCGGGGGTGTTGCCCACATAGGCCAGAACGGTGTGACGGCGGGCATCAAGGACCAGGATGGCAGCGTTGTGGATCTCGTTCTGGCGGAGCAGGAGGTAGTGGCGACGGATAAGAGCGTTGCACTGTTGCTGCAGGCGGTAGTCGAGGGTGGTGACGCAGCGCTCACCGCCGTGGCCTTCGTTGATGGCGCGTTGCAGGAGATGGGGTGCCAGCGAGGGGAGGGGCCGGGGTGGCCCCGGCAGCGGCTCCTCCATGGCGAGGCGGCAGGAGAGACTGTCGAGGGAACCGCGGTCGCGCAGCTTGCGCAGGAGCCGGTTGCGTTTGTCGAGGAGGCGCCGGCTGTGCCGGCCGGGGTAGATGAGGGCGGGGGCGTTGGGCAGTACCGCCAGGGTGGCTACCTCACCCCATGACAGGCGCCGTGCCGGCCGGCCGTAGTAACGCCAGGCGGCGGCATCAAGGCCTACTACGTTACCACCGAAGGGGGCATGGGAGACATACAGGCGCAGGATCTCCTCCTTGCTGCGGGCGGCCTCCAGACGCAGGGCCAGGAGGATCTCCAGCAGCTTATTGCCTAAGGTGCGGCGGCGCGGTCCCCGTGCCAGCCGTACCACCTGCATGGTGAGCGTGCTGCCCCCGCTGACGATGCGGCCGGCACGCAGATCCTGGCGGGCCGCCCGCAAAAGGGAGAAAGGATTGACGCCGGGATGGCGGAAGAAGTACTCATCCTCATACAGCCGCACGGCCGTGGCAAAACGCTCCGGGACACTGTCGGCAGGGGGGAAACGCCACTGCCCGTCGGCAGCGATGCGGGCCCCCAGCAGATGACCCTCCCGCCCCGTGAGCACTGTGGAGTAAGGATCATCAAAAGAGACCACCGGCAGGAGGAAGAAGCAGGCCACAAGGAAGAAAAAGCCGGTAAGCCAGTATAGTTTACGGTTCTTTAGTTCACAGTTCACAGTTCACAGTTCACAGTTCAGAGTTCAGAGTTCGTGGTTCGTAGTTGGTAGTTGTTTGTTGATTGATTGATTGATTGTGTTTTTAATATACCTATTTAAATAGGTATTAAAATAGGTGATTAAATAGATATTTAAATAGGTATTTAAATACCTATATCGAATGTAGGGGCACAAAATTTTGTGCCCCTACGTTTCTCTATTGCATTTTCGCTCCCTGCTCCTTACTCATCTCTCATCTCTCATCTCTCATCTCTCATCTCTCACCGCTGCTCTACAACCTCCACCCATTTTCCGGCGGCTACGGCCTGGATGCTGTGGTCGTACATGGCCTCGCAGCGGATCGCCGGCAAGTAGAAGCGTCCCAGGTAGGTGGCGTTCAGCAGAACGCGGAAGGTCTTCGTCTCGTTCCTGCGCAGATCGAAGTAGGTGTATACCCGGTCGTCGCGGATGTCCTGGTAACGGGGTTTGTCCCTCATCAGGAATTCGCTGTTGTCGAGGCGCACATTGCGTATCTCCCATCCCGAGGGGAAGAGCTGTGTGAGGGCCATCTCCTTGTAGTCGCCCAGGAGGCCCGGGTTGTGGAGTGAAACGTCCACATAAAAGTCGGTGCCCTGTTCCAGACGGGCCGGGTCGATGACCTGTCCGTTCATATTGGCGTAGGAGATGTTCATGATCAGGTTGCCGCTGTTGACGGTGCGCTCTTCGCCGGCCAGGGGGATGCCGCTTACCGTGACCGTGATGAAGATCTCTTTCTGACCGTCGTTCTCCACTGCGATCTCACCTCCTTTGCTGCCGTGGAAAGAGAGCGGCACACGTGCCAGCGGGGCGTCGACCCGGTATTTTTTCTTTTTGCCGTTGAGGGTACAGGTGAAAGTCACACGGGAGGAGGTGCCTCCTTCGCCCACGAATTTGCCGATGGCGAGGAGTGCCCAGGCTGTCGTCTGTGTGCTGCACCACCGGTCGCTGTTGAGGGCTGCCGAGAGGTTGTCAACGATCTTTTTGCCCTGTACCTTGTCGTTCATGAGGGTGAGCACTTCAAGGATCATGGCCTCATCGCGCAGTTCGCTACCGTAGGTGAAGGACAGTTCCCGGTATTTTCCCACCGTAGTGGAAGTACCCTGTATCAGCTTGCGGGCGGCTTCCTCTTTCCCGGCCAGCAGGTAAGCGCCTGCCAGGCGCCAGCGGGCGACGGGGGAGAGGTCGCTCATCTCCCGCATCCTGTTCATGGCCCCGGCGGCAGGCTTGCCGGCGAGGGCCAGCGTGTAGAGACGGTAGGCCTGGATGAGATCGCTGCTGTGCCACCACTGTTTTTTCTCGGCCCGGGCCCAATTGTCGGCCATGCGCTTCTGATAACGCAGCCAGTTATCGAGGAAGCCTGCCGGGAGCTCATAGCCCCTGTTGCGGGCCTCCAGCATGAAGTGGCCGGCATAGCTGGTGCTCCACTCGTCGGGGGCATAGGCGGATCCGGGCCAGTAGGTGAGGCCGCCGCCGGTGGTCTGGTAGCTGACCAGCTTGCGGAGGGCCTCCGTGATATTCTTCTGGATCTCCTCTTTCTGAGCGTCGTCCGGCTCGGTGAGCCTGTCCAGGTAGAGCTGGGGGAAGGCGGCGGAGGTGACCTGCTCGACACATCCGTGGGGATAGGTGATCAGGTACTCCAGGCGCTCGTCCAGCCGCAGGGGAGGCAGTACCGACACCTCCAGCATACCGGTGTTGGTGCCGGCCATGCCTATGGCATCATAACTGCCCTGCCAGCTTTTGCCTGCTGCGGCCATGCCACCTGTGACCTGCGTGATCCGCGGGTTGGGAGCGCGTACCTGCAGGTGGATGAGGTCTTTGGCTTCCTCCCCGCCGGAGGTGGCCCTGACACGCACCTCTCCCTGACCGATCCTGTCGGCCACTTTCAGGCGGAAGAAGACCAGCCGGTCGCCCGTGTTGTCGAAGACCAGCGTGCGGGTGTCCTCACCGTCGAGGGAGAACAGGTCGTTGACAGATACGGTCACTTTCACTTTCCGCACGTTCTTCTCCATGGCGAAGACGGTCACCGGCAGGGTCACCTCCTCGCCGGGGCTGACGATGCGCGGGAGGGTGGCCAGCACCATCAGCGGTTTCTTCACGGGCACGGTCTTTTCGGCGTTCCCGTAGGCGCCCTGCCCGTCAGTGGCGACGACCATCGTCCTCACCGACCCGACATAATTGGGCATACGGATGGTGTGGGAGACCGTGGCGCCGGCTTTGAGCGTGTAAGGTCCGAGGAAGAGGACCACCGGCCTGAACCGGTTGGTGTTCTTCTTGCCCGATTTTT
>JALVJE010000063.1 GCA_027028505.1 Bacteroidales bacterium
CTTTTTGGGGCATGCCCCAAAAAGTGAAAATCACTATTCTTTTTTTATCAAAAATGGTATACTTTTGAATTAATATACTGGTACACTTTTCAACTGAAATAAGCAGGGAAGAATGGGGGAGAACGATTATGCGATAAAGCGATGATGAGATGAAGCTCCGCCTCCGCCGGAGGCTATGGCGGACGAAGGATGAAGAGATAATGCGATAATGCGATGATGCGAATAACAACTCCACACTCCACACTCTAAGTACTCCACACTTCCATAAGGTACAGGGTACAGGAGAAACACGAAGCAAGGTGTTTGAAGGGACAGAAGTCTAAAGTCGAACAGTCGAAAAGTCGAAAAGTAGGAAAAGTGGAAAAAGTAGGGAGTAGGGAGTAAGGAGTAAGGAGTAAGGAGTAAGTGTGAGCTCCGCCTTCGTCCCGATGATCGGGACTATGGGCGCCTACGCTAATCCCGATAGCTATCGGGACCAGCGACAGCGTGCGGACGAAGGATGAAGAGAAATAATTTTGAATGATGATTGCTGATTTTTGAATTCTGAATGGCTTCACGCTAAGGTCGCAAAGCTTTACGCAATGAGCGCAAAGAAAGACAAAAGCAAGTTCGATGTCGGAGCGAAGCGAATAAATTTCAACCATAGACATAGAAAATCTTACTGATAAAAAATACCTTTGTAACAAATAGGAGAGTAGAACGTCTTATATCTGACAAACAGGAATATGACCGTAAGGGAATACAACCGCAGTGTGGAGGATCATGCCGATCACATCTACCGGTTCCTGCTGGGAAGTATCCGGCAGAAGGAACTGGCAGAGGATATTGTGCAGGATACCTATGAGAAGTTGTGGATGAAGCGGGAGAATGTCTCTTATGAAAAGGTAAAGACCTATCTCTTCACCACGGCTTACCACACGATGATCGACCGGCTGCGGAAGGAAAAGAGGATCGTCAGCATGGAGGAGGCGGCCGGAGGGGAAGGCTCGGCAGAGATGGGGTCGCCCGATCTCAATGACGTGCTTCATGAGGCGCTGGACCGGCTGCCTCCCGACCAGAAAGCCGTTGTGCTGCTGCGGGATTATGAAGGCTATTCATACCGGGAGATCGGGGAGATCACCGGGCAGAGCGAATCACAGGTGAAGATAAACATTTTCAGGGGCCGCAGGTTCCTGAAGAACTATATCGGGAGCATGGAGGTGTTGATCTGATGAGAGAGAAAATACATACCGGGAATTACGAAGCATATCTGCTGGACTACCTGGAAGGGCGTCTGACGCAGGAGGAGCGGGAAGCGCTTTTCCTTTTCCTCGAAGCCCATCCGGAGCTGGTAGAGGATCTGGATGAGGTTGAGATGGTGAAGCTTACTCCTCCTGAGGTTGTGTACGAAGGGAAAGAGACGTTGCAGAGACCGGACCTCTCTTTTGAAAGCATCGACAGCGGCAATGCAGAAGAGGCGATGATCGCTTTTCATGAGGGGGAACTTTCTTCCAGACAGCGCGGGATGCTGGAGGAGTACCTGCAATTGCATCCCGAAAAGAGAAGGGATCTTGACCTATACGGGAAAATGTATCTGAGACCTCCTGCCGCCGTGCTGGCAGGCAAAAGCGATCTTTATAAAAAAGAACGCAGGATCATTCCCTGGATCCCTGCGGCGGCTGCAGGCATCGCCCTGTTGCTGGCCGTTTCCTTCCTGTTGCGGCGAACAGGAAACACACCTCCCGAAAAGGTAACGGCAGAAGTGGCAGCGGAGCACCGCCAGGTTTCACCTGCAACCCGTCCGGAGAACGTACTTGTATTACCGGCAGATCGTATAACGGCGGAAGAGAAGCCATTGCCGGAGAAAAAGGTACGGCAATTCGCATCAGTTAGCCGGACACCAAGATCATCTGCAACAGAACGAACAGCCTCCCTGTCTGCTGCCGGACAACGGGGAATGATGATGCCTAAGCTTCCTCTTCTTGCAGTTTCCCTCCCGGTAGAGGTTAAAACCTCATCTTTAATGAAAGCGACGGGTCCTCCCAAAGAAGATATTGACCTGCTGGCTGAAAGAACCGACCGGCGCATCCGGCTGAATATATTGCGACGCAGGAGGAATGCGGACGAAGCCCCGAAACCTACACCGCGGGAGATATTTTTCAATGGTCTGGCCAGGATCAATGAGGCCACGGGGTTGAACCTCAACTATGAGATCAAGGAGGAACCGGATAAAGGGAGCGAATATGTAGCGGTTACCTCCCGCTATTTCTCTTATATCCGGAAGAAAAAAGAAAACAGGTGATCCACCTGTAACTTTTTGCAGTATCGCGTCGTCTTACCAACGAAACAAAAATCCCGGAAAAATGAAAAAGATCTATGTGACAGGGCTCATCGTATTATGGGCTGCTTCGGTATTTGCCCAGCAACCCGATACGCTGAAGAAGGATACTACGGTGGTAACGTCGGACAGTGTGACCGTGAAGGCAGGGGACAAGGTGGTGATCATCTATGACGACGGTACCACGAAAGTGATCGATGAAAAGGAAGAGAAGCAGAGACATTATACAGAACCGGAAAGCGGAGAACATAAAGTGTGGGGAGAGGTTTACAGTGATTATGACAGAACGGAGGTGCGTGTCGGCGAAAAACCGATCCTGCAGGTAATAGACAATGACGATACGGTAGTGGTCCGTCTGGGGAAAAAGGGCGTGAAGATCGTCGAAACACCTGACGGCTCCATGGTCAGGATCACGAGGGATGATGCATGGCAGAAAGAAAGGGAGAAGAGGAAAAAACGCTTCAATGGCAGCTGGCGAGGGGTAGAGTTCGGGATGAACAGCTACCTGGATGAGGATTTCCGGTTTCCGGGGGGATATCTGTCCATCTGGGACGGGAAAGCCTGGAACCTGAACCTGAACCCCTTCCAGGTCAGCTTTAATTTTACGCGCAACGGCCGTCTGGGGATGGTGACCGGCATCGGACTTCGTTTTAACAATTACGTTTTTGCCAACAACAACAATATCATGAAAGACTCCACCGGCGTGATTGTGGAAAAGCCTTATGATCAGAACCTGAAAAAATCCAAGCTGACTGCTACGTATGTCACAATACCCGCCATCTTTGAGTTTCATACAGGCCGGTATAACAAAGGATTCCGGATCGGACTGGGGGTTGTCGGGAGTCTGAAGTGCAAATCGAGCACCAAAGTGAAATGGTATGATGAAGGGGACAAGAAAAAAGAGAAAAACAAGGGGGATTTCAACATCTCCCCGCTGGATTATGCGTTCACGGCACGATTGGGCGTAGGGCACGTAGAGGTGTATGCCAACTACAGTATGGTTCCCCTGTTCAAAAAAGGCCAGGGTCCGGAGGTCTATCCGCTGGCCGTGGGGCTGGGTGTTAAATTCTGAGAGAGGCCCCCGAAAAGAAGCAAAGAGCTGCGCAAAGGCAGCTCTTTTTTTTTCACTATTTTTAGCCGGGAATTTTTTTGCAAAAAATCTGAAAAATAACGATATGAGATTATTGTTGATGAGCAATTCCACAAATGCCGGGGAAGAGTATCTCGCCCACGGCATCGGAGAGATCGGGAAGTTTCTGGGAGAGAAAAAGGTAACGGCCCTCTTCCTCCCGTATGCTGCGGTGACCTTTTCCTGGGATGAATATGAGAAAAAGGTTCGGAAGAAATTCCGGGAGGCAGGCCATGATGTGGTATCCCTCCATCATGCCGGTGACGAAGAAGTTGCTGTCAGGGAAGCGGAAGCCATCGTCGTAGGAGGTGGCAATACATGGCACCTGCTGACCGTTCTTCAGGAAAAAGGATTGATGCCGCTGATACGTGAAAGGGTACGGGCCGGTGTTCCGTATATCGGCTGGAGTGCCGGGAGCAACTTGGCCTGCCCGACGATCAAAACTACCAACGACATGCCCATCATCCGGCCGCAGGACTTCAATGCACTGGGTCTGATCCCCTTCCAGATCAACCCGCATTACCTGGATGCCAACCCCGAAGGACATGCCGGGGAGACCCGCGAAATGAGGATCCGGGAGTTCCTGAAAATAAATCCAGACATATATGTGGCCGGCCTGCGGGAGGGTACCATGCTGCATGTGGAGGACGAAAAAATGTCCCTGATAGGGAATAAACCGCTCCGCCTTTTCCGGGAAGGGATGAAACCGGTGGAGCTGACAGCTGCGGATCCCCTTGATTTCCTGCTGTTAACCCAATAACCCTGTTCCCTCTTTCGGACAATAACAGCTACTGATGAAAAAACTATTCAGGACCGGTTTGGCTTTATTGGGTATTTTTCTTTTGCTGACCATTACAGGAAGCATCCTGGTTTCAGCATATAAGGATGATATTCAGAAGTATATCCTGAATTACCTGAACGATCGCCTGGACACCAAAGTGAATGTCCGGAAGATCAGTATCAGTATGCTGAGGCATTTCCCTTATATCTCTGCTACCTTCAATGATGTGACGATCCTCTCTTCTTCCGGATACCGGAAGGCCAAAATGACACCGGACACCCTGCTGGCGGCAAGGGAAGTAGTACTGGATGTGAACATATATAATGTATTGATAAAGAAAAACATAAAAGTAGATCGCGTTTTGGTAAGTGACGGCAGACTCCTGCTGGCCGAAGGGAAAAACGGGAAGAACAACTGGAGCATCCTGAGAAAGAGCACAGACCGCAAAGGGAAAAAGGTGAACGTTCGCCTTTTCAGACTGAAACAGATTTCCTACCGGTATGAGAGCAAAAAGGAAAACTTCGTGCTGCAGGGAAAGATCAACAAAGGGGAATGGAATGAAAAATTCCTGACGGGAAGGCGGGGCGGTATACGGATCACCCTATTACAGGACCCGCTTATCCTGAGCAGTCACGGAAAAAAAGGAACGAAGATCCCGGGGCCCTCGGAGGTCACATTCCTTCTTTACAATGGAACCGATACGCTGCACATGGAAAAGGGGAGGATCAGTATCGGAAAATATCCGGAGATCTCTTTCAAAGGTTTCGTACACCGGGGGAAAACGCTCCGGGCTGATATGGCGATCTCTTCCGGGGGGATGGATATGAATGAGATCTTTCCCCTGCTGACCGGGAAGAAATCCGGCAAAGAAGAGATCCGGCCGGGAGGCAAGGTGTCCGTTTCAGGGCACATCCTGCTCCGGAGCGGGCCGCCCTTCACCTGGAAAGCCGACCTGGATATCGGGGGGAAAGATCACCATTTCAGCTTTAAAAAAAGTGCCGGAGAGGTCCGGATCGTTAGCTGGAAAGGAAAAGTTATAGTACGTTCATCCCAGGGAAAAGTGATCACAAATGTTGTCGTGTCTCCGGTAAAGGCAGAATATGGTCACAGCACCTTCTCCGGGAAGGTGGAATGGGAAAACAGCCGGGGAAGGCCTCTGATCATTTCCGTCAGGGGAAGAACGGACCTGGAAGATGCCAATGTCCTGTTTGGTGGCAACCGGGTCTTTTTCAAAGGAACAGGGGATCCTGATGTAAAGATCAGTATTCCGGTCAGCCTGCTGAAGGACCCGAAAAAGGGTGCCTGGAAGAGGATAGAGGTGACCGGGACCATGCAGTTGCACGACTTTGCGGCCCTGTTGCCTGGACCTTTGCAGGGAGCACGGGCGACGCTTAAGATCCTGCCCGGCCACCGGATCCGGATCATTGGAGATCATATTTCCGGTGCCGGAACGCAGTGGAAAATAGACGGGCAGGTTTACGGATTGGATGACCTTTTTGAGAAAGGCACACCGGTCGTGATCAGGGGAGATCTCCGGGCCTCTTCAGCAGACCTTGAGAAGGTGATCGGATTTTTCCGTTCTTCCGGTGAGGAGGGAACAGATCCATCCGGGGAGGCAGAAGAAAATAAGAACGATCCCGTGATCCTGGCAGGTTTCAACGTGGATACCCTCCGGTACCGGGAGCTGAAAGTGGTGCGTCTGCAGGGAGCACTGGCGTATCGTGATCCCGTGCTGGATCTGCAGGGCCTTTCCTTCCATACCCTCGAAGGAGATGTTAACGGGCAGATGACCCTGCGCTTTCTGCCGGGAGGGGATATGGAGCTCTCCACGTATGGCGAAATGGAGCATATCAATGTGAACCGTCTTTTCCGCTCCTTTCATGATTTTAACCAGGACTTCATACAGGCAGAAAACCTGAAAGGCCGGATATCCGGCAATATCGCTTTTCAGGCGAAGTTTGACAGTAGCGGTAAGGTATTGCCGGAAACGATCCTCTCGGACAGCTATCTGAAACTGGAAGAGGGGGAACTGATCAACTTCGAACCCCTGTATAAACTTTCCAGGTTCATCCGGCTGTCAGAGCTGAAGAACATCCGGTTCACCCGCCTGGAAAACGAGATCTTTATCCGGGACAGCCGGGTGATCATCCCCAATATGAAAGTTAGCTCTTCGGCGATCGATCTGGATATTGCAGGGACACATTATTTTGACAAACATTTTGAATACAGGATCCGGGTATATCTTTCCGATTACCTGGCCCGGAAAGCCCGGAATGCCAACCAGGACAACGGACTGGACCTGGTGGTGGAGCCCGGCGAGCGGAATGCCAGTCTTTTTCTTATCTACCGTGGGGATGCTGAATCCGGCAAGGTTTCCTATGATAAGGAACGTACAAAGAAAAAGATCTCGGAAGAGATCAAAAAGGAAAAGGAAGAACTGAGATCCCTCTTTCGGGGAAAACAGCAAAAGGACACCCTGCAGATCCTGCAGGGAGAAGAGGGAGAGAAGACGTTCAGGGTGGTCTGGCCGGAAGAGGAGAAGAAAAAAGACACTTCGGGGATGAAGGGAAAAGATAGTTCGTCCGGCAAAACATTCAGGGTGATCTGGGAAGAAGAACCGGACACAGTTCCGAAAAAGAAGGATAATTAACGGTGGTTACAGAAAATTTTCTCAATTTTGAAAAAAATACCCGGAGGGAGTTATATGCGTTGGAAATTTGTTCTTTTTCTTCTGGCTGTGGCGATAGGATTTTCTTCTTTGTACTATACCAACAGGCTGGTCAAACAGCTGAGTGTTGAGGAACAAAAGAAAGCGAAGTTATGGGCCGGAGCCATTCATCAGGTGACCGATCTCGAACAGACCGGTACGGATTACAGCTTTGCCTTTGATGTGATAGAGAACAACACCACCCTGCCGGTCATTCTCATCAATGATGACAGTACGGTGATCGCGAGCCGCAACATCGACGAAAAAAAGATCAAAGACCGGAAGTCCCTCGTGAGGCAGTTGAACAAGATGGCCCAGAACCATCCCCCCATTGAAATAGACCTGGGGGACGGATCCAAAAACATCATCTATTACCAGGATTCCACGCTGTTGATCAAATTGAAATATTTCCCCTACGTACAGCTTTTTGTGATCATTCTTTTCATTACGGTAGCTTACCTGGCTTTCAGCGCAGCACGCAAGTCGGAGCAGAACCAGGTATGGCTGGGGCTCACCAAAGAGACCGCTCATCAGCTGGGAACCCCTACCTCTTCGCTGCTGGCCTGGCTGGAGATACTGAAAACCAAAAAGATCGACCCGGAGCTGGTCAGCGAGCTGGAGAAAGATGTCAAAAGGCTGGAAAAGATCACGGAACGTTTTTCCAAGATCGGTTCGCGGCCGGCACTCGAAGAGACTGATATCAAGCAGGTCATTGCCAGTGTGGTCGAATATATGAAAAAACGTACCTCCGACAAGGTCAGTTTCCACCTGGATTTCAGTATGGAGGAAGAGTTGATCGTGCCGGTCAATCAGGAGCTGTTCGAGTGGGTGATCGAAAACCTCAGTAAGAACGCTGTGGATGCCATGAAAGGAGAGGGAGAGGTGCATGTGTACATCACGGACAATACGCAGTTTATTTATGTGGATGTCAAAGACACCGGTTCCGGTATCCCGAAATCCAAATTCAAAGAGATCTTTAAGCCGGGATATACCACGAAAGACCGCAGCTGGGGCCTGGGGCTTTCCCTCTCCAAAAGGATCATTGAAGAGTATCATAACGGCCGTCTGTTCGTGAATTATTCCGAGCCTGGCGAAGGAACGGTTTTCCGTATCGTATTGCATAAAGGAACGGCCTGACCGGCGAAGGAGAAAGCTATGGAGCGGGTAAAAAGGGAACATATGGAGCTGATGGCTCCTGCCGGTGATCATGAGTCGCTGCTCGCCGCTGCCCAGGGCGGGGCTGATTCTGTCTATTTCGGGGTGAAACAGCTCAATATGCGGGCGCGCTCCTCTCACAATTTTTCTTTGAGCCAGTTGCCGTCAGTGGTCAAGACCGCCCACCGCGAGGGTCTGCGGGCTTACCTGACGGTCAATACGGTGCTTTACGACCAGGAACTGCCCATCATGCGGAAGATCGTGGATGCCGCTGCGGCCGCCGGCGTGGATGCCCTGATCATCAGCGATCAGGCTGCCCTGCAGTATGCCAGGCAGAAGGGCATGGAGGTGCATCTTTCCACACAACTGAACATCTCCAATACCGAGTCCCTGAAATTCTATGCGGGTTATGCCGATGTGGTGGTGCTGGCCCGTGAACTCAACCTGAAGCAGGTGAAGAGGATCGCAGGGAACATCCGGAAAGAAGGGATCACCGGTCCTTCCGGAGAGCCGGTACGCATTGAGCTGTTCGCCCACGGAGCTCTTTGCATGGCCATTTCCGGGAAATGTTACCTGAGCCTCCATGAGCAGAACTCTTCGGCCAACCGGGGCACCTGCCTCCAGACCTGCCGGAAAGCTTATATAGTGACCGAAAAGGAGACCGGCTACCAACTGGAGATAGACAATGAATACATCATGTCCCCGAAGGACCTGTGCACGGTCGATTTTCTGGATCTTATCGCAGATGCGGGAGTGCGTGTGCTCAAGATCGAGGGGAGGGCCCGCTCACCCGAATATGTGCATACGGTGGTAAGCGTGTACCACGAAGCCCTGCAGGCCCTGGAAGAAGGAACATACGGTCCGCAGCGTTTCAATGCCTGGAAAGAAAAGCTGGCCACGGTCTTTAACCGAGGGTTCTGGGACGGTTATTACCTGGGCAGGAAGCTGGGGGAGTGGAGCGACCGGTACGGTTCCCATGCCACACGGAAAAAGATCTATGCAGGCAAAGGGACCAACTATTTCGGGAAACCGAAAGTGGCGGAATTCCTGATCGAGGCAGGGACCCTCAGCGTGGGCGACGAGATCATCATTACCGGCCCGACAACCGGGGTGATCCGTACCACGGTGCAAGAGCTGCGGGTGGATGACCGGAAAGTGGAAACGGCCCGGAAGGGAGAGAAATGCTCCATCCCCGTCGAAAGCAAAGTACGTCGCTCGGATAAGCTCTACCGTGTAGTGGATGCCGGCGAGGTGGTGCCGCAGTAAGGCCTATTGCAGCTTTTCGATCTCTTCCCTGTATTTCTCCCTGAGAGCACGCAGTCTCTCCACACCCGGAGAACGTTCATAGATCCTGACGATGTCCATGAGGTCCCGGATGAAAAGGACGCCGGAGGCAGCATCAAAATTGTTGTTGCTCACATTGTTCTTGATGCGGAGGGTAATGGCCTCGAACATCTTCCAAGGCAGGCTGGTGTCTATCTCGAAGTAATGCATCAGCGGATCCTCGAGATCACGGTAAATACCCTCCTCAACCTCTTCAAGACGGAAATGTTTGGTGACGCGGATCAGGCCCGCATCGTTAAAGGTCTTCTTTTTCATAAAGGAGATGCCCATGTCGCCGAACCATCTCTGCAGCTCGGGGATGTCACTGAAGTTGCTGAGATGATTGATCCGTATGGCAGGAAAGGTACTGTTGAACATGTGCAATTCAGCAGGTCTTGCCCCGAAAGGTATGGAGAGTAATTTTTTGATCTCTTTGGCGGTCCGGACGATCTTCTCCAGACCGTAATCCTTCCGTGTGACCAGAAAAATATAATGGGGCTTTTCGGAGCCTGGCATGTTCTCACCATGGTATCCCGGGAAAGGAGTGACGGCTTCGAGAACAAAAGTGTTTTCCAGAATATTGGAGCTTAAGGTCTGGAGGGTCTCCTCTTTTGTAATGTACCCAAATGTTTCGATCATGGCTGTAAGTTTTTGAATTCCAGCCAATATAACAAAAATATGTTATATAACATAAATTTGGGAGTGATTTTTTGAATATAGATCTAAATAATAGCTCCTCAACTCGTTACTCGAAACCCGATACTCAAAACTCGCAACTTATTATATGGTCAGGTGTTCCCTGGCAAATTCCAGGACCTGCCGGGCATGAACGGCAGGGTCACTGCCTTTAAGATGAAGCGGGAAGATCTTTTCATTTTTTCTGGCCGACATGGTGTGTTTGTAGGATTTGTCATAATAGCCCAGCAGGATCGTGGCGGCTTCGCGCAGATCCCCTTTTTGAACGGCTTCCAGGCATTTTTTGGTATTGAGCCCGCCCAGGCGTTTGGTGATCTTTAAAATGGAAGCATTGAGTTCATCCGGACTGAACAGGCCGTAATCCTTCACAAGACGGTCGAGACGGTAAGGCATATCCAGTGTGACCGAGATCAAGGGGGCGGTGCGCATCTGGCGGAACAGCTCTTCCGGTATGAACACCCTGCCGACAGAGCGGCTTTCGTCCTCCGTCCAGATACGCTTTTGCGGATCCAGTTTTTGCCAGTCGGTGAAAAGGTCATTCTCGAATTGTTCGGTGGTGGGTTGTTCCGGCTGGCCGAGGGCTCCGAATGCGGATCCCTTGTGATGTGCCCTCCCTTCCAGGTCGAGTACCTGCTCACCCATCTTCTGCAGTTCGTGGAGGATATCGGTCTTTCCCGAGCCGGTCATGCCCCCGATGACAATGAGGTTGGCAGGACGGGTAAAGGACTCGCGGACATAACGCCGGAAAGCCTTGTATCCGCCTTCCAGGAGATAGACTTTCATGCCGGCGGTCTCAAAAAGCCAGCCCATAGAGCCGCTGCGCATACCGCCCCGCCAGCAATAGAGAAGGATCGTATTTTCCCGGGCCACACGGCGGGCCTGCTCCACATACGACACCATTTTCGGACCGGTGATCCGCAGCCCTTCGTCAAAAGCCTTCTGCGGGCTCTTTTTTTTATAGATCGTTCCCACCAGGGCCCGCTCATCATCTGAGAAAAGGGGAATGTTCACTGCGCCGGGGAAGTGTCCCTGACGGAACTCGGCAGGGGTTCGTACGTCCCCGACGGGATAACGGGCGGATAACTCCAGAAACTTTTCTATGGGAACGGTGAGAGGCATGTGCCGATCAAATTATTTTTTTCCTGCAAGCCATTTGATCAGCAGTTTTTTGATGTCTTCCGGCCGGACAGGCTTGGTGATATAGTCGTTCATGCCCGAATCGTGCGAACGTTGTTCGGCATCGTCGGTAACGTCGGCCGTGACGGCCACGATGGGCGTGGTCACCCCTTTGTCCCGGAGCTTGCGGGTAGCTTCCCAGCCATCCATGTTCGGCATCATCACGTCCATAAGGATAAGGTCATATTTATGTTTCGTGGCCATCTCCACAGCTTCCACCCCGTCACGGGCCAGGTCGATCTCAAATCCCAGGTTTTTGAAAAAACCCTGCATCATCTTCTGGTTCACAAGATTATCTTCGGCCACCAGGATCTTTTTCGAGCGACTTATGTCCTCCAGCGAAATGTTGATGTCCTTTTTCCCCATATTTATATTCGGGAAGTTATCCTGGAGGATGTTGAACAACTCGGATCCGTGAACGGGATCGATCAGATAGTAATCGGCCCCCATTTCCCGGGCCCGGGTATAATTGCCCTTTTTGTCGTTGAAGCTGACTATGATGATCAGGTATTTCTTTGTCAGATCGCGTTCATGAAGCTCATACAACAGATCAAATCCGTCAAAAGAGGGTGAATCCTTGATGATCAGGATGTGATAGCGGGAGGCAGGATGGGCGGCATTGTTTTCAATGAGTTGAACGGTCTTTTTCATGTAGAAGTTCAGGGTGGTCTCAACGCCGAAATGTTTGAGATATTCCCGGATATGATTCTCCGATTCATCGTTGTTTTTGATGAGCAGTACGCGTATCTGCGAATAATCGGAGATACTTTCCGTATCCACCTCCTTTTTGAACCTTTCGTCAGAGAATACAGGTATTTTGACCGTCACTGCCGTGCCGGGACCGATACCTTCCTGCCGGGCCACTTCGTCGCTGTGGGAGGCCGGCGAGACAAAATGGATCTCCCCGTTGAGGATCTCGATCAGCTGGATCACGATGGATATCCCCAGTTCACTGCCTTCCTTCTCCTCATTGTCCTGTTCGTTTTGGGAGGATATCAGCTGTTTGGAGTTGAAGAGGTCCAGCTCTTCTTCCGTAAGCCCGCGGCCCGTGTCGGAGATCTCAAATCCCAAAAGGACTTTTCTTTCATCCATGGATTCTGCAAAAACACGGATCTTTACTTCTCCTTTGTCTGTATAAGCGATGGCGTTCTCTATCAGACGGGTGAGGATCTGGCGTATCTTGAAAGGAGCTCCGATGTAATTATCCGGTACATCCTCTTCAAAAACGGCATGGAGGCGCAGGCCTTTTTTCTGTGCCTGGGGCTTGTGTTTGTTAAAAACCAGTTTCAGTTCCTGTCGCAGCCGGAAACCGATCTCCTCGAGCATCATTTCGCCCGCTTCTATTCTCGAAAATTCAAGGATATCATCCACAATGGAGACCAGCAGATCGGTGGCATAGCGGATATCTACCAGAGCTGAGGGTTCGGTTTTTTGGGTGGGGTCAAGGATGTTTCGTGTTATTTCCATGATCTGGCGCAAAGGCAGACGTATTTCCCGGCTCATGGTGCGCATCATTTCCGCTTTGGCCTTGATGGCGGCTTCCTCCTGACGGCGTGCTTTGACCAGGGGTGTCACGTCTATGATCGCTTCCAGAAGTGCCTCTTTGCCCTGGAAAATGATGGGGATCTCTTCTTTGAGCAGGACCCATTCGGCATCCTCTTTATGCAGGACCAGAAAATCCTGCACATCGAAATCGACCCCAGGCAGGATCGGCATTTTGTTGCGGACCCCCTCGAAGAACCATTTTCCGATGACCTTTCCTTCACGGGGCGGATCCTGGGTTATAGAGAAAATGGAACGTGCCTGGCTGTTCAGGAAAAGGATACGGTTTTCCTTGTCCAGCACCATGATCCCGATCGGAATGTTTTCAAGGATCCTGCGCAGGTTCTTTTCAGACTGTTTGAGCTCGAGCTCTTCCTCTTTTTTGCGGCGCACAAAAGCGATGAAGATGATTATGATCAGGATGAGCAGCACGAAAGTGAGGGAGGCCAGGATGATCGCATTCTTGATGATCGTCTTGAGAATGACATCGGTCTGCAGGGAGAAAACGATCCCGAAATCCCGGTTCAGGAACGTGGTAGGATAATAGGCTGAGATCACATTGATCTCTTTCCCGGAAAGGAAGACCTTGTGCAGTAGGGCTCCCTGAAAACCGCCGGAAATGTCCTTGGCGATCTTGTTGACATCCATGATGCGGATGCTGTCGGCGTGCAGGTTGCTGAAAAGGATGTGGCCTTTGTCGTCCAGCAGCCATTGCCACTGGATCTCGCCCAGGTGGGATTTTTCAAAAACAGAACTGATGAAGCGGATGTGGTCCAGGGCTACTACGATGTTGCCACTCACCTGGTTGTTCTGGAAAACCGGCAGATAATATAAATATTTTCCATTCTCAAAACGGATCTGCTCCCGGCTGACCAGTTGTTTTTGTTCGCGGGTGATGAAGATGTTGGAAATGCGTTTGTTGTTGCCGTCCCTGTAAAAAGTGAAAGCGTGGTTGTGGTTGTCGTACAGGAACATCCCGGTGATCAGGTTCTGGTATTTGGTATAGAAGATCTCGATCTTCCGTGTCACATCTTCCCGGGCCACGGGATCACTAAAAAAACGATTGATATTTTCCGAGAAAAGGATGAAATTAAGATCGCTTAAAAAATCCTGGCCGGTCTTTTCGATCTCGTACCCGGAGATCTGGGTTTGTTTGAGAAGGAAGTTCTTTTGGAAATCTACCTGGAGATAATAGGTGTTCAGGAAATAGTAAACATTGGATACGATGACAATTACAATGATCAGGGGGACGATTATGTTGATCTTTTTCATAAGTGAATGTGTCATGAGCCCTGAAGAATGATCACTTTTCTCTCTCCACCCGTTCATGAACAGGTTTCAATGAAAGGCCTAAGATAAAAAAATCATCAATATGTACGGCCGTGGTCATCTGTATTTCTTTTCTTCGTCATAAAAGAGATCGAGATAGCTGTTGTATCTTGATATTGCGATCTTCCCTTCTTTAACAGCTTCCCGGACAGCACATCCCGGTTCATGGGTATGGGTGCAGTTATAGAACTCACACTCTTTTGAATATTTGAATATCTCCGGAAAGAAATGATAGATCTCGTTCTTTTCGATCTCTATCAGTCCGAAGCCCCGGATGCCGGGAGTGTCGATGATATATCCGCCGAAAGAGAGCGGGAACATCTCGCTGTAGGTGGTGGTATGCCTGCCTGTTTTGTGGGATTCGGATACGGTCCCGGTCCTTAGATGAAGGGAAGGTTCCACGGCATTGATCAATGAGGATTTTCCTACGCCGGAGTTGCCGGACAGAAGGGTCGTCCGGTCTTTGAGAAACTGTTGAAAAAGGTCCAGGTTCTTTTTCTCCGGCACGGAAGTGTGCAATACCTCATAACCAATGTCCCGGTAGATACGGGTCAGCTCTGACAGTTTCTCCTGCTCTTTCGGGCCATACAGATCGGTTTTGTTGAAGACCAGGATGACGGGGATGCGGAAGCTCTCGGCAGCCACCAGGAAACGGTCAATGAAGCCGATAAGCGTGCGGGGTTTCACGAGCGAGCAGATGAGCATGGCCTGGTCGATGTTGGCAGCGATGATCTGTGACTCATGGGACAGGTTGGAGGCACGGCGGATGATGTAATTCTTCCGCTCCTTCACACCGGTGATCAGGCCGGTCTCCCCATCCTCATAGGGCTCGAATTCAACAAGGTCTCCCACCACGACGGGACTGGAAGTCCTTTTCCCTTCCAGCCGGAATTTCCCTTTCACGGCACAACGGTAACGCTGTCCGTCAGAACTTTCGACCGTGTACCAGCGTCCGGTGGCTTTTATGATCCGTCCTTCCTGCAAAGTGATTTTTTTGCAAAGTTATCATTTTGGCCCGACCTTTTGCAATACTTTGATCTGACGTTTTTCGGGGAATGGAGTTCCCTTACGGTAAATCTATTTCAGGAATTTTTTGATCCACTTTAGTTTTTTTTCGGAATAGGGAGGATAGCGCAGCGGGATGTCCAGCCACGTGCCCCGCCGGAGGAGACTCCTGTGGTGTGAGAACGTATCAAAGGAAAATTTCCCGTGGTAAGCCCCCATACCACTCTGTCTGATGCCGCCGAAAGGGAGATGTTCATTGACGAACTGGCTGACCGTATCGTTGATGGCAACGGTTCCGGAAGGGATCTTCTCAAGGATCTCCTTTACAAAATGCTTTCCGGAAGAAAATATGTACAGTGCAAGTGGATCCGGATGACGGCGGGCCATGGCCACCACTTCTTCCATGGAACCGTATTCCAGCAGAGGCAGCACAGGACCGAAAATCTCATCTTCCATCACCTTATCGCCGGGGCGGATCCCGTCGAGCAGGGTGGGAGCCACAAAGTTGTTTTCAGGGTCGGTCAGACCGCCATACAGCACTTTGCCTTCGGCGATGAACTCCTGCATCCTGAGGACGCTCTCCCGGCCGGTCATGTGCGTGAATTCTCCGGTGTTCTCAGCATGCTCTCCGTAAAATTCCTGCAGGGTGGCGATGAGGTGCCGGACGAAGAGGTCTTTGATATCTTTGTGTACCAGCAGATAGTCCGGTGCGATACAGGTTTGTCCGGCATTGATGAATTTTCCCCAGATGATCCTGCGGGCAGCGCTCTTCAGATGCGCATCCTGATGTACGATGCAGGGATTTTTGCCTCCCAGCTCCAGGGTGAAGGGGATGAGCTGCCGGGCTGCGGCGGCCATGACCTTCTTGCCCACCTGTTTGCTGCCTGTGAAGAAGATATGATCGAAAGGTTCTTCCAGCAACCGGCTGCTGATCTCGTGCCCTCCTGAAAACAAAGCAATGTATTCCGGAGGGAAGGTATCACCGATGATCTGGCTGAAGACCCTGTTGAGTGCGGGAAGGCGTCCCGAAGGTTTGATCACGGCACAGTTGCCTGCCGACATGGCTCCGATCAGGGGGGAGAAAAGCAGCAACAGCGGATAGTTCCAGGGGGAGAGGATGAGGACACTGCCGTATGGTTCCGGAAGGATCCGGCTGACGGCGGGGAAATGAATGACGGGGGTGGGCACCCGCAGGGGACGCGCCCACTTTTTCAGATGTTTCAGATGGTAACGGATCTCCTTCAGGACCAGGCCGGTCTCGGTGGCAAAAGCCTCGAACTCCGACTTGTTCATATCTTCTTTGAACGCTTCCGCCAGTTTGCGTTCCGAAGATTTAAAAGCCCTGAAAAGCTTTTGTAACTGTTCTTTCCGGAAGGAAAGGTCCCGTGTCTTTCCCGTGGCAAAAAAGGCTTTTTGCTTTTTTGTTATCGCAGAGATATCCTGAAAAGCAATATGGGGCGCCTGTACGCTCCCAACTGCTGATAGTTCCCGGTGGTCATGGATGGATCGGGCCATAAAGTCTTTTAATTACAAAAGGTCCAAATATAAGCAACCTTACAGCCCGGACAAAAAGCTGGAAAAAGGGTTAAAAGATCATGTTTTGCAGGCCTCTTCTTGTTATGAAATTTTTTCAATTGCATAAAATGGATTAATTTTATACTGATGTGACATAAAAAATGAAGCGTTTGGAAGTAAGGATCGTATCACTTTCGGCCTGGGCAACACAGGTGTTGCTGGACCTGGACTTGGACAACTGGATCACAGGATGTTCGCATGATGCCCTTATCCCTCCGGAAGCCAGAAGCGTTGTCCCTGTTGTTACCCGGCCTTTTGATCCCGGGGAAAAACCCAAAGAAAAGCTCACCCTGACCGAAATGTTGCTGTCTGTCTGGGATGTGGACATGGAAAAGCTCAGGGAATTGCAGCCTACGCATATCCTTACCGAGGGATTATTGCATTTGTCCGGTCTTACTGCTGAAGAGGCAGAGGAGATCCTGGAACGTGACGGCCTGCGGGGATGTCGTTTGATCGATCTTTATCCCATGAACGTGAAGGATATATACAAGGGAATCGGGCTGATATCGCAGATCTTTGGTACGGAGAAGAAAGGCACCCGCCTGGTGGAAGAATGTAAACAGAAGCTGAAAAATACTTCCCGGAAATATGGCATCAGGAGGAAGGGTCCGGTGATAGGGGTATTGCGCGACTGGCCCTTTTTACAACTGGCAGGAAGATGGTTGTCAGACCTGATCAGGATGGCAGGGGCCCGGCCCGTGCTGCAGGGGGACGATCTTTTCGTTTTTCCGGAGACCTACCTGGAAGAGCAACCGGATATCTTCATTGCCGGCCATCCTTTTGTTTCGCTGGAAGAAAACCGGGAAAAAGTCGCTTCCCTGGACCGGGAAAAACTTTTGTCGGTTTTTGCCTGTGAAAAGTCTCCCTCCATTTATGTGGTCGATGGTCCGGTTTTCTATGACCATAGCTGTACCGGCCTGGATACAGCATTGAAGATCCTGGGAGAGATCGTGGGGAGAGACCCGGACCTCAGTAAACGCAAAGGAGTTTTCTGGGAAGAGGCGAAAGTGTGCAATGATTGAATGCTTTGCCCGACGTAGACCCGAAAGGTCGGGACGAAGACGGGATTGAATACTTCCACCAACTACCAACTCAGAACTTCACATTGATACCCAGGCCAAAGATCTCCTTGAACTGAAGCTTGGGGCCTTCCTTATCCGGGACTCCGTCGCCGTTAGAGTCATATCTGACATGGGTGTTATCATCATACAACATGTTCGTTAGTATGTTGGCCGAAAGGAACTTATTGATCTTCATCTCCAGTAACACTTCCCAGAAAACATCAATGTTCTGCGGTTTGTCCAGGTAGTTGGAGAAGAGATTCAGCTTGGTCTGGAAGTTAACATTCTTAACGATATCATGCTTAAAGAAGAACTTTATATAACCACCGAATTCGCTTCTTACACTTTTGCCTGGTGTGACACCAAAAGAGCCGGAATCAGATAAGGCCCGGTCCAGAACGAATATGGATTTGCTGGTTACAGGAGAAAGGAAGATACTCAGATAATCTTTCAGCTTGTAATCAAAACCGGCACCGATAAAGAGATAACCCGGTGCCATAAAATTGGAGATCTTCGGTCTGGCATCGTCGTTGCTGTAACCAGGGGTCATTTGCGTTGTGAAAGTGAGGAGCGCGGAATAATACCAGTGTTCACTTGCTTTATGGCCGTACTTGGAGACAAAGTTCAGGAAGTCATCCGTTTTGTTCAGATCGGTCCCCTTCAATTGTTGCATGCCATAACGCAATTGAAGCGTATTCTCCCAGGTGCTGTTTTCACCCACCTTCTTGAGGAAAAGGTTCAGGTCACCAATGCCGGAGATGGCATTGTCACCCCCGCCCGACCAGTTGGAATAGGCGCTTTGTGAGAAGGTAAGTGCAAAAGTACCGCCGGCTTTCCAGCCTAATACCGTATCCTGAACCTGGGTACGGATATCCTTTTCCTTATCGGTGATCTGCGCCGTAACCCAGCCCGGCACAAGGATGGTAGAAAGTAATATGAAAAATAACGATCTCATTGCTTTCATTTTGTTCGTTTTTTAACATTTTAGGGGGTAAAGATAATATTTTCTTCCGGATTCTGATAAATTTTCTATTTTTGCGGCTTCGTCCGCCATAGTCCCGGCCCGCCGGGACGACGGCGGACCGAGGGCTTGCCAATACCGGAACCACTGAGGAGAGGAATCCTTTGGGATAAGTTTAACGGGAAATAAATTGTCATGGCAGAAAACCTGGCGGCGATCATCGTGATCAGCTTCATCATTGCGTATCTTTTCAAGTACATTAAGACCCCACCGCTCATTGGTATGTTGTTACTGGGCATTCTGTCCGGTCCGTATGTGCTGGGCTGGATGGACCCCAATCTGCTGGCCATCTCTTCCGATCTGCGTATGGGTGCGCTGATCGTGATCATCCTGCGGGCCGGCTTCGAGCTCTCCAAAGATACGCTGATGAAGGTGGGCAAGCCGGCGTTGCTGCTTTCTTTCGTGCCGGCCGTCTTCGAAGGTATGGCCATCAATTATCTGGGGCCTTATTTCCTCCCGCTGACACGTATGGAGTCGGCCATCCTCGGGTCGGTGCTGGCAGCCGTCTCCCCGGCGGTGGTCGTGCCGCTGATGATCCGTTTCATTGATGAAAAGCGGGGTACCGACAAAGGGATCCCCACACTGGTGCTGGCCGGCTCTTCCATCGACGATGTCTTTGTAATCGTGATCTACAGCGTGCTCATCGGGATCTATACGGGCCGGCAGGTCAACCTGGCCTGGGAGCTCGTTTCCATCCCCGTTTCCATTGTTATAGGGATCGCTGTGGGGCTGGGTACGGGTGCCCTCCTCTACAAGATCTTCGACCGTTACAACCCGCCGGCCACCCATCGCGTGCTGACCATCCTCTCCGTGGCCGTACTGCTGATGAGTCTCGAGGATCTGACCAAGGACTATGTGCCTTTTGCTTCCCTCCTGGCAGTGATGACCATCGGTTATATCATCCTGAAGAACCGCAGCAGGTATGCCCATGAGGTCTCCAATCAGCTGGCCAAATTGTGGGTGCCTGCCGAGATCGTGCTCTTTGTGATGGTAGGGGCCCAGGTGAACGTTAAGGTGGCGTGGGATTCGGGACTGAACGGGGCATTGCTGATCTTCATCGCCCTGATCTTCCGCAGCATCGGCACCTGGATGAGTGTGCTGGGGACGGATCTGAACCGCAAAGAGCGGCTCTTTGTGGTGATCTCCTATATCCCCAAAGCAACGGTGCAGGCAGCCATCGGCGGTGCGCCCCTCCTGGCCATGAAAGCCGCCGGCATGAACACCGCCCCCGGCGACACCATCCTGGCCATGGCCGTCCTGAGCATCCTCCTCACCGCCCCCCTCGGCGCCTGGGGCATCATCCTCTCCGGGCCGAGGCTGCTGAAGCAGGAGGAATAGTAAGATCCAAATAAACTTTTTGATTTTGTAAACAAGTACCATGTAAATTGCAAGTATATGTTGCAATATTCATGGTAATATTTTTAAAAAGCCCACAGAATTGTAAATCCCTTACCACTCATACCCCATCCCTTCCGGGATGCGGATGATCACGCGGGTGCCGGCGGGATGGCCGGCATCATCGTAAAGGTCGATGATCCGGCGGGTGATCTTTGCTTTGTTGTATTTATTGATCAGGGTGTAGAACTGCTCGGTGACCCTGAGTCCTATCCGGGTGGAGTTCTTACTGTACTCGCGGGATCTTTCCCGGCCGATGCCATTGTCCGTGATTACGATCAGAAGAGCATGATCCTCTTTCTTTACTTCTATATCGATCATTCCTTTTTTATCCGAATGGACCAGTCCGTGTTTGAGGGCATTCTCCACATGGGTCTCGATGATCATGCGGGGAATAAGGGTCCTGGGGTCAACGCCTTTGTCAAGGGAAATCTTGTATTCGAACTTGTTTCTGAACCGATTGTTCTGCAACTCCAGATAATCCCGGATAAAATCCAGTTCTTCCTCCAGCGTCCGGGTGATCTTGTTGGAGCTCTCGAGGGTCTTGCGGATCAGTCCGGAGAATTTGACCAGGTAATCGTAGGCGCTCTCCTTTTGCTCCGTATAGATCAGTATACCCAGGGATGTGATGGCGTTGAAAGTGAAATGGGGATCCATCTGGTTGCGGATGGTCAGCAGTTTCAGTTCTGCAAATTGCTTGTCCAGGGCATCCCTCTCTTCTTTTCTTTTTCTTCTTCTCCTCAGGTAGAGATAGATCATGAGCCCTATCGTCAGCAGGAAGAGCGTATTTACCAATATCAGAAAGGCCCGCGTCTGCCAGAGGGCCGGGATGATTGAGAACTTATAGACGGCAGGTTCTTCGCACCATACGCCGTTCTCGTTGCAGGCCCTTACCCGGAACTCATAAGTTCCCGGCCGCAGGTTGGTGTATTTGGCATAACGGGCTGCCGCCGGTGGGGACCAGTCGTTGTCATATCCTTCCAGGATATAAGAGTATCGCACCCCAGTGGGTGCTTTGTAGTAAAGAGCATGATAATCGAACTGCAGGTCTTTCTGGAACCAGCGCAGGTGTGGGGTCGTATCCAGGGGCAGGTCCAGGATCGTATCCCGTTCTCCGGAGAGGGTACGGACAGATCTTAGATAGATCACGGGCCTGCTGGTATCCTTTTTGATCTTCCCCGGATCGATCCTGACCACCCTGTCGGAGGTGGCCACCCAGGTGTAACCCCTGGTGTCGGTGTATGCGGCGTTCTGTTTGCACTCTTCCCCCAGGAAGCCGTTGCTGTGGTCCAGGAGCATGATATCCTCCTTTCCGGTGGAATAAAAAGCATGCAGGTCCAGGATGCCGATCCCTTTGATCATCCCGATGAACAGCTTGTTGCCGGCCATGCCGGTCAGAGACATGATATAGGTTTTGAACCGGTCTCCTCCCACCTTGCGGAAATGTTTGTGATCGTACAGGTAGAGTCCGGAGGTGGTGCCGAACCAAAGATTACCCAGGCTGTCCCGGTAACTGGCGATGGCCCCTTTGTCATAAGGAAATCCTTTTGCAGGCAGTTGGATCAGCGAATCCCCTTCCATGACGGACATGCCGTAAAATCCGCCCAGCCAGTATCTTCCCAGGGTATCCATGTTGATGGTGGAGATGTATTCATTGACCGGACCCGGAGAGATCCTGTATTTTTTGATCTTCCCGTCTTTTTCACGGATCAGAAGACCGTATCGGGCAGACGAGATCAACAACCTTTGCCTGAGCGTATCTTCATAAAGGAACAGTGCCGCTGTACGGGGAATGCCTTTGAGGTCCCGGAAGGTGTGCCCGTCATATTCAATGACTCCTTTTGCAGTGGTCAGCAACACATTCCCGTTATGCGTCCGGATCGCACCCCGGTAGAAGGTGTTGGAAATATCCTTAAAATCGTACTTTACAAAAGTTTTTCCGTTGTAGAGAGTCAGGCCGTGCTTGAACGATGCAAAGAGCAGATCTCCCTTTTTGTCTTCCGTGATCGACCAGACATATTCATTGATACCGCTTTCTTTCGTAAGATTCAGAAAAGCCCCGGAGAGGAGCCGGTAAAGCCCGGTTTCCGTTCCGATCCAGATATTGCCTTCCCGGTCATACATGGCCGCATTGTACTGAAGAAGTGATCTGTGATATTTTGCAACCGTGCCGTTCTTGTATTCTTTGATGGTCAGATCGCCGGTATTCAGAAAAAAGAAATGATCATCATTGAGGTAACTTGTGATCGCATCTATGGAATCCAGAACAACAGAGACCTTGTAAGGTTCCGATAAGGAAACCCGGAATAGTTTTCCTGCCCGGGCATCCGGATATTTCCCGGTAAAGATCAGGTGGTCCTGCTGTTCATGTACCAATATGATGCTATGGATCCCGGTTAATATGTTGGTGCAGGAGTGATCCCTGCAAAGATAGATACTGCTTCCGGCTGTCCCGATTATATAGGCGCTGTCCGCATCATCAAAAATGATATCGTTCACAATGGCTGTATCAGGCACAGGAAGATCCAACCGGGCATCCGAGTATGTGCCGTTGCTGAATTTCAGGAAAGGTGTGGCGCTGTGGATGCGGGCAGCGATCCAGAAATTTCCCGCAGGGTCATGGGTCACCCGCGTAGTGACCATATACACTCGGATGTGGTCCGGAAAAGGATAAGACCTGAAGCCGGAGCCGTCAAATACGGAAAAACCATGATCGCACAGCACATAGATCTTCCCGTCGTATCCTTCGGAGATGTGGCAGACGATCCGGGAGGTGAGCCCGTCCTCCAGCCCGAAATTCTCAAAGTCTATCCCGTCAAAACGGCTCACACCTCCTTTGGTACCGATCCATATGAACCCTTTGCTGTCCTGAAAAAGATAAGTGATCTGGGTCTGGGGGAGCCCGTCGGAAACCGTGTAAAAACGGTAGCTGTACTCCTGGGCGGAGGAAAGCACGGCGGAGAGCAGAAAGGCAAAGGTGAGGATCGATTTGCTCATTTTTGTTCTGTTACGCAGGAGTAAAGATAATCCAAATCTTTTCAACGTTTGCTTGCAGGCAGAAAGGATCATCAGGCTTTATAACAATTTTGCACGGGTTCGTTTACAGAACCTGCCCCTTCATACAATAAGTCTCCCCTGTTGTATACTGAACGGGACTGTTTGCTATTTTTAGAGGGATCACTTTAATGCATACAGACGATGAAGCTCAGGAATCTTTTGGTTTTGGGAAGCTTGCTGATCACCGTGACCCTTTTCTCGTTCATGCGGCCCCCAAAAGTCACGGTGGCCGATATCCTTCGGGATCCCGGCTATTACGACGGGAAAAAGGTGGAGCTGGAAGGCGTGGTGCTGGAATATGATGTGTCGCCGGATATGATCGCCTGTTATCTGAAGGGGGAAAAGGACAGCATCATCCGTATCGAGCTAAGATCTCCCCTGAGCAAAGTCTATTGCAAATTCCTGGTAACCGGGATCGTTCATCTGGATCCGGGGAGTGGGAAGGTCTTTGTGGAAGAGCTGCAGGGCATTGAGAAAGAAGAAATGAAAGATGCTATCCTCAGAGGAGTGAAAGCCGATGCGGATATTACAGCGAGGCTGGAAGTGGAGTGATCATTTCTTTTCCGAGAGGAAACGGTCCAGGAGGTTCAGATTCTTTTTGGGCAGTGTGAGGTTGTAGGTGGCCCCGTTGATACCGATCTCGCAGTTCTGGGTTTTCCGGTCGATACGTGAGACGAAGTTGATGTTAACGATATAGAACCTGCTGATGCGGACAAATACTGTCTCCGGCAGGATCTTCTCCACCTGTCCCAGATTCAGGCTTACCAGTTCTTTTTTCCCGGAAGCTGTATAGATCTCCGAATAGTTCCCGCCGGCTTTACAGAAAACGATCTCTTCCGGATCGAGGATCAGGGCTCCGGTACGGGTGTTGAATTTTACCTTCCGGTAGCCGAGGGTCTGCCGGACAAGATCATCCAGTTTTTTGTTGATGTCCGTCTGCAGTTTTCTTTTTTTGAACCGGGCGATGGCCTCGTCCAGCTCTTTCCGGTTCACCGGCTTCAGGATATAGTCAAGGGCTGCATTTTTTATGGCGGAAATGGCGAACCGGTCATAGGCCGTCACGAAAATGACCGCAGGACGCTGTGGCAGGTCAGACAGTCTTTTGGCCAGCTCCAGGCCTGTTTCCCGGGGCATCTGGATGTCCAGGAACACCAGGTCCGGTTTGTGGGCAAGGATGAGACGGTACGCCTCATCCGCATTATCAGCTGTGGCGACGACCTCCGTTTCGGGATGATCTTTCAGCAATTCCAGCAGAAGATCGATGGCGTCTTTTTCATCGTCGATGATGATCGCACGTACCTTATCAGCAGCCATGATCGAAGTGTTTGAGAACGATAAAATTAATAATCCCAAAATCAGCAATAGAAAATCGTAACGATTTCTATTGCTGATCGATTAAGGACTTCATCGTTTTTGGAGAAAACCAAAAACGTGAATTCCTAAATCGGGATTATCCCAGCTAAACGCATTAGTTCCGCTAATTCTTAGCTTCCTAATGCGTAATCTGGGATAATTTTTATTTTATACGGAATAAAGGGCCGGGATGTTATTTTTGTTTATCTGAAGAAGAGGAAAACAAAAAAGCCGGATCTCCAGACCCGGCTTTTTTAATGATCAACTATGTTGTATTACCCGAGTCTGTTGATGGCGTTGAGGTCCTCAAAAGCTTCGGTGAGCCTTTTGACGAACTGCTCCTCGCCGGCACGCAGCCATTTCCGCGGGTCGTAATATTTTTTGTTGGGTTTGTCTTCCCCTTCGGGGTTTCCGATCTGGCTCTGCAGATAATCCTTGTATTGCTCGTAATAACCTTTCACACCTACCCAGAAGGCCCACTGCATATCGGTGTCCAGGTTCATTTTGATCACCCCGTAAGAGATAGCTTCCTTGATCTTGGATTTCTCGGATCCCGAGCCGCCGTGGAAGACGAAATTCACAGGTTTTTCGCCTGTATTGAATTTTTTCCGGATGTACTCCTGTGAGTTCTTCAGGATGAGGGGCTCCAGTCTCACATTGCCGGGTTTGTAAACCCCGTGAACATTTCCAAAAGAGGCAGCTATCGTAAAACGATCACTTACTTTGAGCAGTTCTTCATAGGCATAAGCTACATCTTCCGGCTGGGTATACATCTTGGCATTGTCCACGCCGGTATTATCTACACCGTCCTCTTCTCCGCCGGTGACACCCAGTTCGATCTCCAGGGTCATGCCGATCTTGCTCATCCTCTCCAGATATTTTTTGCTGATCGCGATATTCTCTTCCAGGGGCTCCACGGAAAGGTCGAGCATGTGTGAGCTGAAGAGGGGCTTGCCGTGTTCCTTGTAGTATTTTTCACCATACTCCAGCATCCCGTCCACCCAGGGGAGGAGCTTTTTGGCGCAATGGTCGGTGTGCAGGATCACCGGCACCCCGTAATGCTCTGCCAGCAGATGAACATGTTGTGCCCCGGAAACTGCTCCCAGGATGGCACCTGTCTGGCCTTCGGCGGGCAATCCTTTGCCGGCATAAAAAGCGCCACCGCCATTGGAAAACTGGATGATCACAGGTGAATTGACTTTGGCAGCCGTCTCCATCACGGCATTCACAGAATCCGTTCCTACCACGTTCACGGCAGGAATGGCAAAATTGTTGGCTTTGGCATAGGCGAAAAGCTCGGTGACCTCATCCCCGAACAGTACGCCTGCTCTGAATTTCTTTTGTCCCATAATTTGTTATTTTTTAATGAAAATATTTATCGGTAAAACGACGTAAAAGTAACAATAAAAGAGGAAAAATCCTTCATCCGGATGAATACATTCTGTATTACCGGATCACGACCTTTTTGATCAGATAATGGCCATCCTGCATATGTATTTCCAGCAGATAAATGCCGGGCGCCAGGCCTGCCACAGGGAGCACCTCCTCCGGGCCTCCGCCCGACCGTCCTGTTTTTACCGGACGGCCTGAAAGTTCAGTAAGCCGGTAGGAGAATGGCATCATCGTATTATTGTCGATATGGATGAAGTCGCTGGCAGGATTGGGCCGGATGGTAAGGGGCGTTGCGGGAGTCTCCGGGGCTGCAACCGTCAGGGTGTTGACCACCAGGAGGGCCGTATCGCCCGGGCAGCCGTTCACACTGTAGCGTACCACCGCCAGGGTATCGGCGCCGGGACGGGTCCATTTCACCATGGCATGCGGCCCGGCAGGATAGCCCAGGATCTCACCGCCGATGGCGGTCCAGAGGTAATAACCGTCCTGCGGAGGTACGACACAATAACAGTAATAACGGTTCAGGCAGATATTTACCGGCCCGCGGATCGTGCCGGTGGTCACGGGCTCGGGCTCTGTGAGGAAAACGCTGTCGGTGGCCGTGTTCCCCAGCGAGTCGGTGACGGTCACATGATACCAGCGCCAGGGGGACAGACCTGTGGCCACAGAGTCGGTGGAAGGGGGATCGTTGTCCCACAGCCAGGTGTAGGGAGGGGTGCCCCCTGAGGCGGTAGCCAGGGCCCAGCCGTTATGATACCCGTAGCAGGTGACATTGCCGCTGTCAATGATCTCTACCGTAAGAGGATGACCGGCCGGCAAGGCCGAGACAAAATAGACGATCCGGTAATCATTGATCCACTGCCCGGAGTCTTTATTCCACAGGATACCCGTCTCGGAGATCAGGTTGCCGCAGCCATCATAGGCATAGACATACCGGTAATCATCCCGCCACGTTGAATCGTTCGCATACCATACCTGGAACAGGATCAGCGTTGTGTCCGGCTTGTCATAAGTGTAAAGATATCTTACGGCGTCGTTCCAGCGTCCGGATGACCAGCTTTGATAAAGCTTCTGTACCACCCTGCCACGGTCATCGTAAGTGTATGCTATCAGAGAGCTGTTCTGCCAGTCGGCGGTGACCGTATCCCAGTTGGATATTGTCTTGGAGGTGAGCCGGTTTTGCATATCAAAAACGTAATGCTCACGGTAATCGTTGAGCCAGGTCCCTGAAGCCGTATCGTAGTCTTGCTTGATGTCTTCGGTTTGCAGTCCCCCCTGCCAGGTATAGAGAAACCGGTACTGCGGGATCCAGCCCGTGCCGGAGGGATCGCGGTAGCTGACACTGTACATGATCCTTTGCCCGTCGGCATTGTAATCATAGGAATAAAGGGTCTTATCCTCCCAGATGCCCTGCTCAAAATACTGTACGACCGTTTTCATCAGGAGTCCTTCGGCGGAATAATCCCGCAGGTACTGTTTTGTGGTGTCCCAGGTATGTGTGGAAGAATTGTAGGAGAGGAACAGTTGGGAGATCAGATGGTCGCGGGCATCGTAGAAATAGAGGGTCCGGCCGCCGGGCCGCCAGGAGGTGCCCGCCGGGTAACGGCTCTCGGCCTGCAGGATCTTTCCTTCGGCATCGTAGTTGTAAAAACTGCCCCGCGTCTTCACCCAGGAGGAATCACCGGCCGACCAGCCCAGGGAATAACAGGAGTCCAGCACGAAGAGGCCCTCACAATGGTCTCCTCCTTTGATCATGGAGGGTTCTTCTTTCGGGTATTTTTCCAGGAGCTCCCGGGTCTTTTCCGGCGTGGCGGACAGACCGGATTGAGCCGGGAGCAGCATCCCCCACATCATCCAGAGCACGGTAAAAACGGATCTCCTCATGGTAGGCAGGCAGTTTTGTCCTAATTTATGAAAAAAATCGGAAAAAAGCTTTTGCTTTTCGTGGTAGTGTCAGATCAACCATATAACAAAGCATTATATTGCCTGCCCAACTTACCTGACCCAGTAGTAAGTGTGGAGGGTGGAGTTACGAGTTTCGAGTATCGAGTTTCGAGTATCGGGTGTCGAGTTTTGAGTTGAGGATTTACTATTCAGATCTATCCTTGTCGCCATGTCGCCATGTCGCCTCTTCGCCACGTCGCTTTATCGCTTCATCCTTTGTCCGCCGTAGCTGCAAGCGGAGGCGGAGCTTCATCAATTTTCCAATTTTCCACTATTCCACTATTCCATTTTTATTGACCGATTGGCTACGTCATAATCCGGTTGACATATCAGCAGTGTTCAGACCCGGCTACTGATCATGAGCGACAGGATATTTATTAAGCTCGCGGTCCAGTTCTCTGGCTTTGCCGGTGGTTCTCTGCAGTTCTTCCCAGAAGCCGGGGCCGTGGTTCTTATGGCGTGTATGGGCCAGCTCGTGCAACAAGACATAGTCGATGAGGTGGTCGGGCAGCATCATCAGATGGATGTTCAGGTTGATGTTGCCTGCAGCAGAGCAACTGCCCCAGCGGGTCTTCAGGTTCTTCAGGAACACCCGGCGGTAGGAGTAACCGTGATCCCTGGCCAGGCGGTACAAACGGGGCGGCAGGTATTGCCGGGCTTCCTGACGCAGTACACGGATGTACATCTCCTGGATGATCGCACGGAGTTGTTCATTGTCGGGTGCCCAGGAAGCCGGATAGATGAGGAGAGCCTCCTTTTCTGTGATCCTGCCACTAACCACTTGTTCCGTCTCTGCATCTTCGGAGGGGGTGAGGATCAGTTTGTGAAAACGGGTGAAAGGATTTTCCCCTTCCCGGTACTCGGTACGTGGAGGGCGTTTTTTCTCTATTTTCTGCACGGTACGTGATACCCAGTCCTTTTTCTGCTCCAGAAAACGTACGGCGGTATTCCAGCCGGAGTAGAAAGGTATGGTCACGGTTACCCGGCCGGCCGGGGTGATGCGGATGCTGACACGCCGTGCACGCCTGCTTTTGCGCAAGATGACCTCTCCCACCTCTTTCAGATATATTGTTTTCTCCATATCTTTTTTGCAGGGCCCGGAATGAAATTCCTAGGAAAAATGTCAAATATAAATGTAAAAATCCCAACACAAAAACAAAAAGATATTCTGTTACTGGCCGGGGTCAAATAAAAACAACTGTCATAAAAAAAGTAGCAAAGTTATTCTATATTAGCGCACTTAAAAGTGGTATAAAATGAACAAAAACATATTTTTCTCTTTTTCTTTCCTGCTGATCCTGACATGGCCTGTTTTTTCACAGACTGATGGGAAGAAATGGACCCTGGAGGAATGTGTTCAATATGCCATTGACCACAACATCCAGATCAAACAACGTGCGTTGACCACGGAAATGAACCAGAACACGTTGAAGCAGGCTAAGCTGAGCCGCATCCCCACGCTGAATGCCGGAAGCAACTACTCCTTTTCGTCCGGAAGGGTCCTGGACGAAACAACCTACAGGTTTTCCAATAATTCGATCAATTATCTGGGGTTTAATGTAGGAGGTTCGATGAACCTCTTTTCAGGTTTGCAGAAGGTCAATACGATCAAGCAGAACAAGTATCAACTGATGGCCAGTCTGGAAGATCTGGACAGGGCCAGAAACGATATCTCCCTGAGCGTGGCGCTGGCTTATCTGCAGATCCTCCTGGACAAGGAACTGCTGGAAGTTGCCCGGCAGCAGTTAAAGGTCACAAAGGAGCAGATCCAGCGAACGCGTAATCTTGTGGATGCCGGCAGTGTGCCGCTGGGCAACCTGCTGGAGGTGGAGGCCCAGGCAGCCTCCGAAGAGGCCTCCGTCGTCAATACTGTCAATGCGCTCGACATGGCCTACCTCAATCTGACCCAGATGCTGGAACTGGACTCGCTCAACGGTTTTGACATTGTGGTGCCGGAGATAACATCACCAGACAGCCTGTTCACCCTGCCGCCGATATCCGTGGTGTTTTCGGATGCCATGAACTTCATGCCGGAGATCAGGAGCGCTACCTACCAACTGAAGAGCTCGGAGGTCTCCCTGAAACTGGCCCGCGGGGCCAAGAGTCCCCGGCTTAGCCTCAACGGAAGTTTCAACACCAGCTTTTCCGATAACCGTAAAAAGATCCTGGGCGTGGATCCTGTGGAGGGGATAGAATATGGGCCCTATCCGTTTGGAGAGCAGATGGCTGACAACCGCAACTGGATGATCGGACTGGGTCTTACCATCCCCATTTTCAACGGCTGGCAGATCCAGAAAGAGGTGAACAACGCCCGCCTGGGGATAAAAAATGCACAATTGCAGTTTGAGAATGAGAGGAAAACCCTTTACAAAGAGATCCAGCAGGCCTGGCTGGATGCCCGGGCAGCCATGAACAAATACATGGCCATGAAAAAGACCGTTGCTTCCATGAAAGAGTCTTTCCGCTATACCTCGGAGAAGTTCAACGTGGGTCTGGTGACCAGTATGGATTACAACACGGCCAAGACCCAGTTGACCAAAGCACAGTCGGACCTGTTGTCCGCGAAATATGAATTTGTTTTCAAGATCAATGTCCTCAATTTTTACAGGGGAAAACCATTTGTCCAGAACATAAAATTTTGATGATGAAGAAAAACAGATCCTTATTGATCATAAGTGGCATCACTGTCCTGGCCATCATTGTGGCAGTGGTCGGGAAGAAAAAGGGGTGGTTCGGGAAGGAGTTGACCTATAAAGTGGCGGTGGAGAAAGGGGCTTACCGTACCATCATAGAGACCGTGAATGCCAACGGGAAGATCCAGCCGGCCACGGAGGTGAAGCTGGCGCCGGATGTGTCGGGCGAGATCGTGGAGCTGCACGTCAGGGAGGGGGATTATGTCCCGGCAGGCAAGCTGCTGGTGAAGATCAAGCCGGATGTCTATATTTCGGCACGTGACAGGGCCATGGCAGCGGTGCATTCGGCCAAGGCCCGCCTCGCACAGGCTGAGGCACAGTTCGTACAGGCCCGTCTCTCCTATGAACGGAGCAAGAAGCTTTTCGAACAGAAAACGATCTCCAGTTCTGATTTTGAAAAAGCAGAAGCATCCTATAAATCGGCCAGGGCAGAGGTGGATGCGGCACGTTACAGCCTCCTCAGTGCCCAGGCCAGCCTGAAAGAGGCCGAAGAGAACCTGGTAAAAACCAGGATCTATGCCCCCATGCCCGGCATCGTGACCCGGCTCAATGTGGAAAAGGGGGAACGGGTGGTCGGTACCTCGATGATGGCCGGAACGGAGCTGCTCCGTATCGCCGATCTGAGCAAGATGGAGGCGCTGGTCGAAGTGAACGAGAACGACATCATCCGGGTGAAAAAAGGAGATACGGCTATCGTGGAGGTGGACGCTTACCTGGGGGACAAGTTCAAAGGCGTGGTAACAGAGATCGCCAACTCGGCTTCCTCCACGGGCGTTTCTGTTGACCAGGTAACCAGCTTTGATGTGAAGATCCTGCTGCTTCGGGATTCTTACAAGCACCTTGTCAGTGAGACCAACCCGGAGCCTTTCCGCCCGGGCATGTCGGCTACCGTGGATATACAGACCAGGCGAAAAGAGCATGCCTTTTCTGTTCCCATCCAGGCCGTGACTACACGGAAAGATACAACAGGATCACAACAGGAAGGAGCATCTGTACTCCCCACCGACCAGGAAGAGACCAAAGAGGTGGTTTTTGTCGTGGAGAAACCACTGGCCCTGATAAGAGAGGTTAAGACAGGGATCCAGGATGATAACTACATAGAGATCCTCTCAGGGATCACACCGGAGGATCTGGTGGTCGTGGCCCCTTACAGTGCCATTGCCAAAAAACTGAAGGACAGCACCCACGTGGAGATTGTGCCCCAGAAAGAGCTGTTTTCCAAAGGGGAGAAATGATCCGGACCGATGGCATTGATCCTGAACATAGAGACTTCTGCGGATATCTGCTCGGTAGCCCTGGGGAAAGACGGTGCGGTGACAGATCTGCTCCTGGGGGCCGAAGAACGTGACCACTCCCGGATACTTACAACACTGACCGGGGAGATCCTGAAGAAAAACGGTTTACGCATGCAGGACCTGGAGGCGGTGGCCGTAAGTGAAGGTCCCGGCTCCTACACCGGACTGCGTATTGGGGTCTCCACGGCCAAAGGACTTGCCTATGCTTTGAAGATCCCTCTCCTGGCGGTCTCCACGCTGGAGGCGCTGGCATCGTCGGTGACGGCGGAGATGCCGGAAGGGATCAGAAAGGAGCTGGGGGCAGAAGGATGGCTGTGCCCCATGATCGATGCACGCCGTATGGAGGTTTACAGCGCTTTTTATGATATGCAGGGCCGGCGCATCACGGAAATTGAACCCCATGTGATCGATGCAAGATCGTTCACGGGAGAACGCAGACAACGGAAGATCCTCTTTTTCGGTACCGGCAGTGACAAATGCAAAAAGGTTTTTCAGGGGGATAACGATCTCTTTCTCGACGGGATATTTCCCCGGGCTGACAGAATGGTCTCTCTGGCAGAAAAATATTACAGGGAAGGGAAATTTGCTGACGTAGCTTACTTTGAACCCTTCTACCTGAAGGAATTTGTGGCTACCATCCCCAAAGATTTCTTGCAAAGGGACCGAAATTTGCAGAAGAAAAAGGAACGATGATCGATGATCGACGAACCACGAACGACGAACGAATGAACTATACCCGATATTTCCGGCTCAGCCTGATCCTGTTTTTTCTGTTGGTTTACGGGCAGGGGCTTTGGGCCCAGCCGGAGAAGCCTGTGGTCTATGGACCGGGGGAGAAACTGGAATATGATATCAACTTCTCATTCATTTCTGCGGGGAATGCTTATCTGACCGTTGAGAAGGATACGCTGCAGGGGAAAGATGTCTGGCACATCAAACTGGTGGGGAGGACCACAGGACTGGCGGATGTGATCTATAAAGTACGGGACCGGTATGAGTGTTATATGGACCCTGCTACGGGTTTCCCTTTACTGGCGATCCGGGATATCCACGAGGGAAATTATAAAAAGTACAATGAGGTGACCTTCGACCATTATGTGCGGGAAGATTCATCCGTGGTTTACAGTAAGAATAAAGGGGAGGTGGTCGTCCCAAAGAATATTTATGATGTTCTTACGGGCTTTTATTATTTCCGGAACCATTATGCCGGATATCCTTTTAAGAACCGGGAAGTCATGGTGATCCAGACCTATTTTACCGACGAGCTCTTCCCGATGAAGATCCGGTATCTGGGCCGCGAAACGATCAAGGTAGGCCGGAACAAGGTCCGTTGTCTGCGCTTCGGGCCGGTCACTGAGGTGGGCAGGGCCTTCGCTTCCGAGAATGATATGTCCATGTGGCTTACCGACGACCGCAATTTCTTGCCGGTCAAAGTGCTGATCACCCTCAAGGTGGGTTCCTTTAAGATCTACCTCCATGATTATGAAGGATTGAAATATCCTTTCGAAGCCATCATCCGGAAAAAATGACAGATCTGCCCCCCAATTGGCCAGAGGGTTGGGGAATTCCGGTATTTGGGTTATTTTTGCATAAATCAAAAGGGAATAATTGTATGGCAACAACAGCAGATTTCCGGAACGGACTGTGTATTGAGTTCAACAACGACTTATATACCATCGTTCAGTTTCAGCATGTTAAACCCGGCAAAGGTCCTGCCTTTGTACGGACCAAGCTCAAAAGCCTTACCACCGGCAAGGTGATCGACAATACTTTCTCTGCCGGACATAAAGTGACGGTCGCCCGTATCGAGAGAAGGCCTTATCAGTTTTTATACAAGGATGATATGGGATATCATTTTATGCACCGTGAGACCTTTGAGCAGGTGCCCATAGAGGAAAAACTGATCCCTTCGGCCGACCTTCTGAAGGAAGGACAGGAGGTGGACATTGTTTTTCATGCCGAGACCGAGACCCCGCTGTCGGTGGAGCTTCCTCCTTATGTTGAACTGGAGGTGACCTATACCGAGCCGGGTGTCAAAGGGGATACAGCCTCCACAACAGCCACCAAGCCTGCCGAGCTGGAGACCGGCGCCACGATCAATGTGCCGCTCTTTATCAACCAGGGGGATAAGATACGTGTGGATACCCGTACCCGCTCCTACGGCGAACGGGCTAAAGACTGAGTGTGATGACTTCCAATTCATCCCTGCGCCGTCTGCAGGACTCAAGGTTCAAGCTGAACGCCCTCCTTGAGATCACGCAGGCCATTAACAACAACAGCTCTCCGGAAGAGTTGCTCTCCCTGACAGAGAAGATTCTGGTAAGAGATCTGAACATTGGGAAGATCGCCATATACAAAAAGAATACAGAGTGGCACTGTATCTTCCGGTCGGGCTGTGATGCGGAGGTTACCGACAAGGTGGATGTGGAGAAGGTCCTGCTGCCGGTCAAGGAGATCTCATTCGTGGCAGTCTCAAACAATAATTCCATTAAGGGATTTGATATCGTCATCCCGGTATATCACAACAACCAGCCTCTGGCGTATGTCCTGATAGGGGACCTGGAGGAAGGGGAAGGGATGAGCCCTGTGGTTCGGCATCTGACCTTTATACAGACCCTTACCAATATCGTTCTGGTAGCTATTGAGAACATCCGCCTTTTCCAGGAAAGCCTGGAACAGGAAAGGATGAAAAAAGAGTTGGAGCTGGCCCGGAAAATGCAGTCGCTGCTGATCCCCGACAATGAGATCCTGCCCACTACCGATTGTATTAGCGTGAAAGGGTTCTATCAACCCCACTATTCTATAGGCGGGGATTACTACGATTGTATCCGTCTGAGCCATAATACCTGGGGGTTCTGTATCGCCGATGTGTCGGGGAAGGGGATCTCAGCAGCCTTGCTGATGGCCAATTTCCAGGCCAATCTGCGGGCGTTGTACACCTACGAGATCCCCATGGAAGAACTGGTGAAAGAACTGAATAAAAGGGTCGTGGAAAGCGCCAACGGCGAAAAATTCATCACCCTCTTTATTGCCAAATACAACTGTGAGACCCGTCTGCTGGAATATATCAACGCCGCTCATAATCCGCCCGTGGTCTATCAGACAAAGGATGACAGGATCCTGCTGCTCAACAGTAACACCGTGGGCGTGGGTATGCTGGATGAAATACCTTCGGTGACCAAGGAAACCCTGACGATCGACCAGCGGACCAAGATCATCTGCTATACCGACGGACTCTCTGAGCTGCCGGATGATGACGGGAAAGAGATCGGCACAGCTCCCATAGAAAAGAACATACGTAACCATGAGAGTATCGGGAAAAACATCCTGGACCTGATCAGGGAAGAGAAGATCACCCCTGATAACCCGCGTTGTTTTGACGATGTCTCTATCCTGGGGGTGGAGATCTTCTGAACACTACTTTTCCGCTACTTCCTTCTGATTCTTGTAATAGAGATCCAGCGTCACAATGATGGCGAAGAATCCCCAGACAGGTATGGCCGCTTTGTCCCTGTCGAGGAAGTTGTTCATCAAACCGTGGATGAAATAGGAGGAGAGCCCTGTAAGGATCGCCAGCATCAGGGTCCTGTCGCGGGGGCGGGAAGCTCTCTGATAAACCCGCACACCTGTATAAAAAGCCAGAAAGAATACGATGATCACGGTGATCATTCCCGGTAAGCCACTCTCCGAGAGCGGGCCGAGGTATTCGCTGTGTGCATTGCCCATATCCCCGAAATCGGTGCTGATGATCGTCCGGTCATAAGAAGCCTGGAAAGGGGCGTAATTGAACATATAGGTCCCGGGTCCCCAGCCCAGTACCGGCTTCTCACTGTACATGCGCAGGGCGCATTTCCAGCGGTTGATACGCTCCAGGTTGGAAGCATCGCTGCGTACATTGGTCATCGAGCTGATATGTTGCGCAAAACTGGTGGAGGACTGTTGCTTGTTCTCTTCCAGTTTCAGCCAGATGGTGGTCCAGAAAGAGAACAGCAGACCTGCGAGGATGACCGAGAAGAGGGCGATGGTCCTGAAACGGATGCGCAGCCGTATCAGCAGGGCAATGCCGGCTGCCAGCACCAGGCTCAGCCAGGCTGCCCGGCTGTAGCTGAAAACAAAAGAAAAAAGGAACAGGGCCAGCATGCCTGTCACAACGATAAAAGGTGCTCTGCGGGATCTTCTGCCCATGAAGAGGAATCCTGTCAGTATGGGAATGAAAAGCGCCAGAATGGCTCCGTAAGAGGTGTGATCGTTGTAAAAAGGGGTCATGGCTGAGTGGGCTGCCTTTTGATTGACCAGACCGGTGTGGGCCTGGTTGAAAAGGGTGTAGAATATGACCAGCATCAACGGGATCATATAGGCCCACAGGAAACGTATGATGTTGTCCTGCCTCCGGAATAGTTCATAAGCCAGGAAGTAGCCGGCCGCTATGAACCATAAATGGGACAGGAAATATTTCAGGGAGACCAGGGGCAGCGTACTGGTAACAGCCGTGATCAGCATCCAGGAGAGATAAAGAAGAATGGCGAGGGTAAGCGGGTGGAAAAGGAAGGTGCGGTCGACACCCCTGCCCGTCAGATAACGGTACAGCAGGACAAAAAGGATCAGCAGGACGAACAACTCGGAAGGAATGGAGAGGTTGAAAGAGAGGTCCGGAAAGAATTCCAGCAAGGGAATGGAGAGAGGGGTGAAGAAAACCATGCTGAAATAGAAATAATCCAGCCGGTAAAAAGCCAGGAAAAAAAAGGCCAGTGCAACGGGCAGAAGAAAGGCGGGCCAGAGCTCTTTATAGACCATCACCCCCTCGAGCAGGAGGAAAAAAAGAGAGAAAAGATAGAAGCGTCTGATATCGGCTGCTGTCAGGGTCACGTCATCCGTTTTTCTCCGTTCTTCTTCTGAAAGCTTCCAGGATCATCAGCAGGATCACTGCGAAGAGAAAAGCCGAGAGGGTGCCGGCCATCACGATCAGGGATCGTTTCGGGGCCGCTTTTTTATCAGGCACCTCGGCAGTGTTGATGATGTATACATTGGGCAGGTCCTGCTCGGCATCCAGCCGTGCTTCGGAGTATTTGATGCGCAGGTTGCTGAGCCGCTCCTCAGAATAAGAGAGCCGTTCCGAGAGGGTCCTGTATCTGGCCCCGTATTTCCCCAGTACTTTCATCTGGTTTTCCATCTTTTTCATGGCTGCCTGATCATTGCGGCGGACCGCTTCGGCATACGCCTCACTGATCCCCATACTCTGTGCCGACAGGTCATAGATGCCCAGCCGCCCCAGGATGAGGAGAGAGTCCCTGATCTGTTCCACCTCTTTCTGCAGGGAAAAATACTCGTCCTGCACGAGGTAAAAGGCTTTCCGGGCCTTGTCCCTTTGCAGGCGCGCGATGGTGGAGTCGAGCAGGGAGGCGATCGTATTGGCCATATCGGCCGCGATCACCGGATCGGTATCCATCACCCGGATCTTAACGGCCATATATTCCGTTTTACGGAAGCGAACATTCTTTTTCAGCTTCTCGTTCAGGAGGGTCTTCCGGTATTTGGCATCGGGTTTGATCTTATAATGGTTGTATAGATCGAATTGCTGCACCAGCTTGTTGCGGATCTTATCCGACTGCAGGATCTGCAGCAGGCGCTCGGTCTCTTCCTCCTCACCGAAAGAAAGGATGTCCTTGTTGCCGGTCCATTGGGTGGAGATCAGGGTCTTGGACACGGAAGAAGAGGCAGTAGGGTAGAGGATCACCTCACCCGCAAAACGGGGCTTGATGAGCAGGGATACCACCACCGAGAGGATGATGCCAACCACCGTAACGATGATCACCGGCCGGCGGTATTTCCATAAAAAAAAGAAAAAATCAAAGCTTTCGTAGGAGGATGTTTCCTGTTTCATGATCAAGATGGATTGTCAGTAGAAATAACGTCAGTTTTTCAGTTTTATTAAGTAGTAGTTCTTTTTTCCTTTCTGGACCAGGATGTACTTTCCGTTGATGAGGTGCTGCTCCGAGACTTTCATTTCCGGATCGTTTATCTTGTTCTTGTTGATGCTCAGCCCTCCGCCTTTGACAAGGCGCCGCAGTTCTCCTTTGGAGGGGAAGATGCCTGTGGTGTCTGTGAGCAGCTCAGTGGCGGGGATCCCCCCGGCCAGGACGGACCGGTCGACCTCATACACCGGTACCCCGGAAAAAACATCCAGGAAAGTGGCTTCGTCCATATTCTTCAGTGTCTCTGTGGTCCCTTTCCCGAACAGGATCCGGGAGACCTCTTCCGCTCCTGCGAGTGCCTCCGGACCATGTACGAGTGTGGTGACCTCTGAGGCAAGTCTTTTTTGCAGGATACGGGTGTGAGGGGCCGTGCGATGCTCACGGATCAGTTCTTCGATCTCCTCTTTCGAAAGAAGGGTGAAGATCCGGATGAATTTTTCGGCATCTTCATCGGAGACGTTCAGCCAGTACTGGTAAAATTTGTAAGGAGAGGTTCGTTTGGGATCGAGCCAGACATTACCCGATTCGGTCTTTCCGAACTTTCCGCCGTCGGCTTTGGTGATGAGGGGGGAGGTGAGGGCATACGCTTCGCCGCCCAGTTTGCGGCGGATCAGCTCGGTGCCCGTGACAATATTGCCCCACTGGTCGGACCCGCCCATCTGCAGTTTGCAACCGAGGGTCTCATACAGATGGAGGAAATCGGTGCCCTGCACCAGCTGGTAAGAGAACTCGGTGAAAGACATCCCGCTCTTGTTGGCAGGATCCAGTCGTTTCTTTACCGACTCCTTGGCCATCATATAATTGACCGTGATGTGTTTGCCTATATCCCGGATGAATTCCAGGAAAGTGTAATCCTTCATCCAGTCGTAGTTGTTGACCAGCACAGCATCGTTGGCTTTGCCTGCGTCGAATTCCAGGAATTTGGTGAGCTGTTGTTTGATAGCTTCCTGGTTGTGTCGCAGGGTCTTTTCGTCGAGCAGGTTGCGTTCCTGCGATTTGCCCGAAGGATCGCCGATCATTCCGGTGGCTCCACCGATGAGCACTACGGGCCGATGACCTTTCAGCTGAAAATGCTTCAGGAGCATGATCCCCACCAGGTTGCCGATATGCAGGGAGTCGGCCGTGGGATCAAAGCCGATGTATCCGGTGGTCATCTCTTTCTTCAGCTGCTCTTCCGTACCGGGCATGATATCATGGATCATCCCCCGCCAGCGTAACTCTTCAACAAAATTCATGGTACACAGATTTGCCGCAAAGATAAGAATTTGTCCTTCTTTACAGGGTCACAGGCTCGTTTTTCCGGGGTTGGGGGTGCAGGGGCGTGGTGATGTCAAAATGAAAGAACGAGAAAAGATCAGGTGCAAAACGGGATAACGGTTGCCACAGTGCCGACGAGCGGATCGTTTCGTCCGGGATGAAATGGGCATTGCGGTTCAGCGCATTGACGGGCACCAGGAGAATGCTCAGGACAAATGCCACCTTGAGGAGGCCGAAAAGCATCCCCAGAAAACGGTTGAAAAACCCCAGCGCCACTGCCTTGACCAGTTTGTCCAGGAGCCTGGCCAGCAGATGTACTGCGATGACAATGACGATGAAGGTAATGATAAAAGAGGTAATGTACAGTGCATTGCCTTGCAGCTCAAAATGCCGGGTGAGCAGGTCGGAAGTATAATAGGAAAAACGGAGTGCACCATACAGTCCCAGGACCAGGGCGGCCAGGGCGGCCAGCTCGATGACCAGACCGTTCCTGAAGCCTTTTATCAGACCCCACACTAAAAATATACCTAACACGATATCAAGTATGTTCATACCGGAAAGATCGGTTGCAATGCAAAGTAAATCATCTTTTTCCGAAATAAAAAATCAAAACTATTTTAAAAGTAGTTATATAGAATATTCATAAAAGCATTGTAAA
>JALVJE010000064.1 GCA_027028505.1 Bacteroidales bacterium
CCCCCCGGCTCTGTACCATTTCCCCTCCTGCCTGACAGCCTTCACGCCGATCACCACCTTTTGGCTCCTGCTGCGTTCTGCCGCAAGCTGCAAAATATATCCCCGGACGATCGCAGGACCCATCAGGGAGGTTTTGGCTGCCACTTCTTCCCGTGCCAGAAAGGCAGCCATCCAGCCTGCCGCCAGGAACATCAACAGGATCCCGCCTCCGCCCAGGGAACTACGCCGGTATTTCACCGTAGGATCCCGGGCAGCAAAGGCCAGGAAAGCCATAACTCCGCCGGCAAGCATCAGGAAAGCAAGGGGAACCCATGACGAAATGATATGGGTCAACCCCAAGATGATCCCTGCCAGGAAAGGCAGGAACAGACGCACAAACGGGATCCGGTGAATGTTCATGTTATCCGGCGGGGACATAATGGAATACCTTCGGATAACGAAAGATATAAAAAAAGGAGGTTCCGGTCAAGCGGCGTTAATTCTCTCCGGACAGAGAGAGTCAGAACTTCAGGATCTCCGGCACTCTCTGACCCGGCAGGATGGTCTTATAGGAGGCCTTAAAACGGCCTTTGCTGATGGCTCTCAGGCGCGAGGCCAGCAGCTTCCGGCGCAACGGTGGCAGCAGGTCGGTGAAGAGGACCCCCTCCAGATGGTCATATTCGTGCTGGATGACACGGGAGGCGATGCCGTCATATTCTTCTTCATGCCACTCTCTCTGCAGGTCCTGATAACGGATAACCACTTTCTCTTCCCTGACCACATCCTCCCTGATGTTGGGGATGCTGAGACAACCTTCATTGAAAGGCACACGCTCTCCCGAACGCTCCAGTACCTCCGGGTTGATAAAGACCTTTTTAAAATCTTCCAGACCCGGTTCATCCTCGGCAAAAGGGGAAGCATCGACCACAAAAAGACGCACCGACTGCCCCACCTGGGGAGCTGCCAGGCCCACCCCTTCCGAATCGTACATCGTCTCAAACATATTCCGGACAAAATCTCCCAGCCCGGCCTGTCCTTCAGGGATCTCCCGGGCGACTTTCCGCAATACGGGATGTCCGTATACCACTACAGGATAGATCATCTTTCCATATTTTTCCGTTCCATATAACTCTGCAGGATGATCGTGGCACTCACCTTGTCGATCAGGGCCTTGTCCTTACGTTTCTCTTTCCGTACCCCTCCCGCCAGCATAGCCTGCTGTGCAAGAGATGAGGTGAACCGCTCATCCGTCTGAGTGATCTTTATCTGCGGATACAGTTTCCGCAGTCTTTTGATCACCGGATTGATCCAGCGCAAAGCCTCCGACGGCTCGTTCCGTAAAGTAACCGGATAACCCACCACAAATTCCGTTACCTTCTCCTGTTGCATGTACTCTTTCAGAAAATCCCACAACTCGTGTGCAGCCACTGTCGTCAGTCCCTGGGCAATAATGCCGGCAGGATCGGTCACAGCGATCCCGATCCTTTTCCTCCCCACATCCAGTGCCATCATCCTGCCTGCCATCTGCAGTAATTTATAACCATTTTAAATTACAAAATTACACTATTTTTTTCGATTGAGCTTATCTTCAGGTAAGAAAAAAAGCCGGTATAAAACCGGCTTTTTTTCTTTTGGCAGCACACTGTTTATTCAGCGACCTTGTGTTCATTATAATCCAGCTCTGCCAGGCGTTTGTAGTAAGCATGGCGCCATTTTGCATCCTCTTTGGCC